>JAITNG010000102.1 GCA_031290595.1 Oscillospiraceae bacterium
CCGGGTTTCACAATGTTTTTTGCAACGATGGTAATCATAATAGAACCTCCCCAAATTTTGATATGACCATTATATACCATCGCGGGGCAAAAATCAATACAGGTGGATAAAAAATCGCACTCGCAATCTTTCCCGTTTGACAAAGTCGGCCTTCTGTGATACTATATAGATGGAAAACTTTAAGGAGTTGAGCGACAATGAAGGGAAAGAGATGGGAGCGTCTGTTGGCGCTTGTTCTGGTGCTGCTGCTGACCGTGGCCGGGCTTGGCCTACAGCAGACGGCTCCGTTTGGGGAACCGCCGTTGCCGGGCGTAGCGCCGGATGCGGTGGATCTGCCCCCGGTGCAATCCTATGCGGCGGACCCGGCGGATTTTGCCAGGGATGAACCCAGTGGCCTGGCGTATGTGAAAAATATTGCCATCGTCTATTTTGCGCCGGATGCGACACAGGCGCAGAAGACACAGGCGCTTGCAGCCGTGGACGGCGAGATCGTTGGCCGGGCGGACGCCATCGGCAAATGGGAAATTGCGGTGCAGGGCGAAAGCCTGGCGGCGCTGGAGGCCTTGTGCAAAACGCTGGAACGCCAGCCGGGGGTCACGGCTGCCGGGGTGGATCATGTTTTGCAGCTCTACCCCCAGGCGGTGGTGACAAACGACCCCTGGGCGACCCCGGGCTACCCCAGCGCGGCCACCAACCGCTGGTATATGGATGCGATTGAAGCGCCAGAAGCCTGGGAAGCCAACGCATACCTGGCCGAACAGCCCTGCATCGGCGTGGTGGATACCGGCGTGCTGGCCAGCCACGAGGAATTTGCGGGCGGGATCGTTACCAACCTCACCAGTTTCAGAACGCCCGCAGCCTTTGGCGAGCATAATTATAGCTTTGCGTCGGTGGCCACCTGGCACGGCACCGCCGTGGCTTCGCTGATCGCTGCCAAGGCCAACAACGGCAAAGGGCTTGCCGGGCTTTGCTGGGACGCCAAGGTCTTTGCCCTGGATTGGGACAAAGCAAGCAGCGGCCGCACGACCGAAAGCGTTTTGTATGACGGTTTGATCCAGTGCGTAATATACGGTGCGCGGGCAGTCAATTTTTCCGTCGGCCTGATCTCGAATGAAGTCGCCGGATCAAGTTTTTCACTGACGCAGACGCAAAAGAATACCTATGCCCAGACGGCGGCTGATCTTTTGGCGCAGATGCTCTCTTACGGCGGCACGGTGCCGCAGTTCCGCCGTTTTGTGGTGGTGCAGTCCGCCGGGAACCAGCGCAACGTGGATGCTTCCAACAACGGCTTTTTTGCCTGTGTAACCCCGACCAACACCGGCAAGAGCGCCGAAGTTGCGGCGCAGATCAACGATTTGATCCTGGTTGTGGGTGCGGTGCAGCAGGAAAGCGACGGCAGCTTCAAGCAGTGGACGATGACCACCAACACCTATAACGGAACCTCCATCGGCACGCGTGTAGATGTATATGCCCCCGGGGCGAGCATCTTCGGCGCGGGCGTTGTCGCCGATGAATATGTCAAATCCAGCGGCACTTCCATGGCCGCGCCCCTGGTTTCGGCCACAGCCGCCCTGATGAGCGCCGCCAACCCCGCCCTCAGCGGCTGGGAGATCGGCGCGCTGCTCAGGAACGCTGCGGTTTCACCCGTTGTTGTGAAGGATCGCACAAGCTATGTCTACACCCGCTACCCCATGCTCAACGCAAAGCTGGCCGTGACGACGGCGCTTGGCCTTTCGCCGGGGGTCGAACCGGCGCTTCAGCCAACGGATGACGCCGACGTGCTTGTGCTGGAAGGGGAACGCCGCGTGGCGCAGGTTGCGGCGCGCACCCGCGCGGCTGATTTAGGCGATGATCTTGAGGCGGTGGGGGCTTACGCCAGCATTGTTTACGCTAAAGCGGCGGGTACGCCGGATGCCTATGCCGCAACGGGCGACGCAATCAGTGTTGTGGATATTTTTGGCCGCAGCGTCGCCTACAGCGTCACGGTGGAAGGCGACCTGAACGGCGACGGGCGGGTCAATGCCGCCGATGCGCAGCAGCTGGAGCTGCACCTGGCCGGGGCGGTTGATCTTGCCGCAAGGGGCGCGGCATTCCTGGCCGCAGCCGATTTTAACGGCGACGGCACGATTGACGCGGCGGATTATCTGCTGCTAGCCTACGCCGGGGTAGCCGAATAGCGCCTGTTCCGGGCGAATTAACAAAGTATTTACATTTATTGCATTGACAAATCCACCCCGGGTGGGGTATGATAATAGCACTCGCTGGCACTCAAACGCGGCGAGTGCTAATTTTGACTTTTGGGGGAGGTGGTGGAACCGTGGAACTGAGCGAGCGAAAACGAAGGATCCTTTGCGCCGTTGTGGAGTTTTATAACCAGACCGGCGAGCCGGTGGGTTCCAAGCGGCTGATGGAGCTGCTGCCGGATGCGCTTTCCTCCGCCACCATCCGCAACGAAATGGCGCAGCTGGCGGAACTCGGCTTTTTGGAACAGCCGCATACCTCTGCCGGGCGCGCGCCGTCGCCCCTGGCCTATCGCTTTTATATTGAAAGGCTGCTGCCGGGGCGTGCGCTGAACCCCGCCCAATGCAGGGAACTTGAAGCCAGGCTCCGCGAACGCGCCCGCGAGCCGGAGCGGCTGTTGGAAAACGCGGGCAAGCTCCTGGCGGAGCTGACCGACTGCACGGCGCTGTGCGTCGCGCACGGCGGTGCGGATTCCAAGCTCCGGCGGCTTGAAATGGTGCCGGTCGGCAAACGGATGGCGATGGTGGCGCTGCTGAGTGACCGGGGCGTGGTCAAGAGCCGCATCATCCGCATAGAATGCGAATTGACGGCGGAAACACGGGAGGCCTTCGGGAACCTCACGCAGACGCACTTGCTGGGTCGCCCGCTGGCGGAAATCAACCGCGCGGCGATGCAAAGCCTGGCGGTGCAAGCGGGGGAGCAGATGCTGCCGATGATTGCGCTGCTGGCGGCGGTGGCCGAACTTGCCCGCGAAGCGGCGGAGCAGGAAATGCTGGTGGGGGATTCCGGCGGCTTGCCCCAGCAGGAGCTGGAACGCAGTGCGGCGCTGCTGCTGCGGCAGCTGTGGGAATCCACGGCGCGGCAGCAGACCGGGGGCATCGGGGTTGCGCTTGGCGCGGAAGCACCCCAGCCCAGCCCGGCGCTGCGCGAAATGAGCCTGATTGTGTCGCCCTATTCCATCGGCGGCGCGGCGTGCGGTCTGCTGGGCATTTTGGGGCCGCTGCGGCTGGATTATGCAAACGTGATCCCCAGCTTGCGCTTTGTGACGGAGCTGGTGGGGGGATTGTTAAGCCAAAGTTTGGAGGAATAGCATGACGGACGCACAACGCTCCCGGCAACGGCGTGCATTCAGGCGCTGGCTGCGCCGCAGGCGCGGGGCGCTGCTCCTTGCAGCGGTGCTGCTTGCTTCGGCAGTGACGCTGCTGAGTGTGCGCGGCTATGTGGAACATCAAAACCACAAAACGGCGATCCTGAAGCTGGACGGCATTACGCGCGGGTGGGATGTGCTTTTGCCGGTGGCCGAAGACCCCGTTTGGAAGTCCTGGGAACATGACGCAGGGGAGGTGTTCTACGGTTTGCACAACCCCTATTTTGATGAAACGGTTACTTACGAAGAAAACGGGCGCAGCGGACTGATTCTGGAAGACGACGCGTGGCTGCCGCCGGATGTGACGGAGTGCCTATG
Organism: Oscillospiraceae bacterium; assembly: GCA_031290595.1. Classification (GTDB taxonomy): domain Bacteria; phylum Bacillota; class Clostridia; order Oscillospirales; family Acutalibacteraceae; genus WRMQ01. The sequence continues at coordinate 3,707 of JAITNG010000102.1, forward strand.
CACCCAGAAGCCAAACAAAGCGGGGCGCGCGGCGGATTATGAGGAAGGTTCCTACACCGCGACGCTGAGCGACAGGCCGGAAGGCTGGCACTGGCGGCCGCTGATGCTCAATTCCGTCGGCGTATACAGGGTCGAATACGAACTCTATTGGTTCGGGATTTTCAGAACCGGCAAAAAAGAGGTGGGCTATTGCCCCGGCGAATACGGCAGCGGCCTGGCGCTGATCCTTGTTTATTGCCAGGATCCGGCGGATCCCGATTCGCCTGTGATGTATTATTCCGACGGGCAGCTGTTGCCCGTGCAAGCGGTTGCGCGGGTGTGGGGCGCGGCGTTTGAACGCAGCCTTGCGGCGGGGTATGCGCAGCTGCCGTTGCAGCCGCTGTGTGCCAACTTGAATGTGCTGCACTTCCCGGCGGCGGTTTACTTCCCGCAGCCGGATGTTTGAAGACTTTAAGATCAAGAAGAAAGGAAGCGAAGCGCATGGCAAAAAAGCAACCTGAAACGGCGCCGCCGCCGGAAAGCGAGCAGGAACAGGCGGAAGCGGAAGTGTTGGACCCCGTTGTTGCGGAACTGGAGGCGATGGAGGGGGAACTGGCGCAGAGCAGGGAACAGCTGTTGCGCCTGGCGGCGGAATACGACAACTACCGCAAGCGCAGTCAGCGGGAGCGGGAGGAGAGCTACCAAATCGCCAAGGCGGACGCCCTGAAGCCCTTCCTGCCGGTGCTGGATAATTTTGAGCGCGCCTGTGTGCTACCCGCGGCGGCTGCGGAACAGGATTTTGCGGAATTCCGCAAGGGCGTCGATATGATCTATAGCCAGCTGGCGGGCGTATTCGCCGCCCTGGGCGCGGAAGCCTTCGGCGAAGCGGGCGATGATTTTGACCCGGCGCTCCACATGGCGGTGCTGCACGGGGAAGACGAAAACTTTGGCAAAAACGCCGTGGCGGATGTGTTCCAAAAGGGCTGGCGGCTGGGCGAGCGCGTGCTGCGCGTGGCGACGGTGAAAGCGGTAAATTAGGCGATGATTTTTCACAACAATAAAAATAACATTAATTTCAGGAGGATAAGCATATGGCAAAGATGATCGGTATTGACCTGGGGACGACAAATTCCTGCGTGGCGGTGATGGAGGGCGGCGAACCCGTCATCATCCCCAATGCGGAAGGCGCGCGCACCACGCCCAGCGTGGTGGCATTCGGCAAAAACGGCGAACGCATGGTGGGGCAGGTGGCCAAGCGCCAGGCCATCACCAACCCGGACCGCACGGTGGCTTCCATCAAACGGCAGATGGGTTCGGATTACCGCGTGACCATCGACGACAAGAAATTCACCCCGCAGGAAATTTCCGCCATGATCCTGCAAAAGCTCAAGACGGACGCGGAAGCCTACCTGGGTGAAACGGTCAGCGAAGCGGTGATCACCGTCCCGGCCTACTTCACCGATGCGCAGCGCCAGGCGACCAAGGACGCAGGGCGTATTGCGGGACTGGACGTCAAGCGCATCATCAACGAACCGACGGCGGCGGCGCTTTCCTATGGCGTGGATAAAGAGGCCGACCAGAACGTCATGGTCTATGACCTGGGCGGCGGCACGTTCGATGTTTCCGTCATCGAACTGAGCGACGGCTTGCAGCAGGTGCTGGCCACGGCGGGCAACAACCGCCTGGGCGGCGACGATTTTGACCAGCGCATCATCGACTGGATGGCGCTGGAATTCCAGAAGGACAGCGCCATCGACCTGCGGGGCGATAAAATGGCTATGCAGCGCCTGAAAGAGGCGGCGGAAAAGGCGAAGATTGAGCTTTCGGGCGTGACGAGTAGCCAGATCAGCCTACCCTTCATCACGGCGGATGCAACCGGCCCCAAGCACATGGAAACCACCCTCACCCGCGCCAAGTTCAACGAACTGACCGCCGATTTGGTCGAAAAAACGATGGTGCCGGTGCGCCAGGCGCTCCAGGATAGTAAGCTCAAGGTTGGCGAGATCAGCAAGGTACTGATGGTGGGCGGCTCCAGCCGCATCCCCGCCGTGCAGGACGCCGTCAAGGGCTTCCTCGGCGCGGAACCCTTCAAGGGCATCAACCCCGATGAATGCGTGGCCGTCGGTGCGGCGCTCCAGGCGGGCTTGCTGGGCGGCGACATCAACAAGGGGCTGCTGCTGATGGATGTGACGCCCCTTTCGCTGGGGATTGAAACCATGGGCGGGGTCAACACCCGCATCATTGACCGCAACACGACGATCCCGGCCAAAAAGAGCCAGATTTTTTCTACGGCTTCCGATAACCAGCCCTCCGTCGAAGTCCACGTCCTCCAGGGCGAGCGCGAATTCGCCAAGGATAACAAGACCCTGGGCGTGTTCCACCTCGACGGCATCCTCCCCGCCCGGCGCGGCGTGCCGCAGGTGGAGGTGACCTTCAACATCGATACCAACGGCATCGTGCATGTTTCGGCCAAGGATCTTGGCACCCAGAAGGAGCAGTCGATCACGATCACTTCTTCGACCAACATGAACAAGGACGACATCGAAAAAGCCGTCCACGAAGCGGAGCAGTTTGCCCAGGAGGATAAGCAGCGCCGGGAAGAAATTGACCTGCGCAACGAGGCCGACCAGATGGCATACCAGAGCGAGAAGCTGCTCAACGAAAACGCCGATAAGTTCAGCGAAGAGGATAAAACCGAAATCACCGCCGCAGTGGAAGCGCTGCGCAGCGCACTCACCGGGCAGGATACCAATTTGATCAAGAGCCGCAAGGATGAACTGCAAACCAAGTTCTATGCCCTGAGCGAAAAGCTCTATCAGCAGGCGGGCGGCCAGGAGGACGGCGGCTTCCCCGGCGCAGAGGGCTTCCCGGGCGGCGACGCAGCGCCGGAAGACGATATTCCGCAGGCCTGACTACTGTAATGATTTTAATAGGAGGAGCAATAAAATGGACGCAGCTACAGAGTGCATCATCCTGGTTGATAACTCAAACGTATGGATTGAGGGCATGAAATACGCCGCGCACACCAAAGGGATGCCCAATCAGCCGGACGGGAAACCGCCGCAGGATTGGTCTTGGCGCGTGGACTTTGGTTCGCTGCTCAAAGAGGTGCAAAACGGCCACCGCCTGGTGCGCGCCATTTTGGTTGGCTCCACGCCGCCCCCCAACGATTCCGTCTGGAACGCCGCTGCGGCGCAGGGGTTCAAAGTGATCACCCACGAGCGCAGCTCGGCTGGTGAAAAGGCGGTGGATACCGAAGTGGTTGCGCAGGGGCTTAAAGCGATCTATAAGCACCCGCGCCCGGCCATTTTGAAGCTGCTTTCGGGCGACCGGGATTTTGTTCCCCTCATCCAGGCAGCATATGAGGAAGGCTGGGAAACGGAGCTTTGGAGCTTCTCTTCCGGGATGTCTGTGGAACTGGCGCAAATGGCGAACCGGGTGATTACGCTGGAAACGGTGTTCGATAAAATCGGGAATTCACAGGTTTAGCCGAGCTTGATTTAGAAGGATAGGAGCACTTTCGTGGCTGAAAAACGAGATTTTTATGATGTGCTGGGGGCTGCAAAGGGCGCTTCCGAGGATGAAATCAAAAAGGCCTACCGCCAAAAGGCGAAGCAATATCACCCCGATCTTCACCCGGATGACGCGGAAGCGGAAGCCCGGATGAAGGAGGTCAACGAGGCCTATGAAGTCCTTTCCGATCCGCAGAAGAAGGGGCGCTACGATCAGTTCGGCCACGCGGGGGTGGATCCCAATGCGGGGGCGGGCGGCGGCTTCCAGGGGAACTTCGACTTCGGCGACCTGGGCGACCTTTTTGGGAATATCTTCGGCGGCTTTGGCGGCGGCGGGCGTACTACCACCGCCAGCCCCAACGCGCCCCGCCGGGGGCCTGACCTGGAAGAACATACCATCATCGCGTTTGAAGAAGCCGCGCACGGCTGCCGCCGCACGCTGGAAGTCAACCGGGTGGAAGCCTGTGACGACTGCGGCGGTTCCGGCGCAGCCAGGGGGACTTCCCCCCGCATCTGCCCGGAATGCGGCGGCTCCGGCCAAAAGACGGTGCAGCAGCGCACACCCTTTGGCGTGATCTCCACATCCAAGCCCTGCCCGCAGTGCCAGGGGCGCGGCAAAAGCATCGATTCCCCTTGCCCGAAGTGCCGGGGCGGCGGCCGGGTGCGCAAGCGCGTGCCCATTGAATGCAGCATCCCGGCCGGGATTGACGACGGCCAGGTGCTCCGTGTGCGCGGCGAGGGCAACAAGGGGGTCAACGGCGGCACGCCCGGCGATCTGCTCATCGGCGTGACGGTGCGGCCACACCCGATCTTTGAGCGGGACGGCTACAACCTTTTGTGCGACATTGGCGTCCAGTTTTGGCAGGCCGCTTTGGGCGATACCATCCAGGTGCCGACCCTGGACGGCAAAATTGAGCAGCGCATCGCCCCGGGTACGCAGCCGGGGACGGTGATCACTCTGCGTGGCCGCGGCGTCCCCGTGATTGATGGCGGCGGGCGCAAGGGCGACGCATTCCTGCGCATCCAGGTGGAGGTGCCGGAGGCTTTGAGCGCCGAACAGCGCAACCAGTTGGAGCAGCTGCGCGGGCAGTTCCCCGCAAGCTCCGCCGCTTCCCCGCCCAAAGCGCCGCCGTTGCCGCCTGAAGAGAAGCACGGCTTCTTCCGGGGGCGGAAAAAATGAACCCGATCATTTCCGTCATCGTCCCGGTGTTCAACGCAGCGGCGTACCTGGATGAATGCGTGCATTCTGTGCTGGCGCAGCGCTTTGCGCAGTGGGAGCTGCTGCTGGTGGACGACGGTTCCGCCGATGCTTCGCCCGGCCTTTGTGACCAGTGGGCGGCGCGTGACCCCCGGATTCATGCGATCCACCAGCCCAATGGGGGCGTCAGTGCGGCGCGCAACGCGGGGCTGGCGCTCGCCCGGGGGGAATACCTCGCCTTTTTGGACGCCGACGACTGCCTGACCCCGGATTTTTTGGCGGTTCTTTATGAACAGGCGGAAGATCATGCGGCGGATTTGAGCATCTGCACCTTCCGCAATTTTGCGCAGGGCTGGGAAGGCGATGCGGTGGCTTGCCCCGGCTTGCCCGCAGGCGGGTTTGACCGCCGGGTGATTTTGGGTGACATGGCGCTGCTGCTCATGCGCTTCAACTGCTGCAATTCCATCTGCACCAAGCTCTTCCGGCGCAGCATCGTGGAAGAAAACGCCCTGTGCTTGCCCCCCGGCAGAACCCACGGGGAGGATCGCGAGTTCCTGCTGCGCTATTTGGCGCACTGTGGGCGGGCGGCCTACACGCCACAGGCGCTTTACCGTTACCGCGTGGTGCCGGGCAGCGCGGTCAACGCCCTGCGCCATGAACCGGCAGAGCGCATCTGGCAACAGCATTTGAGCGACCTCCCGCTGTTTGAAGCCCTGGGCGTTTCCGCCGTGGAAGCCCGTCTGCATTGCCGGGAGGGCGTGGCGGTGGAAACATTCCACGAAATCTGGCGCCTGGCGCGGGCGCGGGGGCGCCGCACGGCCATGCCGCAGCTGCGCCGCCTGTTGCAATCGGAACCCATGAAAGCGCTGCTGGCCATGCCGCCGGAGCTGTTTGCGGTCGTGTTCCCGGGCAGGCTCGCGCACGTTGTGCGCACGCTGGCGGCCAAACGCAGGGCGATGCTGCTGGCTCTGCTGATCCGCCTCTTTTCCCCAAAAGACCACGCATAATTTCAAAAAAATCCAATGGACGGCAGAAAATTTTTCTGCCACTTTCTCTTTTGAAGGCTGTAATCAAGAAAAGCGCAGTATTTTTTTAGGTTGGTTTACAACAGAAAGAAAAAGGTGTAAAATGGAACAGTAAAATTTGAAGAAAGTTGGCCTGAACGCAATGGAACAGCTTGGATATTACAATGGAAATTACGGCTCTCTGGAAGAAATGACCGTGCCGATGAACGACCGCGTCTGTTATTTTGGCGACGGCGTTTATGACGCGACCTACAGCCGCCACTATAAGATTTTCACGCTGGATGAGCATGTGGATCGTTTCTATAACAGCGCAGGGCTGCTGGGGATGCACCTTGCCCAGACCAAGGAAGAACTCAAGGCCATTTTGAACGAGATGGTGGGCAAGATGGATACCGGCGAAAACTTTGTCTATTGGCAAGCGACGCGCGGTACAGGCATCCGCAACCATGTCTACCCGGAAGCCGACGTGCAGCCGAACCTCTGGATCATCCTCCGCCCGGTGGACGTGCAGCCGCTCAGTAAGAAGGTCAAGCTGATCACGCTGGAAGATACGCGCTTCCTCCACTGCAACATCAAGACGCTGAACCTGCTGCCCAGCTGCGTGGCCAGCGAAAAAGCCAAACAGGCCGGTGCGGATGAAACCATCTTCCACCGGGGTGAGCGCGTGACCGAATGCGCTCACAGCAATTGCCATATTATTAAGGACGGCGTGTTCATCACCGCCCCGACCGATCATTTGATCCTGCCCGGCATCGCCCGCGCCCACCTGATCAAGGCTTGCAAGGCGCTGAACATCCCGGTGGATGAAACCGCCTACACCGTGGCGGATGTTTTTGCCGCCGATGAAGTGCTGATTTCCAGCGCAGGTTCCTTCGGCCTGGCCGCCGAAAGTGTGGATGGCAAGCCCGTGGGCGGCAAAGCGCCGGAGCTGCTGGCCAAACTGCACAAATACCTTTGGGATGAGTTTATTGCCGAAACAGCGTGAGGAGGAGTAACCCTTGAAATATATTCCAAACGTACTCTCCATTTTTCGGATTTTCGCCTCGTTGAGCCTTCCGGTTTTGGCGCGTATTACGCAGCCCGCCGCATTTGTTGTGCTTTACCTTTTGTCCGGCCTATCCGATGTGCTGGACGGGTATATCGCAAGGCGCTTCCATGTGGAAAGCGACCTGGGGGGCAAGCTGGACGGGCTGGCTGATATTTTGCTCTTTTTGTGCGCCTTTGTGAGCGTCGTCTTTTTGATGGGCTTCCTGAAGGATTCCCTGGCGGAGAACATCAAACTTTTGGCGACCATCGGCGCCGGTATTGCGTTCAAGGTGTTTTCTTCCGTGCTGACCTATGTGCGGTTCAAGCAGTGGAACGGGATACACACGTATACATTCAAGGCGCTGGGCACCGCGCTCTTTTTCGCCCTGCCCGTTTGCGTGCTGATGCAGGAGATCAATTACTGGCTGATTTTTGGGGCGAGCGTCGCCATTGCCCTTGCCTCCATCGAAGAAACGATCATCCTTTGCACCAGCAAAACATACAATATCAACCACAAAGGGATTTTGGTGGAAAAGTGGCTGGCACGGCGCAAGCCCTCGTGACCGTTTGCGCCAACAAAAAATCACAGGAGGTTCCCCATGACCCAACAGGAACTGACCCTCTATAACCTCGGCCAAAACCTGGATGACCTGAGCAACCTTGACCCGCGGGGCTACGGCGTGTGCCGCATCCTTTATGACGCTGCGCGCAAAGCCACCGGCGAGCCGCTTTGCATGAACGCCGCCAAGCAGCTTTTTAAGACCATCAAAGCCGACGATTTTGTTTACATCATCACCGGCTTCGTTCTGCGGCCTTTTAAGAAGGCCGAAACCGACGGCATCATCAGTTCCGTGCTGCTTGCGCGGGCGCTGATCAAGGCCTTTGGGGCAAAGCCCGTGCTGGTCTGCCAGGCGGAAAACGTGCAGGCCGCCAAGGCCATCGCCACCGTTTGCGGCGTGCATAGCTACGATAGCATCGATGCCATCAAGGAACTGCCGACGGCCATAGCAGTCATCCCGTTCACAAAAGAACATCAAAATGCCGGGGCACAGGCCGATGCGCTCATCGCCCGGGCGCTACCCGCTGCGGTGGTCAGCATCGAAGCCCCCGGCGCGAACGCCAACGGCGAATACCACAACGCCACCGGCCTCAACATGACCGAACTGGAAGCCAAGATGGATGTGCTGTTTGGCAAGCACCAGCAAAAGGGCGTGCTGAACATCGCCATCGGCGACCTTGGCAACGAGATCGGCATGGGCAAGATCGCCGCGCAGCTGGAACGATACATCCCCTATGCGGGCGCGGGGCGCTGCCGCTGCAAGACCCACAGCGGCGTCGATTGCGCGGGCGGCATCGCCGTGGCCACGGCGGCGGATCACCTGATCACCGCCACGGTGAGCGACTGGGGCTGTTACGGCATGATTGCCGCGCTGGCCTTTTTGCGGGGAGATTTGGAGATTATGCACGATGCGGAGCTGGAAAAAGCGGCCTGCATCGCCGCCGCGCAAAACGGCATGATCGATATGTATGGCTGGATGATCCCGGCCATCGACGGCTTCGGCCTGGCGATCAACACTTCCATCGTGACGCTGATGCGCGAATGCGTCCGCGAAGCGCTGGCGCTGCGTGAAACCTGCAAAACGTGGTTTGAAAAGACGATTGAACTTGGCTTTTTTGATGGGAAAGCATAGATGAACAGTTATCCTGCCTTTTTACCTGCCGGGGATTCCGCACTGAGCGTGGCGTTCGGCGACGAAATCAACCCGGAAATCAATGCCCGGATCCGTGCGTTGTGCGATGCTTTGGCCGCAAAACCCATCCGTGGCGTGCGCGAATGCGTGCCGACCTTCCGCTCGCTCCTGGTGCTGTATGACCCCTGCCGCCTGGGCTATGACCGTTTGGTGCAGAAGCTGCGCACCCGGCTGGCCGCTTTGGGCGGCGCAGGGCAGGGGAGCCAGCGCGTGTTTGTCATCCCGGTGTGCTACGGCGGCGCGTTCGGCGAAGATTTGGCCTTCGTGGCCGCGCACGCGGGTTTAACAAAAGAAGAGGTGATCAGGCGGCACAGTGCGCCGGATTATTTGATTTATATGCTGGGCTTTTTGCCCGGTTTTGCCTATTTGGGGGGCTTGGAACCCGCGCTGCACACGCCGCGCCTTGCCAACCCGCGCACCGGCATCCCGGCGGGTTCGGTGGGCATCGGCGGCGAGCAGACGGGCATTTACCCCCTGGCTTCCCCCGGCGGCTGGCAGCTGATCGGCCGCACGCCCGTGCGCCCCTATGACTCCGCCCGGGCGGAGCCGATTCTTTATGGCGCGGGCGATTTTATCCGCTTTGCGCCCGTTACGGAACAAGAATATGTTCAGCTGGAGCAAAAACAGGCGGCGGGCGGAACCATCTGGGAGGTGCGGCAGGGATGCGTATAGATGAAAGCCGCGCCCTGACCATCCAAAGCCCCGGGATGCTCACCACGGTGCAGGACGCCGGGCGCTTTGGCTGGATGGCCAGCGGGTTTTCCCCTTCCGGCGCAATGGATTTGGCCGCCATGCGCCGCGCCAATTTGCTTGTGGGCAATTCCATGGATATGGCCGTGCTGGAAATGACTATGACTGGCGTCACCGCCACCTTCGGCTGTGATTGCGTCATCGCCCTCACGGGGGCGGATATGGCCGCCAGCTGCTACGGGCAACTGCCGCGTTACCGCGCCGTGGCCGTGCGGGCGGGGGATACCCTCATTTGCGGCAGCGCAAAGGCGGGGGTGCGCAGCTATTTGGCCGTCGCCGGGGGCTTTGCTTTGGAACCCGCGATGGGCAGCTGTTCCACCAGCCTGAAGTTCGGCCTGGGCGGCTACGAGGGCCGCAAGCTCCGGGCGGGGGATACGCTCCCCCTGCGTTGCCCGGAACTCCCTGTGCCCAGGCTGGAAGAGCGCGTGCTGCCCGCCCCGCTTTGGCCGGGCGATGCAACGCAGGTGTGCCTACGCGCCGTGTTGGGGCCGCAGGATGCGCACTTTACGCAGGAAGGCATTGCAACCTTCCTGGGGGGCTGGTATACTGTGACCCCGGCTTCGGATCGCATGGGGATCAAGCTAGAAGGCAACAGGATTGAAGCCGTGCATGGGTACGATATAATTTCGGACGGCATTGCGCCGGGGAGCGTGCAGGTGCCGGCTTCCGGCCAGCCGATTGTGATGATGGCGGATTGCCAGACCACGGGGGGCTACGCAAAAATCGCAACGGTGATCAGCGTTGACCTGCCCCTGCTGGCACAGGCGAGGCCGGGCGACCGGGTGTGCTTTGCGGCTGTCACAATCCAGGCAGCCCAAAAAGCGGCGCGCGCAGAAGCCGCAGCGCTGCACAGGCTCGAAAAGCTCTGAAAAAATCAAAAGAGGGGGTTGCATAGGATGCAGCATTACCACCGCACCTGGGCGGAAATTTCGCTGGACGCCATTGCGCACAACGTGCAGGCCGCCAGGGCGTGCATCCCTGCCGGGGTGCGGCTGATGTGTGTGATCAAGGCCGACGGCTATGGCCACGGGGCGCTCGCCCTGGCGCGTTTTTTGGAAGACAAGTGTGAATATTACGCCGTCGCGGTGCTGGAAGAAGCGCTGACGCTCCGGGCGGCGGGGATCAGGAAGCCCATCCTGCTGCTGGGCTATACTTCCCCCAGCCAGTATGACGTGGTCGTTGCCGCCGGGTTGAGCCAGACCATTTTCAGCGCAGAAGCGGCGCATGCCCTTTCACAGGCGGCGTGCAAAGCGGGCAAGCGGGTCAAACTGCACTTTGCCGTGGATACCGGCATGGCGCGCATCGGCTTCCCGGATACCCCGGCGACTGCGGCGCAACTGGCGGCGCTGGCCAAACTGCCCGGCCTGGAAGCGGAGGGTATTTTCACCCACCTTGCCCGTGCGGATGAAGCTGACAAGGCCTCGGCACAGGAACAGTTTGCCCGCTTTGCGGCCTTTTGCGCTGCGGCGGAACAGGCGGGGCTGCATGTGCCGGTTCGCCACATCTGCAACAGCGCGGGCATCATGGAGCTTGCAAGCATCGCAGCGCATGACGCGTATGATATGGTGCGCCTGGGGATTTCGCTTTACGGCCTCTACCCTTCGGAAGAGGTGCAAAAGGCGCGGATGCCCCTGCAACCCGCTATGCAGTGGAAGACGCACATTGTGCATCTGAAGGAAGTCCCCGCCGGGACGGGGATCAGCTACGGCCACACCTTCGTGGCCACGCGCACCACCCGGGTGGCGACGCTGCCGGTGGGGTATGCGGACGGGTATCCGCGTGCGCTTTCCAACGCGGGACATGTGATCGTGCGCGGGCAGTTCGCGCCCATCCTCGGCCGGGTGTGCATGGATCAATTCATGGTGGATGCGACGGAGATCCCGGGCGTTGCCTTGGAAGAGGAAGTCACCCTGGTCGGCACGCAGGGGGCTTGCACGGTCACGCTCGAAGAGATCGGCGCGGCTTCGGCCAGCTTCAATTACGAAACCGCTTGCCGGGTGGGGCAACGCGTCCCGCGCATCTATACCCTGGGCGGCGCAGCGGTGGATTTCCATTCGGCGCTCCTCACCCAGGCGCAGTATGAAAGCGAATATGAATGATCTCCTGCAATTTTGCAGGATGTAGTTGAAAATCCTGCAAGAATTTGGCGGTATGATGTCTTTTCAGAATTATAAAATGCAATGGTGAAGGAGAAAACAAAAACCTATAATTTCACTTGCAAATTTACTTCGCATTTGGTATAATTGGAAAGTAATAACTTGGAAACAAAGGAGTTTGGCTGCTTATGTTGGTTTTCCTGACCCCCCTTGGCGCGGTGCTTGCGCTGGGCTTTGCCCTGCTGATGGCGCGGCGGGTGCTCAAAGCGCCCCAGGGCAACGCCAAAATGATCGACATTTCCCAAAAGGTGCGCAAGGGCGCAAACGCTTACCTCAAGCGGCAGTATACCATCGTCGCCGTCTTTTTTTCGGCGATGTTTGTGTTGCTCAGTGTGCTGGCCTTTGGGCTGAAGCTGCTCACGCCCTACGTCCCGTTTGCGTTCATCACGGGCGGTTTTTTCTCCGGCCTTTCCGGCTTTGTGGGGATGAAGATTGCCACGGCCGCCAATGCCCGCACGGCGCAAGCGGCTTCCGATAGCCTCAACAGCGGGCTGCGCGTGGCGTTTTCGGCGGGTTCCGTGATGGGCTTCACCGTGGTCGGCCTCGGTTTGCTCGATCTTTCGGTGTGGTATTTCCTGCTCAAATACGGCATCGGCCTCCCGGCAGGGGAGATCACCTCCGCGATGCTGACCTTTGGGATGGGCGCATCCTCCATGGCGCTGTTTGCGCGGGTGGGCGGCGGCATCTTCACCAAAGCCGCCGACGTGGGCGCCGACCTGGTGGGCAAGGTGGAAGCCGGGATCCCGGAAGACGACCCGCGCAACCCCGCTGTGATTGCCGATAACGTGGGCGACAACGTGGGCGATGTGGCGGGCATGGGCGCCGATCTTTATGAAAGCTATGTGGGTTCCGTGATTTCGGCCATGGCGCTGGGCGTTTCAGCGGCCAACGCGATTGGCGAAAGCGTATCCGGCGATCAGGCCGTCACGATCCCTCTTGCGATGGCGGGTATCGGCGTGGTCGCTTCCATCCTTGGCTCCTTCCTGGTGCGCACCAAGGAAAAAGCCAACCAAAAAGCTCTGCTGGGCGCACTGCGCCGCGGGACGAACTTTTCCGCTGTGCTGATTGCCCTGGCGGCCTTCCCGCTGGTGTGGAAGATGCTCGGCTGGGCGCACATTGGCGTGTATGGCGCGGTGCTTTCCGGCCTGGCCGCCGGTGTGGCCATCGGTTTCTTTACGGAATATTATACGTCCGATACATATAAGCCCACCAAAAACCTGGCCGAAACGACCAAGACCGGCTCGGCCACAGTGATCATCGGCGGGATCTCGCTGGGCATGGTTTCCACCGTCGCCCCGGCGATTATCATCGGGATTTCGGTGCTGATTTCGTTCTTCGTTTCCGGCGGGGCGAGCAACCCTGCGCTGGGGCTTTACGGCATCGCGATTTCTGCCGTGGGGATGCTTTCCACCCTGGGGATCACCCTGGCCACGGATGCTTACGGCCCGGTGGCGGATAACGCGGGCGGCATTGCGGAAATGGCGGCTCTGCCCAAAGAAGTGCGCGAACGCACGGATGCGCTGGATTCCCTGGGCAACACCACGGCGGCCACGGGCAAGGGCTTCGCGATTGGCTCCGCTGCGCTGACGGCGCTTGCGCTGATCGTCGCCTACATAGACCGCATCGATGAACTCAACCTCAAGCGCGTGGCCGACGGCCTCCAGGCCGTTGCGCTCAACGTGGAACTGACCAACCCCGTGGTGCTGGTCGGCTTGCTGGTCGGCGCGATGCTGCCCTTCCTTTTTGCGGCGCTGACAATGAAGGCGGTTGGCCGCGCAGCGCAATCCATTGTGAATGAGGTGCGGCGGCAGTTCCGCGAAATCAAGGGGCTGATGACCGGCGAAGCGGAAGCGGACTACGGCACCTGCGTCGATATTTGCGCCAAATCCTCACTGCGGGAAATGATTTTGCCCTCCGTTGTGGCCTTGCTGGCGCCCATCGTGGCCGGGCTGTTGCTGGGGCCATCCGGCGTGGTCGGCCTACTGGCAGGGGCGCTGGTCAGCGGATTCCTGCTGGCTGTGATGATGGCGAATTCCGGCGGCGCGTGGGATAATGCAAAGAAGTTTGTGGAAGCGGGCAACCACGGCGGCAAGGGTTCCGATAACCACAAAGCCGCCGTTGTGGGCGACACCGTCGGCGATCCCTTCAAGGATACATCGGGGCCGTCGATCAACATCCTGATCAAGCTGCTTTCGATGGTATCCATCGTGTTTGCGGGCGTAGTGCTGGCGGCGCACCTGCCGCTGTGATGATTTTGTGAGGAAGGGCGTGGTCAAAAACATGAAGAAGCCAAGTATGCGCGCCGTGCGCCGTGCGCTCTGCCTGTTCCTGGCGGCTGCGCTGCTCTGCCTGGGCTTGACCGGCTGCAACCAGCGCGCGCAGGAGTTCACCGTGCGTTCCACGTGGGGCAACGGCAGCCTGACCCTGCGCCTGGCCGCAGAAAAGCCGCAGCCCAACGAAGCCGGCACCCGGGTGGAATTCCAATCCAACCTGGGGCTGGATGAAATTGCCGACGCGATTGCGGAGCAGTTGCCCGCAAACGCCACCATGGAACGCCCCGGCGGCAGCATCCTGCTGCGCGTGACCAACGGGGAGGGTGCGCTGGCGCAAACGGACTTTTATTACCTTTCCGTGAGCGAAATGCAAAGCGTGCAGGTGGTGCAAAATGACGACGGGCAATACCAGCCCGTGACGGAAAAACCTGACCGCAAGGGCGCTCGTTATCTGCTCAGTTGCCTGGAAGCGGAATTCGCTTCGCCGGAGGGCACGGTGCAGTTCCTCTTCCCCTCGTTCTTCCTGGGGAATTTTAACCAGCGTATGCAAACAGAGGCGCTTCCAATGGATACGCCGATGAAATTCAACGAAATCGGCTACCAGGCGCTGCTGCAATTTTATGAAGATTTTGGCCGCTACAACTTCAGGATGGTCAACGGGGTTGTGGTGATCAGCGGCTACAAAAACCTGCCGGAGGGCGTGGATGAATTCCTGTTGCCGCCGATGGGGCAACGCGTTTACCTCAAGGTGGACGGCCTGGCGCGGGATTATACCATCCAGGTCAGCCTGACGCCCGGCATTGTGGAGCCGGAAACGCAGACCACCGGGCAGGGGTAAGGAAAGGGTAGGTTAAAAACACAGATGCGACTGGATAAATACCTAAAAGTTTCCCGCCTGGTCAAGCGCCGCACCATCGCCAACGAGCTGTGCGACGCAAAGCATGTGGACGTCAACGGCAAACCCGCCCGCGCATCCTATGAGATCAAGCCGGAAGACGAAATCACTATCACCATGGGGGCGCACAAAATCCGCGCCCGCGTGCTGAGCGTGCAGGAATACGCAACCAAAGAGAACGCAGCGGGTATGTTTGAACTGCTGGAAGACAGATAAAGTCACGCAAAAAGCCCGGGCATTCTTTCTGAATGCCCGGGCTTTGGGGTTTTAGGCTGTTTCGCAATTGAAAGCAACGCCTATTGCGCCAGCCCTTTGACGACCAGGTCGGTGGTCACTTTGTCGTGTTCGGCCTTGGTTTTGGAAAGGTAGATCTTTTTGTTCCTGTCGTGCTGGAAGTAGTAGTAGCTGTGCTTTTTGGGGTTCAGCGCGGCTTCGAT
>JAITNG010000128.1 GCA_031290595.1 Oscillospiraceae bacterium
CTTTTTGGCAATACCAAGTGGTTTAACGCGCTGTTTAAGAACCGCCTGGATAGACTTGTTATGAAGTTGAAGGACAACGGATACAGCGATCAGTCTTATTTTGACTGATAGGATAGGGGTGCGTGATGGCAACCATCCGCAATGCCACCTCAACCCGCGTGGGCGAGGTGGACGCAAACGGCACGATACGCAATTCGTCCTACACCACCATCGGGCATGTGGAGCCGAACGGCACCATTCGCAATTCCTCTTATACAACCGTTGGGCATGTGGAAGCGAACGGCAATATTCTGAACTCTTCTTACAGAAAAATCGGCGAGGCCGACGGCGGGGGGATGGTTCAGATGGGGGGCGCGGCATTTTTGCTGCTGCCGTTGTAATTTCTTTGGCGCTGTGTATGCGAACGCATTTACATCGAATTTCAAGAAAAGGAGGTTACAGCATGACCAGAGAAGGAGAGCAATTACTCTACAACCCGGAAACACTGGACAAAGCAAAATGGGAACGGCTTTCAAAGGCAGATCAAGAAGAGCTCAAACAGAAGTTAGGCGAAACTGCATTGAAGCTGAAGGGCATTCAAGTGTGAACAGACCCACCCGAATAACGCAACAACCGCAAAACAGCCGCTTGCGTCCGCAAGCGGCTCTTGCTTCCCCCGGTCACGCCACCGTAACAACCCCGTCTGCGCCGACGCTGACTTGCATTCCGTCCTGCACGTATTCCAGGAATTCTGCGCCGAGGGTATCCACTGCGATGATGTGGTCTTTTGCCCAGACTTCGGAGAGGATCACACCGGCGGCGGCCAGGGAATCGATGGGTTCGGCGAAGAGCATCGCCGCGGGGGCGATGCCCAGGGAGCAGACGGTGAACAGCACCATGCCCCCCGTTGTGGAACCGATGGTCTGGGGCAGACACAGCGCCTTGCCCGTCAGCTCTTTGTTGTATATATCCGGGTTGTTTTGGTCGGAGCAGATCACGGTTTTTTTGTGCATCAGCGCACTTTTTTGGAAGCTGGCCAGGGTATTGACCCCCTGGCGCGAAACCACGGCCGGCGTCGGCGGCAGCTCGCCCGCAATCACGGGGCGGCCTTTGAATGTTCTGGCCATGTTCAAAACCCTCCCTTCACAGCAATGCGGGTGATTTCATCATCGGTAAAATAGCGGGCGGATGTGTAAGTGCGCAGCTTGTTGGAATTGGTGATCACCGGCTTTTTGCTGCACAGCGGGTTGTTCATATACATCAGCGGGCAAATGCTGGTCAGCCGGATGCCGTAGGAAAACAGGCGGTTGTAGGCGGTTCGGTTTTCCCGCGCAAAGTGTTCCAGGACTTCCGGCGCGGCGGAAAACACCGTCGGCAGCGCCAGCTTGGTTTTGCCCTGCTTGCGCAGCTCTTCGGCAAAGCGGGCTTCCCATGCGTCCAACTGCGCCAGGCTCAGGTGCGGGCAGCCGATGAAGCAGAGCTTCGGCTGCGCGTCCGGCTTCTTCCAGATGTTCGGGTAGCTTTTACGCACACGCTGTAGCTCTGCATCGTCAATCACATAGACTTTTGCGCCGGGCAGGAGCAGCGATTCGCCCAGTTCTTTGGCTTCGGGCGTGAGGTTTGCGATGTGGTAAAGCCCCACCGCGCCGTTGGAGGCAGTCGCCGCGCCAAAATCTTTGAGGTAGCTTTCGTTTTCGTCGTTCAGTTCCGTGCCAAGGTAGGGTTCCATGCCCCGGATGAACGGCACGGCTTCCATCACCTTCATGCCGATGGCGGAACCCAGCAACTGCGCCTCCGGCTTTTTTGATGTCTTGATTTCCACGACCCAGGATGCTTTGCGGCCTTCGTCCGTCAGCAAATCGAATTCCGGCACGCGCCCCAGGAGCGAACCGAACAGTTCAATGATGCCGGAATTGCGGTTGCACCGTGCGCCCAGCACGGAATTGGCGAACACCACGGCGGAAGATTCCGCCCAGCTGAGGACGTCGCCCTTGCCCGGCCGGTTGCCCAAATCCTCCATGTAACAGGTGCAGGAAAAGCTATCGTCGCTCTTCAAGCCCAGCTTTTGCAGCTGCGCTTCATAGGGCTGCTGCGCGCCGTACATCATCTTGCTGAAAATCAGCTTTTCAAGCAAACTGCACGGCACGTTTTCATAATCCAGGGGGCGCGGATCCACCGTAAAGGTTTCTTCCACCTTCAGCCCGGCGGCGATCAGCTCTTCCATCACATCAAACACAGGCTGTAGCACGGAAAGCCCGAAGCTGGTCACCAAATGCCCCTTGCCGCTGACGGGGACGAATTCCGCCGCGCCAAAGGCGTCGCCATAGAGCACCAGGGTCTTCATGACCTTGGCCATGGTTTCGCCCTGCTGCCCTTCCAGGATCGCCTGTTCTTCAGGGGTCAGTTTCATAGGATCACCCTTTACCTTTCATCTTTAATATACCACAGATATTGTACTGCAACGGCCGGAAAAATGCAACACTTTCCTGAAATATTTGCAGTTTTGTCACTTGAATTTTCCTATTGCATATAATATAATAAAGATAGCCGAAAGGCAAATTTTTAAAAGGAGGTGCATTTTCAAATGAAGAAAATGTGCAAACGGTTGCTGGGCTGCCTATTGGTATGCCTGCTACTGACAGGCGTTGTGTCCATCGGAGCTGCGGCGCAAACGCCAGTGCCGCAAGCAGTCTGGGCAAAGACGGAAGTGAACTACTGGCTCCCCTACGTTGGCGAGGATATATCCAAAAAACTCGTCAGCCGCACGATGGAGCGGGTTGCGCCTCTGCTCCCGGAACTGCTGGGCGATTCGCTGAACCTGACGGGGGATATGTTCAACGACGCCTATCTCAACAGCTTCCTGCAAACGATCCCCACGCTGAACCCCGCCGCCGTTTATCTGCGGCCCAAAACCCTGTATACCAAGTATTGCCCTGACATGAGCGACGCACTCAAAGCCGAAGTTGCTGCGCTTGCATCCACCGATACCTTTGCGGCGGTCAACTTCAACTGGGGCATCGTGGCAGGTGACCGCGAGAGCTTTGTGAAGACCTTTGCGCTGGCGATGCGACCCATCATGGCGTTACTGCTGCGCGGTTCCATCCAAACCGAATGGACGCAGTATTACATCCCCGCCCTCCGGGCGCTGGGTACCCCGGAAGCAAACATCGCCACCCAGGCGCAGATTGACGACTGGTATGCGACGCTCCAGAATGCTGACCCGGCGGGCGACGGACTGTTCATCGCCGTGGTGGATCCCATCCTTGCGCTGGTCGATACCATCCAAAGCGACCCGCTTGGCACGCTGCTGCGCATCCTGCCCAATCTCGCCTATAACCTGGAGGCCGTGAAGCGCCTGGCGACCGAAACAAGCGTGCTTTCCCTTGGCCGGCTCCTGCTTGGCGCGGTTGATCTGGCGGACGGCGACTTCATCGCCTTCCTTGAAACCAAACTCGGCGAAGGGCTTGCGGGCGCAGGGATCGAAACACTGCCCCCCATCGACTGGGATAAAGTAGCCCACGCAGGCGACATCGACCTGGCAACCAACCAAGTGATTGCCGACGAGCCGCTTATGCAAGCGCTGCTGGTCAATTACCTGCGCCGCGTTTGGGATGGCAACCAAACTTCGGTCACTGCCACCCTGCTGCCCGGCCTGGGCGTACCCGCATTCCTCAGCCCCGTCGCCTTCCAACTGGTGAAAGCCCTGCTGTGGCTGCTGCTGCTGTAATTACGCGTACAACCCGCACACCCACAAAAAATCATGCGCCGCCGGAAGACAACTTCCGGCGGCGCAGTTATTTTCACCCCAGCGGGGATTGTTTTCATGTTCAGGCGTTGTTATATTTCACGCAGGCATAGCCGTTTTGGCCGCCCATGTTGCAGGGATAAAAATAATACTCGCAAACCGGGTATTCCGGCGGCTGCGGAAACGGCGGATAGGGCTGCGGGGGATACGGCGGCCTTGGGTTGGGCGGATAGGGCGGAAACGGTGGAAATGGCGGAAACGGTGGTTTCGGTTCCGGCGGGTAGGGCGGATAAGGGCAAGGCGGCTTGGGTTCCGGGGGAAAGGGCGGCCTTGGCGGTTCCGGCGGGTAAGGCGGATAGGGTGGAAACGGCGGCTTGGGCAAAGGCGGGCAGGGTGGAGCGGGCGGCTGCGGCTTGGGGGGGCAATTGGGTGGATATGGACACGGCCTTTGCGGCCAATCCCCCCAGCAACCCGCATCGGGCGGTGCGTAGCAATCGGGGCGGCAACCGCAATCTTTTGTGTGGCAGCCGCAGGGTTTCCCTTTTGCGCACCAGGGATCACTCCACCAAAAACTACTGTTTGGCGTCGGCATGAACAGGATCCTTTCTGCATTGTAACTCGCGAACGCGTCTATGCTGTTTTGGCAGACGTGTTCTGTTCCAGTGTATGCCGGTTCCGCCGAACGGTGAAAAACAAACCCCCGGCGTTCCTGCCGAAAGTCTGTTATATGTACTATGAAATTGCCGCTAGATCGAATAATCCAGTTCCGTGCGCTGCTGTTGTTCCACAAGGTCGGCCAGGCTGACGCCGTCGATGTATTCGGAGATCACGCTGTTCAGGCCATCCCAAAACTTCCTGGTTTCGCAGCAATTGCTCCCTTGGGGGCAGCCGTCGGATTCCTGGCACGCCAGCGGCGCAAGGCTGCCTTCGGCGGCGCGCAGAACATCCCCGGCGGTGCATTCTTCGGGGCTTTTGGCCAAACGGTAGCCGCCGCTGTTGCCGCGCAGGGAATGGAGATACCCCGCCTTGCTCAACAGGCCGATGATCTGTTCCAAATATTTCACGGTGATTTCCTGCCGGGAAGCAATATCCTTGAGCGGGATATATTCCCCCGTGTTATGCAGCGCAAGATCCAGCATAATGCGCAGCGCATAACGCCCCTTGGTCGATATTTTCATGAACGCTCCCTTCCCCCTTGACGGGGTACGCAGTACCATATTCATTATAACACATCGATTCTCTTTTTGTCAATCGTTAATTTCATTGGGTGCATGGGAATACGTTTCCGCGCCCGCAATTTTCGCTTGACAATCCCGCGTTTCTCCTGTATACTATCTTTAGAAGCCGCAACAGGCGTAACGTATTGGCGCAGGTTGTAAGCGGCTCGTTCGCGAACCGATCATGCGCCTGCGGCGAGCTATCGTCCGTGGGCGTGTTCTTTTTGTGGATTAAAAGGGAGGAGTTGCTATGTCTATTTATTTGGGCTATTTTCTTTTTGCACTGGGCGGTTTTCTTTCCGGCTCGGTTATGTTCAGCTATCTGCTGGCAAAATGGTTCTTTAAGGTGGATATTGTGGAACAGGGGTTGGATCACAACCCCGGCATGACCAACGTCATGCGCTGCGTCGGCACGGCGCCGGGGCTGCTCTGCCTGGCGCTGGATGTCGCCAAGGCGGCTGTGCCGGTGTTCATCGCCCGCCACCTGCTGGGCATGGATTCGCTTTTGTTTGCCCTGGTGATCGCCGCGCCGGTGATCGGCCACGCATTTTCGCCCATGCTCCATTTTAAGGGCGGCAAGGCGATTGCCGCCAGCTTCGGCGCTTTTTTTGCCGTCAGTTCCATCCAGGAACCCGTTGTGGTTTACCTCGCCCTGCTGCTGGCGCTGTTCAGCCTGGTGGTGGTCATTAAGCCGGACGCCCTGCGGGTGATCGTCTGCTTTTTCGTTTTTTCGCTGCTCTGCTTCGTGCTGCCTGCGCCGCGGGCTGCGGGGCTGGGCGCGGTGATGATCGCCGCGACGGTGATCTTCAAGCACATCACCAATTACGGCGATGAGCGGGCGGCGGTGCGGCTGCCCTTTGCACGGCACAAATAAATATATATATAGAATGAAAGCGTAGGGATTCATCCATGGAAAAGCACAGCATCACTGCGGCCTCGGTCAACCTCCGGGTGGATAACGAATGGGACGGCGAAAATGCCTTTGCCAACCGGCGGGGCTGGGTTGCGCAGCAGCTCCGGGCATTGGGGGCGGATATTTACGGCTTCCAGGAAGCTAAGCTGCATATGCGTGCCTTTTTGGAGGATGCGCTGCCGGAATACGCCTTCCTCGGCTGCGGGCGCGATGTGGATTGCGGCGGGGAACACACGCCCGTTGCCTACAAAAAAGACGCATTTTCCCTGCTGGAGCTGCGCAACTTCTGGTTGAGCCTTACGCCGGACGTCCCCGGTTCCCGCTATGGCGCGGATCAAAGCAGCTGCCCGCGCATCTGCACGGTGGCAAGGCTCCTGCACAAAGCCAGCGGGCGCAGCCTACTGTTTTATAACACCCACCTGGATCACGTCGGCGCAGTGGCGCAGCTGCTCGGCGCGGCGCAGATTCGGCAAGCGCTTTCGCGGGATCTCCCTGCGGCGCATGCCCCCATGACGGCCATTATCACCGGGGATTTTAATGTTACGCCCGAAAGCGACTGCATCCGCCTGATGACGCAGGATCTGCTGACCGGGGATGTTGTGCTACAGGACGCCACGGCGGGGCTGAGCGGCACCTACCACGGGTTTGGCAGTGTGGAACCGAGCAAGATCGACTATATTTTCACCAACGCGCCCTTTGCGGGCAGCCGTGTGCTGGGCGGCAAAAGCCCGGAAGGCCTGTGGTTCTCGGATCACGAGATGGTCGCCAGCGAAATCGAACTGCTTTAGGGCGAAGGGAAATACAGCATGAACGACACAATCCGTTGGGGAATCGTTGGCACGGGCGGGATCGCCCACCGTTTTGCCCAAGCCCTTGGCCGGGTGGAGGACGCAACGCTGGCCGCCGTCGCATCCCGCAGCAAAGCGGCGGCGGAGCGCTTTGGCGGGGAATTCAACATCCCGCGCCGCTTTGCAAGCTATGAAGACATGGCCGCCTTTGACGGCATTGACGCGGCCTACATCGCCACGCCCCATGCGCTGCACACGCCGGGCGCCATCCTGATGCTGCGCCACGGCAAGGCGGTGTTGAGCGAAAAGCCCATCGCCGTCAACCGCCCGGAACTCGATAAGATGATCGCCGCCGCGCACGCCGCTGACCGGCTCCTGGTCGAAGCCATGTGGGCGCGGATGGTACCCGGCACGCAAAAGCTGCTGGAACTCGTTGCACAGGGCGTGATCGGCCAGGTGCGGGGCATCCAGGCAACCTTCAGCTACGATATGCGCGATGAACCCAAGCACCACGCGTTCCAGCCGCAATACGGCGGCGGTTCGCTGCTGGATGTGGGCTGCTATGCACTGTATTTCGCATCCTGGTTTGCCGGTGCGCCGGTGGCGGAAATCCGCGCCCTGGCCGATGTGGGCGCAAAAACAAGGGTGGATGAGCAGTGCGCCATCCTCCTGCGGCACGAAAACAACACCCTTGCCACGCTGCACAGCGGCATGACCTGCCGCCGCCCCTCCGACGGCGCCCTCTTCGGCGACGAAGGCTACATCACCATGGCACGCTTTTATGCCCCGGAACGCTTCACGCTCCACCGCTATGACCGGGAACAACCAGAAGAATTTGAAACGCCCTACATCGGCAACGGCTTTGAAGAGCAAATTATCGCCTTCAACCGCTGCCTACGCGAAGGCCGCAAGGAAAGCGACCTGCTCCCCCTGGCGCAATCGCGCGAAATCGCCCGCCAAATGGATGAAATCCGCCGCCAGGTGGGGGTTGTGTATCCGCAGGACGGGGGGGAAGACGATTGCGCATCTGAAGAATGACCGTGCTGCGCTCCGCGC
>JAITNG010000129.1 GCA_031290595.1 Oscillospiraceae bacterium
GGGTGCTGCACAATGAACCGTTCCAAACACATACGCATCGTCGCCCTGGTGCTGGCAGGGCTGATGTTTTTGAGCGTATTCGCAGTCGTGCTGGGGGCTTTCGCCCGGTGAAGCCGTTCCGCAATAAAAAAATGCGCAGCGTTCATTTTTAGGGGGCAAGGCTTATACTAGTCCGCAATTAAAAGACTTCTTTCGTTCAACCTTGTGCATTAGCGCATCTGGACACGGCACGTCGTGTCCAGGTACATAAAAATGAAGAACTTCTTTTAATTGAGGAACGGCATGATATTGTTCCTCAATTAGAACCGTTACTTAACGCCCCGGCGTGGCACGCCGGGGCGTTAATATTAATATTAAAATTCCCCTTGACAAATATATTATACAGCTGTATAATATAACCACAACAGCTGTTGACCAAACACGAGGAGGTTTTTTACACATGGGCGAAGAGCGCAAAAAACTGGGCGAAGCGGAATTGGAAGTTATGCAGAGCCTTTGGCGGGCGGGCGATAGCCGCACCGCGCCGCAAATCCTTGCGGCGCTTGAAACGCGCAGCTGGGCGATGGGGACGCTCATCACCGTGCTGCAGCGCCTGACGCAAAAGGGCTTCCTCACCTGCGAAAAGCGGCCGCGGGCGAGCCTATACACCCCGCTGGTTTCGCAGGAAGACTACCTTGCCGGGGAGGGGCATCGCTTTTTGGAACGGCTCTACGGCAATTCCTTCCGCAGCATGGTGGCAAGCCTTTATGGTTCACAGGTCATTGATGCAAAGGATATTGCGGAATTGCAGGACTTCCTGAAAAAATTGCAGGCAGAAAGGGGGGACGCGCATGACGCTTGAAGCGCTGTTTCTGCGCTTTTTGCTGTTGAGCCTCAGCGGCGGCGCGGCGGTGTTGCTGCTGCGCCTGGCCAAACCCCTGCTGCGCCATTGGGATCCCCGCTGGCAGGTCTGGCTCTGGCTGCTGCTGGCGCTGCGGATGCTCCTCCCCTTGGCGTTGCCACAATCGCCCGCCAAAGCCGTCCCCCTGCCGCCGCTGACGTTTTTTGCTTTGCCGGCAAGGGAAGTTGTGTTGTTGCCAACGGCTGAAAATTTGCCTTCGGCGGCGGCAGCGCCCGGCATTGCGCCCCTGCAATGGGCGGCGATGGTTTGGCTGGCGGGCATTGCAGTGTTTTTGCTCTGGCATGGCTTGCTCTATCACCGCGAAAAGCGTCGTATTTTCCGCAATGCCGTTCCGGCGGCGGCGGCGGAGCTTGCGCACCTGCAACGCCTGGCGCGTGAATTGCAGTGCGTCCACAGCCCTGCGCTCCTCAACAGCGCAGCTGCGCTTTGCCCCCTGGCAATCGGCCTGCTGCGGCCTTGCATCGTGTTGCCCTTGCAGGGCGGCTACACAGCCGATGACCTGGATTTCATCTTGCGGCATGAGCTGTGCCACCTGCGCACCGGGCATCTTTGGCAAAAGGCGTTGCTGTTGCCGGTGAACGCGCTGCATTGGTTCAACCCTGCCCTGTGGTTGCTGCGGCACGAAGCAGGCGTGGCGATGGAGCTTTGCTGCGATGCGGCGGTGGCGCAAAATTTAAACCTGCAACAACGTGCAGCATATGCGCAAGCGCTGCTGCGCGCCGCTGTGCAGGAACACCGATTCACAACACTTTCAACAAATTGGAATGGAGGCACAAGAGAAATGAAAACACGTTTGCGCACGATTTTGGCGGCAAAACCCAAGCGAACCTTTGCCATTGGGTTGGCGGCGCTGCTCTGCACGGCGCTGGCGATCACGGCGGCGGGCGTTGGACCCGCGCTTTTGCGTGCAGACCGCAATGCCCCGGTGGCGGAAGACAGCTCCGCCGTGGTGCAGCAGGAGGATGGCAGCAAATACAACACGGAAACCGACGGGCAACGCACGCCCCCGGTCGGGCTAGGTACGCTGCTCCGTCCCCTACCGGCGGCGGCTTCCGAAATTCTCTGCATCTATGAAGAGGGCGTCCCCCTGGCAACGGAAGACGGCGACATCCTGGGCGCAGTCTATTACGTGAACTTCACCCACAATAAGCATACCCTTGCGGGTGCAGATGACATCCGTGCGGTGCAAAGCGGCAAAGTGGCGCGGGTGTATACGGATGCGCACTTTGGCCTCGTTGTGGAACTCGACCACGGCAACGGCTACACCAGCAGCTACGGCAACTGCAAAAGCGCCAGCGTCCAGGCGGGCGAAACAGTCGCCGCCGGGCAAACCATCGCCGTGATGGGTTCCTCCGGCGAAAGCACCGGCTCGCACCTGAGCTTTTGGCTGCGCCTGAACGGCAATCGCCTGGATGGCACAGCGTACCAGTTCGCGGCGTAAACATTTTTCCCCGCCCCTGCATAACCCCCGGCAAACGAACGCATACTTCGGCTGTAGGATCAAAAACCCCAGCCGAAAGGATGCATAAAAATGTTTAGGCAGTTACATAGCCCGGCGGCGCACCGGGCGAAGCGGTGGCGCTGGTTGCGCCGGGCGGCGCTGGCGATGCTTTGCGCGTTCTTTTTCAGCTTACTCAGCTTCCAGGTGCGCTGCGCCGGTGTGCGCAAAGAGGTGCTGCGCCTGCACGTGATCGCCCATTCGGATAGCGACGCGGATCAGGCGGCAAAGCTGGCTGTGCGCGATGCGATTTTGGCAGAAGGCGCTGATCTGTTCGGCGGCAGCGTGAACGCCGCCAACGCCGAAGCCGCCCTTGAACCGCGCAAGGAAGCCCTGGAAACCTGCGCCCGGCGCGTGCTGCGTGAACGCGGCTTGCGGTATGACGTCACAATTGTTGTGGGCGAAGAATACTTCAACACCCGCAGCTATGACGGCGTCACCCTGCCCGCCGGGCGCTACCACGCAGTGCGGGTGATTTTGGGCGAAGGCAGCGGGCAAAACTGGTGGTGCGTGATGTTCCCGCCGCTGTGCCTGCCCGCAGCGGAGCGCAAGCAACCCGCCGTCAGTCTGGACGCCGTCCTCACCAGAGGCCAGCTGCGCGTGGTGCAAAGCAACCCCAAATTTGAAGTGCGCTTCAAAATCGTAGAGCTGATAGAAGGATTTTGGGCGCGGCTGCGGCAGGGTTGAGGGCGCGGCTGGCTATCACTTTGCCGCTATTGTAGGAAAAGCAAACCCCCCATGATTGTCTTGTGTTTTAAGACAATCATGGGGGTTGTTCCTGTAGTGGAGCGGGCGGTGGGAATCGAACCCACAACCTCAGCTTGGGAAGCTGATGTTTTGCCACTAAACTACGCCCGCAGCAACAGAAGCATTATAGCACATACGCCAGAAAAAATCAAGAGGCTTTTTGGGAAACGCTCCAAAATTTTTGCGGCGCTGTGCGGCGCCCGAGGGAAGCAAAACGCCATCAAAAAGTTTTTCTTGCAATTTTCGCTGGCGTATGCTATACTATTTGAGCTTTATGCATCACGGTTGTTCCTCTGCTGCGCTTGCGGCATGAACAAACGAATTTAACGGAGGTCAACATGAACGCAGCCAAAGCAGAGCAACTGATTCAACTCAACCCCCAGTGCGCCTATTCGGCGTTACTGAGCATC
>JAITNG010000130.1 GCA_031290595.1 Oscillospiraceae bacterium
GTCAAGCGTTTTTTTAGGTTTTGCACCGGCCAAAACCTAAAAAATCACGCCGCACCTGCAAATTCCAGCGTTGCAGCTTCCTCTTCCGGCGGTGTTATCATGCCTTCCCGTCCCCGCGCGAACCCGTCAGATAATACAGCACCCATTCGGCCAAATTTTCGGCATGGTCGCCGATGCGTTCCAGGTATTTGGCGATCATCAGCAGGTCAAGGCAATCCTTGGCGTATTCCCTGTGGAGCGTCAGCAGCTCCACCAGTTCTTCTTTGATCTTTTCAAAGCGTTCATCCACCACATCGTCGTATGCCACCACGCTGCGTGCCAGCGCCAGATCCTTGCGCACAAAGGCTTCGATGGCGTCCGTGACCATCTTGCTGGCGCTGCGCGCCATTTCAGAAATATGCACGTCGCTCTTGACGGGGCTGCCAAGCATGTATTCCGAAATTTCGGCAATATCCTGCGCCTGGTCGCCGATGCGTTCCATATCCACGATCATCCGCTGCGCCGCCGTCACGTGGCGCAAATCGCTGGCTATGGGCTGCTGGTGCAGCAGCAGACGCACGCAGAGCTGTTCAATTTCCCGCTCGGCAACGTCGATTTCCTGCTCCGTTTCGATGGCTTTTGCCCGCAGCGCCGCGTCGCCTTCCAGCAACGCCTTCACCGCACAGGCGATGGCCACTTCGCAAAGCGCACCCATCTGGATAATGCGGCCATGCAGCTCTTCGAGCTGCTTTTCATACAATTTACGCATCTTACCCAAACCTTCCTGTAATGTAATCCTCCGTCCGCTGTTCCTGCGGCATCGAAAACACGTGATCCGTCAAGCCATATTCGACCAACTCGCCCAACAGGAAGAACGCCGTTTTATCCGAAATACGGGCGGCCTGCTGCATGTTATGCGTGACGATAACAATAGTATACTCCTTTTTTAGCTCAATTGCAAGATCCTCGATCTTGGAAGTGGAGATGGGGTCAAGCGCCGAAGTCGGTTCGTCCATCAGCAAAACCGCCGGCTGCACGGCCAGGGCGCGGGCGATGCACAACCGCTGCTGCTGCCCGCCGGAAAGCCCCAGTGCGCTCTTCTTCAGCCGGTCCTTGCATTCTTCCCAAATCGCCGCCTGGCGCAGCGCCTGCTCCACCAGTTCATCGAGCTGCACGCGTGAGCGCACGCCGTGGGTGCGCGGGCCGTAGGCGACGTTGTCATAGATGCTCATGGGGAAGGGGTTGGGCTTTTGGAACACCATCCCCACCCGGCGGCGCAGGATGTTCAGGTCTATCCTGCCATAAACATCCATGCCGTCCAACAGAATCTCCCCGGTGATTTTGCAGCCCTCCACCAGGTCGTTCATGCGGTTGATGCTCTTGAGCAGCGTCGATTTCCCGCAGCCGGAAGGCCCGATGAACGCAGTGATTTCGTTGCTCTCAATTTCAATATTGACCCTCTTGAGGGCTTGGTAGCTGCCGTAGAATAAATCCAGGTTGCGTACCGAAAGTTTCGCCATCTTATTTCTTCCCCCCTTTGGTCATTCTGCCCGCCACAAAGCCCGAAAGCCCGTTGATCCCCAGCACCAGCACAATCAGCACTACGGCGGTGGCATAGGTTTGCCCGATGTGGAAGCCCTCGCCCGCCAGGTGATACATATGCACCGCAAGCGTCGCCGCCGCACGCATGGGGCTTTGGGCGAGTTTTTCCAGCGCACCGGCGGTGAAGATGAGCGCGGCGGTTTCGCCCACAATGCGCCCCACCGCCAGGATCACCCCGGCCAGGATGCCCGGCGCCGCCGCGGGCAGCACAATCCGGAACACCGTCCGCAGCCGCCCCGCGCCCAGGCCGAAGGAGCCTTCGCGGTAGCTATCCGGCACCGAAAGCAGCGCTTCTTCCGTGGTGCGCATCAGCAGGGGCAGCACCATGATCGCCAGCGTGAACGCCCCGGCCAGCAGCGAATAGCCCCAGCGCATGGCCGTGACGAAAAAGATCATACCAAACAGGCCGTAGACAATCGACGGGATGCCCGACAGGGTTTCAGACGCCAGGCGGATCACCTTGACCACGCGGCTGCCGCGCTTGGCATATTCCACCAGGTACACCGCCGAAAACACGCCCAGCGGCGCGGCGATCAACAGGGAAAGCCCGGTCATTGAAAGCGTGTTGAGCAGCGCGGGGAGCATCGAAACATTTTCGCTGGTGTATTTGCGCGCAAACAGCTCCGGCCGCAAATAGGGCACGCCTTTGGCCAAAATATAGCCAAGGATAAACAGCGCCAGCGCAAAGGTCAACAGCGCGGCGGCACGCACCAGCCAGCGCAGACAAAACGAGAGCCAGTCAAAGCGTTTTTCTTTGCGCAAAGCGGCTTCCTTCATCGCACATCCCTCCTTTTGAGCAGTGAGAGCAAAAAGTTGATCAGCAGAATGAACACGAACAGCACCGCCGCCGTGGCAATCAGCGCTTCGCGGTGCAAATCGGTGGCATAGCCCATTTCCAGCACAATATTGGCCGTCAGGGTGCGCACGCCGCTCAGGATGCCTTCAGGAAGCACCGCCTGGTTGCCCGCCACCATGATCACCGCCATGGTTTCGCCCACCGCACGGCCTATGCCCAGCACCAACGCCGCCATGATGCCCGATTTCGCCGCCGGAACCGTCACAAAAAAGACGCTGCGCTCATGGCTTGCGCCCAGGGCGAGCGCCCCCTCATAATACTGCGCGGGTACGGCGCGGATGGCGCTTTCCGATACGCTGATGATCGTGGGCAGGATCATGATCCCCAGCAGGAGCGAGGCGGTCAGTATGCTTTTGCCGGAACCCAACAGGTTGCGCAGCAGCGGCGCCAGCACCACCAGCCCCAAAAAGCCGTAGATGATCGACGGCAGCCCCGCCATGAGCGCAATCAGTGGCCGCAGCGCCCTGGCCACCCGCTTGCCGGCGAATTTGGCCAGATAGATCGCCGTGAGCAACCCCACCGGCACACCGAAAGCGACCGCCCCGGCGGTGACATAGAGGCTCCCGACCATCATGGGCAGAATGCCGAATTCGCCGACGCCCGGATGCCACGCCCGCCCGCCAAGGAATTTTAGGGGGCCTATTTCGGCGATGGCGGGGATCGCGCTGGCGAAAAGATAGATGCAAATCAGCGCGACGCACAGCACGCAGACACAGGCGGCCACCAGGAACACAACACGCGCAAACGCCTCTTTGCGCTGCTTCAAAAACGAATGTATGCGCCTCATGCCCCCACCTCCACATCCGCCCAGGCGGTGATTTCGCCGCTATAGATTTGCCGCACCTGCTCTTTTGTGAGGTCGTTCACGGGGTTCGCGTGGCTCACAATCACAACCACGCCGTCGGTCGCAATCGTCGTTTCCCGTGCGCCACGCGCAATTTCGCTCGGCTGGAGCGCACGGGAGGACATGCCAATATCGCACCGGCCGGTGACTGCGTCGCTCACGCCGATGGTGGAATCGCTTTGGTTCACATCAACTTCAATGCCGGGGTATTTTTCAACAAAGGCTTCCTGGAGCTTTTCCATCAGCGGCGTGACGGAAGACGAACCGCCCACCACGACCCTGCCCGTCAGTTTGGCCGTTGCGCTGCCCTGCGGCGACGGCTCCGCAAGCGGCACATAGCCCGCCGCTTCCACCACGGCCTGGCCTTCGGCGCTCAGAATGAACGCCACAAACGCCTGTGCGGCGGGGCTGGTTGCGGCGCTCCCGGTGATGATATTGAACGGACGCACAACGGCATACGCACCGCTGCGGATCGCCGCAACACCGGGGGCGACGCCGTCAATTTTGAGCGCTTTCACGCTGCCGCTCAAAGAGCCGAGCGACACATAGCCGATGGCCTCCGGGTCGCCCGCAACGCTCATGAGCATCACGGAGGTATCCTTCGTGATCTCCGCCGTTGCCAGGGTGTGATCAATCCTGCGCCCCTGTTCGTCCGGGATTTCCAGGCCAAACAGCGTAATAAAAGCGCTGCGCGTGCCGGAGCTTTCCTCCCGCGTGATCAAATAAATTCCGCCGCCGCCCTTGCCGCAGCCCGCCGCCACGGCCAAAAGCAGAACCGTCGCCGCCACGATGCGCAAACCTCTTTTCACGCGCCGTCCCCTCCCCCCATTTTTATGATATTTACTAGTATACCATAGGCAAGGTAAAATCAAAAGGGGTGGCAGGTTAAATTTTTGTTAAAGTTTCGCTTGCATTTCCCCGCGCAATCGTATATAATAGAGATACAAACCAAACGAAAGGGTGAAAGGATGATTCGCTTTTCTTGCTAACCCCATTGGGGGCATGGCGAATGCAGGCTGATACATATCAGCCCGGCTTTGCTGTGCCGAGCAGGAAAGCGCGTCTTTTGCCCACACCTCCCCGCCACCGGGGGGATCGGGTCGCTTTCCTGCGGCTCGTTTTCTATTTTATTTCGGGAGGTTTGTTTTTTTATGTCCTTGATTCAAGTGCAGCATTTGACCTTTGCTTACCCCGGCACATACGACGCGATTTTTGAAGACGCCGGTTTTCAGTTCGATACCGCCTGGCGTTTGGGGTTCACCGGGCGCAACGGGCGGGGGAAAACCACCTTTTTGCGCCTGTTGCTGGGGGAATACGAATACCGGGGTACCATCTCCGCCGGCGTGCGCTTCGATTACTTCCCTTTTCACGTCACGGATCCTGCGCAGATGACGCTGGAAATCCTTTGCGGCGTCTGCCCCGCCGCCGAAGAATGGGAGGTTTTGCGCGAAACCTCGCTGCTGGAAGTGGAGGTCGAAGCGCTCTACCGCCCCTTCGCCACCCTTTCGCCCGGGGAACAGACGAAGGCGCTGCTGGCGGCGCTGTTCCTGCGGGAGGGGCGGTTTTTGCTGATCGACGAACCCACCAACCACCTGGACGCGGCGGCACGGCAAGCGGTGGGGCGCTATTTGCGGCAAAAAAGCGGCTTCCTCCTCGTTTCGCACGACCGGGCGCTGCTCGATAGCTGCGTGGATCACATACTTTCCATCAACAAGGCGAACATCGAGGTGCAAAGCGGCAATTTTTCCTCCTGGTGGGCAAACAAGCAATTGGAAGATCGCTTTGAACTGGAGCAAAACGCCCGGCTAAAAAAAGAGATCAAGCGCCTGGAAGTCACCGCCCGCGAAAAAGCCGGTTGGTCCGACCGGGTGGAAGCCACCAAAATCGGCAACCATGTGGCTGACCGGGGTCACATCGGGCACCTGGCCGCCAAAACAATGGCGCGCTCCAAAGCCATCGAAAAACGGAACGAGAGCAAAATCGAAGAAAAATCTGCCCTGCTCAAAAACATTGAGCAAAGTGGGAATATCAAGCTGGTTCCGCTGCGCTTCCATTCTGATTTGCTGCTGGAGTTGCGGGACGTGACCGTGTTTTATGGCGACGCCCCGGCCTGTGCGCCGCTCAGTCTGCAACTGCGGCAGGGCGAACGCCTGGCGCTGACGGGCAAAAACGGCTGCGGCAAATCCAGCATTTTAAAATTGCTTTGCGGCGAAGCCTTGACCTACACCGGCGAATTTTGGCGACAGCCGCAGCTGGTGATTTCCCACGTTTCGCAGGATACTTCGCAGCTGCGGGGCAGCTTGCGGGAATACGCCGAAAGCTGCGGGGTGGACGAAAGCCTGTTCAAGGCGCTGCTGCGCCAGCTGGATTTTGCGCGGGTGCAGTTTGAGAAGGATATGGCGGCGTTTTCCGAAGGGCAAAAGAAGAAGGTGCTGCTTGCGCGCAGCCTGGCCGAGCGGGCGCACCTCTATGTTTGGGATGAGCCGCTGAACTACGTGGACGTGCTTTCGCGCCTGCAAATCGAAGCGCTGATCCGGGAACACCGGCCGACGATGCTCTTTGTGGAACACGATGCGGCCTTCCGCAAAGGCGCCGCGACGCGGGAAATCGTAATGCCCTAGCGCCGCCCTGCAAAACGGACAAGCCAAAATATTTTTATGCTTCCGGGTTTGACAAAAAACACCCCCGCAAAACGGTATAATAGGAGCATCCTCCGCAAGGAAGGGTGCTTTTTGGAATGACAGAGGTGATCTACGTTGATGTGCTTGTGGCCATCAACATTTTTGTTACATATTTGCTTTTGGCGGCCAGCGCGTTTTTTTCCGCCGTCCCGGCCAAGCGCTGGCGGCTGCTGCTTTCCTCGCTGCTCGGCGGTGCAAGCGCACTTTTGATCTTCCTGCCGCCCGCGCCCTGGTGGCTCCTTTTGCCGGAAAAGCTGCTGTGCGGTCTGCTGATCGTCTGGGCGGCGTTCGGGTTCGGCGGGTGCAGACGCTTCCTGCGCTGCTTCGCCGCCTTCTTTGCGGCCAACTTCGCCTTCGCGGGCATCATGCTCGCGCTCTGGCTGACGCTCCACCCGGGCGGCATGTTCTACCAAAACGGCGCGGTCTATTTCGACATCGGCCTGATCACCCTGGTGATCTTCGCCTGTATCTGCTACAGCCTGGTGCGCGGCACGGCGGTGCTGCTGCGCCGCCGCCACCCCGGCGCCAACGCTTGCCAGGCGACGATCCAAATGCCCGGCAGCAGCATCACGCTCCCGGCGCTCTATGATTCGGGCAACAAACTGACCGACGGCTTCACCGGCGCACCCGTCATCGTCGCGGAATTCGCCGCCCTGCAAGGCTTTTTGCCCGAAGGGCTGCACCCGTTCTTCCGGGGGGAGGAGAGCATCGCCCTGCTGCCGGAAACGGAAAGCTGGCGGGGCAGGGTGCGGGAAATCCCCTTCCACTCCCTGGGGCGCGAAGGACTGCTGCCCGCCTTCCGCAGCGACCAGGTGACGGTGAAAACTAAAGCGAAGGCGACCCCAACGCCCCAGGCCATCGTTGCGGTGACGACGCAGTCGCTTTCAGACGGCAGCTACAGTGTGATTCTACAGGCCTCCATGCTGGAAAAATAATGTGCGCAAACATCGACGGAGAAGGGGGTATTTTGCTTGAAACAACGCCTGTATACTTGGCGCGTGCGCCTGTTGCGGCTCTGGCTGCGGCTGCGCAAAAAGCGCCCGGAGGACATTTTTTATATCAGCGGCCCGCAAACGCTGCCCTACCCCCTGAACCGGGAGGAGGAGGCCGCCGCCATGGAACGGCTGCGCAGCGGGGACGACAGCGTGCGCGAGATCCTGATCACCCGGAACCTGCGGCTGGTGGTCTACATCGCCAAAAAGTTCGACAACAGCGGCGTGGGCATTGAAGACCTGATCTCCATCGGCACCATCGGGCTGATCAAAGCGGTCAACACCTTTTGCCCCGAAAAGAACATCAAACTAGCGACCTACGCTTCGCGTTGCATCGAAAATGAGATTTTGATGCACCTGCGCAAGATCATGCCCACCCGCGGCGATATTTCCATCGATGAGCCGCTCAACGTGGATTGGGACGGCAACGAGCTGTTGCTTTCGGATATTTTGGGCAGCGACGCGGATGCGGTGAACATCGGCGTGGAGGAAGCGGACGAGCGCAACCTGCTCATGCGCTGCGTCGATGGCCTGGGCGAGCGTGAGCGGCTGATCATGCACATGCGCTTTGGCATCCGCGGTCACCGGGAACACACGCAAAAGGAAGTGGCCGACACGCTGGGCATCTCGCAAAGCTACATTTCACGGCTGGAAAAGAAGATCATTGAGCGGCTCAAGCGGGAAATGCAGATCGGCGCAGGTGGCAGGTGAAACACCTGTTTCGCGCGGCTTCATCGCATTAAACGCAAATCAACCGCTTGTCACAATTCAGCGATTTGCAACGAAAAAGACGGCTTTGGCAGCGGGGAAAATCGCTCCGCCCCGGCAGCAGCGCAAGGTCAATCCCCTTACACATCACGCTGCACCATCCGATATATATTCCTCCGCCGAAGCGCACAGCCAGCGATACATTTCCGCAAAAGCGGCGTATTGCTCCCCCAGGGCGGCGAGAATGGAATCGTCTTGCAGGACGCCAAGCCCCGGCTTTCTGTAGATTATACAGAAGCCTTTTGCGTTCAGCCAGGGCTTTAGATTTTCAGGTGCATCGGGGCAATGGTCTTTCTTATAGGCCGTGATTTCGGACTGCGCACCTGCGCTTTGCGCCCGCGCCACCGCCGCCAAAAAGGGTTCCGGCGCAGCCAGCAGCCGTTCATGGAAAAAGCGCATATAGGCCGGGCTGGCGTAAATCACGCACACGCCGCAGCTCCAATCGTCCTCTTCGGGGCGAATTTCAAACCACATATACGGGCAGGGCTGGAATTCCTCGCTCTGCCGCCGGAAGTTGATCCAGAGGTTGGAGCGGTAGAAATGCTTTTCCTTGGTAAACCGGGTGTCGCGCCGAATGCGGGATACCATGCGGACGGGATCCAGCGCCATTTGCGCATCCAGTGCAAAAAGCTGCCCGGTCATTGCCCCCGCAATCTGCCGCAGAGGGTTGACCACCAGGCGATTCAGCGCCGCCTTATTTTCTTCGTAGAACGCCTTGGAATCCCGAAACTTATTTTCCGCCAGCAGGAACAGCGCCTCCGGCGTAATGCCGTCATAGACCGGCTCGCTCATGGCAGCAATCCCCTTTCTAACATACTTTGTGCGCCCAGCAGCACGCCCGTCTTGGCGCTGTGGAAGTTCAGCCCACCCTGCATCCAGGCGGCATAGGGTTCGCGCAGCGGCGCATCGGCCGAAAGCTCGATGGATGCGCCCATGATGAACGCCCCCGCCGCCATGATCACCTTGCTGTCGTAGCCCGGCATATCCCAGGGTTCCGGCTTGACGAAGGCGTCCACCGGCGCGCCGGACTGCATCCCCTGGCAAAAGGCGATGAGGGCTTCGGGCGTGCCAAGCTGAATGGCCTGGATGATGTCGTGGCGCGGCTCCAGGGGGCGCGGCGTGACCGCAAAGCCCAGGGATTCAAAGAGCGCGGCGGTGAAGGCGGCGGTTTTGAGCGCCTCGCCCACCACATGCGGCGCGTGGAACAGCCCCATAAAAAGGCTGCGGTTCACCCCCAGGGTTGCGCCCACCTCGCCGCCCAGCCCGGGCGCGGTCATGCGGTGGGCGCAAAGCTCCACCAACGCACGCCGCCCGGCGATATAACCGCCGTTTTGCGCCAGACCGCCGCCGGGGTTTTTGATGAGTGATCCGGCAATCAGATCGACCCCGCGCGCCGTGGGTTCCTCCGTTTCGACGAATTCACCGTAGCAGTTATCCGCCATCACAACCGCGTCCGCCCGTGATTTGACCAGCGCCGCCGCCTGCGCGAGTTCCGCCACCGAAAGGCTTGGACGTAAAGTATACCCGCGTGAGCGCTGAAAATACACCAACTTTGGCCTGTATTGCTCCACCGCCGCCGCGATGGCGTCCAAATCCAGCCGCCCCTGCGCGTCCAACTCCACCTGCCGGTAGTGAATGCCAAAATCCCGCAGCGAACCCAGCCCCTCCCCCTTCAGTCCAATGACGGAATGCAGGGTATCATAGGGCGTGCCGGTGGCGCAGAGCATGGTGTCGCCCGGGCGAAGCAGCCCAAAAAGCGCCGCCGCCAGGGTGTGCGTGCCGCAGGTGAAGGTGTGCCGCACCAGCGCGGCCTCCGCGCCCACAGCCTCGGCAAAGACGGCTTCCAGCGTTTCGCGCCCCCGGTCGCCATAGCCATAGCCGGTGGAACCGGCAAAGTGCGTTTCGCTGACCCGGTGCCGCAGGAACGCCGCCAACACTTTCTGCTGGTTGAATTCCGTCGCCAAATCAATCTCCGCAAAGCGCGGCGCAAGCATCTTCGTGGCCGCATCAGCAAGCGAAAGCAAATGCGCATCTATATGAAAATAAGGATGCATGAAAATCCCCTTACTATTTTTAATAAACCAATTCTACCACAAAAACAAACAAATGTCCATTGACAAAAGTCACAAAAAACAGGCTTGCATTTTGGTGCAAGCCTGTTCGTTTTCACGGAATCCCATGCAGCGATTTTCTCACTGCTGCGCGTAAATGGCTTCAGCATCCCACTTGTGCAGCCAGCCATGCGACCCAATTTGCTTGCCGTATCCAACCATAACATAGTAATAATCGTCGCTGCGCTGCTCGATCCATTTGCGTTCTCCGCTCTGGGTTCTTCCTTCTTTAACAATGTTTGCCATGCACTTGCCTCCTTCCTATCATGTAGTTTTTTATTCTTGTATGTAATCGTTTTTTTCGATTTTTCATTTGATCACAACGGCAGCAGCAAAAATGCCGCGCCCCCCATCTGAACCATCCCCCCACCGTCGGCCTCGCCGATTTTTCTGTAAGAAGAGTTCAGAATATTGCCGTTCGCTTCCACATGCCCAACGGTTGTATAAGAGGAATTGCGAATGGTGCCGTTCTGCTCCACATGCCCGATGGTGGTGTAGGACGAATTGCGTATCGTGCCGTTTGCGTCCACTTCGCCAACACGCCTATACGATGCATCCAGGATTGTCCCGTTGTAATCCACCTCGCCCACGCGGGTTGCGGTGGAATTGCGAATGATTGCCATCATGCACCCCCTATCCTATCAGTCAAAATAAGACTGATCGCTGTATCCGTTGTCCTTCAACTTCATAACAAGTCTATCCAGGCGGTTCTTAAACAGCGCGTTAAACCACTTGGTATTGCCAAAAAG
>JAITNG010000132.1 GCA_031290595.1 Oscillospiraceae bacterium
TTAGCCCAAAAGACGAGGCTAATTTTGCGGGCGTGGCAACGGCAATCGCCACGCTGGCGAATGATGAGCGGTTTCTAAAATTGTGGATGGAGGTCACGCTGCAGATGAAAAATTGACCCCTTGACAAATATTATAGGTCATGATATACTACGGCTACTTTCGCATGAGAAAGTGCAAGTGAGGCTCACTACGAGCTATCATCGGCATTAACTCAATCAAGTGAAAGCGCTCTTTTATAAATCCATCTGAATACTCCAAAACTTGACCCAAAGCGGAGAGTAGCACGTTACGCTGGACGCGTGTTACTCCCCGCTTTGGGCACTCACCCGTTAGGGGAGTGAAAATAATAAGGAGTTCGTCATGAAAAAGTTTGTCAAGTCCACCCTGCTGTTTTTCCACTGCCTCAAGCGTGGGGTTATCGCTGGCAAAGCCGCTGTTGGCGCTGTAACCGAGGAAGCGGCCAAAGCGGAGTCACTGCAAAAACCGATCTTCAGCGTGGGTCTGCAGAAAGGCTGGAGAGACAATCGCTGGGTGCTTCATGCAACTCATGCCAATTGGACAGTGCAAAACAAAGCATTGCAAGCCATCCTATCTGGTGACAGCACTTCTTTTGTGCATTAGGCTTAATCTAATGGATTTTTTGAGCAGCCCCCGCCGCACTTTCGTGCGTGTGGGGGCTTTTTTTTAAAAAAAGCCAGCGAGTTACCCCGCTGGCTGGTTGAAAGTTAGCCCTCAATATTTACTCTGCTAAAGCCATGGCTTGCTGGCAAGTGCTGCAAATAAGCTCTGCGTCGCGCGTGGTGCGGGCAATCAGCCCACATGCGGCACAAATATACTTGCGGTAGCTCTGTTTGGTGCGGCTGGTGGTCACAACTTGGCCGCCCGCGCCTGTTTTGGTGGTTTTTGGGGTGCCGTCACGATAAGTTTTCATGCGTTCCAGCTTGAAACACCCCGCGCGGCAGTTTGCCTTGACCAGTTCGATAAAATCAGAGCTTGGCTCGGTCATGCAAAACCCGTGGGTCGCGTGTTGCTTGACAATCAAGCCCCGCGCCTCCGCTACATCGCGAAAACGGGCGTTGTGATACAGCCCGCCACGGCTGCAATCCTGTACGCCGTTTTGCAAGTTGAGCAGGTGGCACATCTCATGTTGCAGCGTTGTAATGACCAGTTCGGCGGGGCGGTTCAGATATTCGGCGCACAAGTTGATTTCGCGAAACCAAGCGTCATCCTTGCTGCTCCACACTTTTCCTACGCTAATCCAGCCATACGCGCCGCCCTTGTAATCGGTCAAAATCGTGATGACTGGGCGTTCCAACTCATTGTTGAAATAATGCGCGTTCAAGAACTTAAACATGCGCTGCAATTCGTCAATCGCGCTTTGAATGGTTACTTCGCCTTTCATTTTAGTATTCCTCCGCTAACAGCATGGTCGAGTTGTTGCCGTCATCTATCACATAAATGTGAGCGGTTACTGGTTCATCTGTGAAGAAAATCACGCGTTGATTGTGCGGCTGCTGCTCCTGCGAATGCTCGATTATCTGCTTGCCGTCCTCCTCGGTGAGGTCGAAAACTTGCAGATAATCAAGGGTTTGCGCCCTGCGCTGGTCGATGAGCTGCCACATGAGCAGCTGGGTAATGGGCGGGATTTGCTCGTTAATCCCTCGGGTCAAATATCGGGCATTCTGAAACAATTTAGATAGTTCCCCTTTCTGTTGATAGCTAACTTTCAAGGGGATTTTAGCATAACAAAAAAAACGCCTAGCGGCGTTTTGGGACAGCGGGGCTGGAAAAAAATCAGCTTTTCATGGCTTGCAACTGGTCGTTCCAGTCTTTGTAGGCGGGGTCAGGCAAACGAACGCGCATAGCGGGGTTTTGGGCTTGCATAGCTTGAATAAAATTAGCCCCCGCCTCGTCATTGTCCACGCACAAAAACGCTTGTGCATCGGGCAATTGCGCCGCTGTATGGTCTATGATATTCGGCTTTAGCCCCATCATGGAAGTCAGGCGGCAGCCCGCCAAATCCTTGCTTTTGGCGCGAGAAATATCCATAAACGAGAGTAAATCTATGGCGCTTTCAAAGAACAAAGAATGGGCGTCTTGTTCGCCAAACGACAAGTTGTAGCCACAGCCATATTTGCTGCCAGTTTTAATGCCCTTAAACCGCTTGTCGGGCAAAGTTCCTACTACCTCCGCGCCCACAATCTGCCCCTGCTCATAGATTGGAAACACGGCGTTGTTCGTTTGCGCTTCCTGAAAAAGCTGCTGGGTGGCAATCAAACCCTCAATCAGCGGCAGAGACAGCTTGCGCCGCTGGCTTAGGTAGTCAATCACGCGCTGCATATCGGGCGCAAGCTCAATTTCGGAGAAGTCAAAGCGTTCAACGGCTGGCAAATCAACCTTTTTTCCAGCCACGCCGCCGCCGCTAAAATCTTCGCTGGTCAGTTCCATTACCGCCTCGCGAAAGCCCAAGCCATAGTAGCTTTGGAGAAAATCCACGGCGTTCCCCTGCTCTTGGCGGCTGAACCATTGATACATATTTTCCTTGATATACAGGCTGTCATGGTCAGGCAAGCGGAAATCGCCCTGACTATCGGCAGGGGTCAATTGCTCCCCACGCGCCGTCAGGTAGGCGGCTAAATCCGCTTGGCGGGCGGCTAATAGCTGCTCGCGGGGGATGGGTTCATAATGTGGACTGCCCTCTTTCATCGTATCACCAATAATACCATATGCAGCGACAACCGCCCGAATGTTCCTTTTTATGAAATTACCGTAAAATTGCTTGACAAGTCGGACAAAATCCGCTATACTTATCTGGTAGATGGCTTAGAGTGCCAAGGCACGAAAAGTTAAGCGTGGTTTGTGTCCAGCGCATGGCGTGAGGGGGTACAAACCATTACGTATCAATACTTTGGGGATTACGGATTGGATGCTGGATTACTTGTCCGCACAAACGTGCGACTGGGGGTCAAGAGGCCGTGAGTTCAAGTCTCGCCACTCGGACCACAAGGGACTACCACCTATTGATAAAAGAGATTTTATCAATAGGTGGTAGTTTTTTATATTTTTCAAGAAGCTATTGACATGGGCGCAGAAATATGGTACTATTCTATTTGGCAGAACACTACGCCGCAGAACTCTATCGAATAGGAGGGCTTGAATGGTATCAAGTGACTTGCTTCGCGGACATTTGGAAACGATCCTGCTGCGCCTGATTGGCGAAACAGACCGATACGGCTACGAATTGTTCAGCGAAATCGACGGGCGCGCCGGAGGGCGATTGGTCGTCAAAGAGGCCACGCTGTATGCCGTGTTGCAAAGATTGGAGCGGCAGGGCTACATCACCTCTTATCAGGGCGACGTCAGTGGAGGCAGTAAACGGCGGTATTATCACATGACGCCGCTCGGCAAAGCGAATTTGGAGCAGGGCATCAGAGAGTGGCACGAAGCCCAAGAAATCATCAATATTTTTTTAAGGGGGAACATCCAATGAAAGAAATCGCTACTTATGTTGAGAGGACATTTGAAAGTGTCCCGGATTCCCAGCGGAAATCTGAAATTATGCAGGAAATTATTGAAAGGCTGGAAGATTCGGCGGGAAAGTTAGAACAAGACGGCAAGGCGCGTGAAGACGCTATCAACAAGGCCATTGTGGATTTTGGCAATCTGGACGAAATTTTGCAGGAATTGCGCGGGCAGGAAACGGGAAAGGGTAAGGCGCTTTCCTCACTGTGGTTTGCGGTCATCGGCAGTTTATTGGTTATTGCGCTGACCGTATTTATCAACCTGTATTATTCGCCGGGGGTCGTCTGGTTTTTATACCCGACCTTTGCGGTGATTTGGTGGCCGCTCTGTATCTTTTTCTTCGGAAAGTGGCGAAAGGGTCGATGAATATGGAAAAGTCAAATGCAAAACATTCTATCCTTGCTTTTTCTGTCGCCGGTAGTTTGTTTGTCACACTCTTTCTTGTTTTGATAAACCTTCTTTATTCGCACTTTCCGTGGGTGCTGTTCTGTATTCCGGGCGTTATGATGTGGCCGCTCTCGGTGTGGCTTCGCGGCCGATTGGGGCGTGTGCGGATAACGCTTGCGATAACGCTCTTGGTGGGAGGATACTACGCGGCGCTAAACATATTAGCAGCGCCGGGGTACCCGTGGGCGGTATTTGTCGGGTTGGCTCTCGTATGGTATCCGGCTGTTATCGCTTTGGCAAAAAAGGGCGCATTCGCCCTTTCCGCGTTCGGTTTGGCCTGGAGTATCCCATCTTTTTGCGTGATAAATCTGTTGACCTCGCCGCACACAATATGGGCAGTGTATCCGATATTCGCCGTAATATGGTGGCCGCTGTCTGTGTATTTCTTCTGCAATCCCAAAAAACTGTGCAGGGAAATCTAATGCCATGTATGCCGCCATTGACGAATATGGGCGCTACCCGGCCTTGACGGCGTAGCGTTCCCCCAAAAAAAGAAAAAAATCAACTTGTCAACCACTTTTCATCGTTTTTTCATTGCATTCGCGTGTAAATGTTGGTATAATAGAAAAAACACAAGGGAAGGGGGCGTATTTTTTTTGGATGAGAACATCGGCAGCGATGAGTTGGAACTCTTGATGCTGGAAGCGGAGCAGGCGGCGGCAGCGGCGGCGAATGTTGCGGCGGCGGCCAACACAACCGCGCCAGCGGAGCAGCCAACAGAGCAGCCAACGCCAGAAGAAACAACGCAAGCAACAGAAGACCCGGAAGACCCGGAGGCGGATACGGATCTGCCGCCAGCACAGGCAGGGCTGCGGGGGATTGTGGCAGAGGTGAAGGAAGCGGAAGCGACCAATGATGCAGATGCAGACGCATGGGCTGCGGACGCGCCACCGGCGAAAAAGATCGGCTGGGGGTTTGCGGTGATTTTGGCGGTGGTGTTTGCGCTGCCCGCATTGGGGCTGGCCATCGGCAACGGATACATCGCGCTGCCCGCACTGCAAGGGCTGTATTGCGGAAACCAGCGCCGGGTGGTTTCAGCGGAAGCGGCGTATGAAACGGCGTTTGACCGCGCCGCAAAGGCGGAGGAAGTGCGGCTGAAACTGTTCAACGTCAAGAGCGTCAACGGCGAAACGGCCGCGGAAGCGCCCACAGGGTTCAGCATCGGTTCGTTTGCCAATGCGCGCATCGCGCTGTTGCTGCGCAAAACGGGCGGCCCGCTGGTCAGCGCGGAATGGGTCAACGGCTTTTTGGAAGGCGGCGCACGGGTGCCGAAATCCATGGAACCGCTGGTGGCGGAATTCCAGGAGATGGAAGCGTTCTTTTCGGAAATAAGTTACACGCTCAATAGCGCATATTCTGCGGCAATGCCGGAAGATGAAGAAACGGAAGCGCCGGAAAACAGTGCAGTAATGGCGCTGTTACTGGAAGCGCTTGAGAGCAGCCGCGCAAGCGACGAAGACGCGGAAAAACACGCGCCGTATTACGACTATTATACCTGCAACATACTGATGGATCAGCCGGAGCAGCTCAAACCCCTGTTGGCGGAAATGAAAAAGGCCGGGCGCGAAAGCTGGGTTTATGAGGACGTGGAGCGCTATATGGCGCTGCAAGAGCAGGAATACGCGACGGTCGTCAAGCTCAGTGAGGGCAGGTTGGCGCGCAATGCAGAAGATTCAGAAGCGCTGCTGGAACAGGTGCGGGCGCTGTGGCTCCAGGGCAAACAGGCGGAAGCCGAGCGTTTGGCGGCCAAAAAGCAGACCGGCGCACTGATGCAAGCCACCGCCAAGGTCGCCCGGGCGGAGTTGCTCTATCGCGACGGCAAGTTTGCCGAAGCCATCGCGCTTTGCGACGCTGTGATTGAAGAGGCGCAGGCCGCCCCCGAAAGCGACAGCACCCGGGGCGCGCGCGCAGGTGCGGCGGTGACGGCCAAGGCCATTGCGCTGCTGCTCCAAGGGGATGGGGCGGACGCCTCCGCGCTCCTGAAAGATACAACGCAGCAGGATTACGCGGCGCAGCTCGGGACGCCGTTCTTCTGTGTGGCGCTTGCCGCAGCCTACCAGAACGACAGCGAGTTTTATCAATCCATCGCTTATTTATTTGACAACAGCGGCGTAGCTATCCCACAGGAAATCCAGGATTTGATCTTTGGCGAAACCACCATTGCGGATATTTT
This sequence comes from Oscillospiraceae bacterium, assembly GCA_031290595.1. Taxonomy (GTDB): domain Bacteria; phylum Bacillota; class Clostridia; order Oscillospirales; family Acutalibacteraceae; genus WRMQ01. The sequence goes on from JAITNG010000132.1 coordinate 6,143, forward strand.
TCAAAAAGGCTGGGGGGTGATCGCATGAGCATCGTCTACTTAATCACCAAGATTTTGACGTACCCTGCCGCTTACTTCAAGGGGTTTTGGGAGCATTTGACCTGCCGCATTTTGGATATACCGGTCGTGCGCGGCGGCTATTTGCGCAGCAACCATTTCTGCGGCCATGTGGAACACGCCCCGGCGCAAAGCGCGGGCAAGGCCTTTTTGCTGGCCTTTTTGCCCTGGCTCGCCCAAAAGCTGATGGCGCTGGTGTTTTTGACGGCTTCGGCGGTGCCGCTGTTCCTCTTCGGTCTGCGCGGCGCAAGCGAAACCTCGTTCTTCTGGGTCGAATTGATCCTGCTCTTCATCGGCCTGGGCTTCCTCTGCAACGCCTACCCCCTGCGTGCGGATTTTGATGTCTTATGGCACAGCTTCTATAAGGCTGAACAGAAGCCTTCAATCGTTGCGCGTATTCTGCTTGCGCCGCTGAACGCCACCTTTGCGGCGGGCGCCTGGCTGGAACATTACGGCGTTTCCATTTTGATCTGGTTCGGCGCGGCGGTTGCGCTGTATATTGTCGCCTATTGACCGCCATGACCGAAAGAGAATTCAAGACCATCGCAGCGCCCGCACAGGCTGAAATCGTCATCAAAAAATCCCGGTTCACCGGGCGGCTTCTTCCGGCCAAAACGCCGGAGGAAGCCGCCGTTTTGCTTGCGGATCTGCGCACGCAATATTGGAACGCCAGCCACCACGTTTGGGCTTATGCCCTGCGGGCGGGGCAGCAGCGCCGCTATTCCGATGACGGCGAACCCCAGGGCACCGCCGGTGTGCCGGTGCTGGAATCCCTCCTGCGGGCGGAGGTGAGCGACTGCCTGTGCGTGGTGACGCGCTATTTTGGCGGGATTCTGCTGGGCGCAAGCGGCCTGGTGCGGGCTTACACCCAAGCCGCAACCGCCGCGCTGGGCGCTGCGGAAATCCGCACCATGGCACTGAGCCACACGCTGCGCACCCGGTGCGACTACGGCTTTTATGGCCGCCTGGTCGCGCTGGTGCCGGAATGCGGCGGCACGGTGCTGGCGGCGGATTTTGCGCAGGAGGTCACGGTGACGTTCCGCCTACGCGCAGCGGATGCGGAAGATTTTGCCGCCCGGCTCCGGGACGCCAGCCACGGCCGCTGCACCGCCGAACTGCTGGAGGAATCTTTTGCATCCCGCTGAAACCGTATAGTTCCCCCGCCCGCCGGGCAAGCTATGAATGCCAAGCCCAAAAGGGCGCAGCAAGTAAACAAAGAAGAGGGGAATACAACCATGGCACAACAGCAACCCACCAACCCAAACATCGGCTGCAACGTGAGCGAATGCCGCTACAACTGCAAGGGCGACCAATGCTGCTCGCTGGGGCAGATCGAAATCGTGCAGGAAAATAAAAAGGCCAACAGCGAACATGCCACCTGCTGCCACTCGTTTGAGTGCAAATAAGGGAAGCCACCAAAAGCACAAACACCGCCCGCCATCGTGAGTTGATGGCGGGCGGTTTGCGGTTGGTGATACTGTTCCTTAATTAAAAATGTTATTTAAAAGCGTTCAGTTTTAACCGCAACAATATAATGCCAAAACACCATTGCCCCTTGCAAACATGCGCATTGCTTACCGAACGTCGCACAATATATGGTACAAGAAAAATCTGCATATCTTTCAGAATAACTTGTGCAGATACCTGGGTTCATGTCATCAAAAAGTTTTTCTTGCAATTTTCGCTGGCTTATGCTATACTATTTGAGCTTTATGCATCACGGTTGTTTCTCTGCTGCGCTTGCGGCATGAACAAACGAATTTAACGGAGGTCAACATGAACGCAGCCAAAGCAGAGCAACTGATTCAACTCAACCCCCAGTGCGCCTATTCGGCGTTACTGAGCATC
>JAITNG010000166.1 GCA_031290595.1 Oscillospiraceae bacterium
AATTGAGGCCGGAAAACAGCGTGCGGTCTTCAAATCCCATGGTCAGGTTTTGCAGGGTCAGGATGGGCATAGCGATCCTTTCGGTTGGTGGCGCAGAGCGCAGCTAGGTTGGCTTTTAATTGTGGAATAGTATAACACGGCTTTTGCGGAACAGCTAATACTGTTCCTCGATTAAAAACGTTATTTTAAAGCCCCGGTCGACTGCTAGTCGACCCTACAAATTTTACGGCTGATAGCCGATTATTGATGTACCTTCGTAGAAATAACAAATGCGGGTAGCTGGTGAATCGGCTATTAGCCGTACCATTTGTAGGCGTCCGCAGACGATGGCGACTAGCAGTCGACCAGGGCTTTAAAATACCCCTTGCCCAAAGCAAACGAACGATGCACTGCTTTTAATCGAGGAATAGTATTACTACACGAAAGAAGCATTACATGAACAACATTCTTATCATCAACCCGGATCAGATGCGGGCGGATGCGCTGCATCACTTGGGCAATCCGGCTTCTTACACGCCAAATCTCGATGCGCTTTCGCGGGAAGGGGTGTCGTTTTCCCATGCGTTTTGCCAAAACCCCGTCTGCGTCCCCAGCCGTTGCTCGTTCATGACGGGGCTTTACCCCCATGTGCACGGGCACCGCACCATGGGCTTTTTGCAGCAGCCGCACGAAGAAAACCTGTTCAGCGATTTTAAGGCCGCCGGTTACAGAACCATCTCTTCCCACCGCGGCGACCTCATGGCGGGGCAGCACCCCCAATATCACAAAGCCCTGGTTGACGAATACATCAAAGTGCACCCCCAGCGGCCGCTCAAATATTATTCGCCGCCCCATGCCGAAAACGACAATTCATTCCTCAACGGCATTACCCCTGAAAAATATGCCATTGATATGGACAATCTTATCGTTGACGGCGCGGTGCAGTCCATCCGCAAAAATGCAAAGCGGGGGAAGCCGTTTTTTATGTTCGTCGGGCTGATGCTGCCCCACCCGCCCTACCAGATTGAACAGAAATATTACGATTTGATCGACAAAAGCAAGCTGCCGGGGCGTATTCCCACCATCCAGGAGGATGATCAAAAGCCCTTGATGGAGCTGGGCTTGCGCGATGCGCTGCACGTGGATAGCGAAAAATTTGACGAGATCCGTGCGGTGTACCTTGCCATGTGCGCCAAAGTGGATGACCAGGTGGGGCAGCTGCTGGCCGCCTTAAAATCCGCCGGAATTTATGACAGCACGGCGGTGCTGGTGTTCAGCGACCACGGGGATTACACGGGCGACTATGGCCTGGTGGAAAAATCGCAGAACTGCTTCCCGGATTGCCTGACGAATGTGCCGCTTTTGATCAAGCCGCCGCAGGGCGTTGCGCTGGATAGCGGCGTCAACAACAATCTTGCGGAGTTGGTGGACGTGGCGGCGACAGCCGCAGAATTGGCGGGCATTGCGATTGAGCGGCCGCATTTTTCGCGCAGCCTGCTGCCCACCATGCGGGATAAAACAATGCCGCACCGGGCATTTGTAACCTGTGAAGGCGGGCGGCTGCCGGGCGAAGCACAGGCAAGCGAGTTCGAGAATGTGAACCCGGCGGACCACTACTACCCGCGGCTTTCGCTGCAAGCGCGCGAAGACGGAACCCACGGCAAAGCGGTCATGTTGCGCACTCTGCACTACAAATATGTCCGCCGACTATATGAGCCGGATGAATTCTATGCCCTGGCGCAGGGCGAGCGCCGGAATTTGATCGGCGACCCGCAGTATGCCGCGCAAATTGCCGAAGCGAAGCAGCAATTGCTGGATTGGATGATTGCCACCTGCGACGTCGTCCCCCGGCGCATCGATTCCCGGTTTTCGCTGGCTCTGCTGAAAAACGGCATACGCGGGGCAAAGGCGCCGGGCGAGCCGCTGGGCAGCCTGTTGGGGATTTATTTGCATATCACGCGCCAAAGCCCGGGGCAGTTCAAAGAACGGATCGGGAAACGGCGGCAAAAATAGCCGCCTTCTGCATGGTTTTTTGCTTGCAACTTCCCCCGCCATCGTTTATAATAGACAGGACGAAAACGAAAGGGAAAGGACGAAACACCATGGCAATTCTGTTTGACGCACAGACGCAAATCTTTCAACTTCATGCGGGGGATTCCACCTATGCGATGCAGGTCAGCCCGGAAGGCTACCTCTTCCACCTCTATTACGGAAAACACGTGAGCGACAGCGCCCTCGGCCACCTGGAGGTGCTCGGCGGCGGCGCTTCGTTTTCCCCCAACCCGGCGGACGCGCCCCGCCTGAGCCTGGATACCGCCTTGCTGGAATACCCCTGCGGCGGCACCGGCGATTTCCGCCGCCCCGCCGTGCAGGTTCTCGAAGAAAACGGGGCAAGCGGGGTGCAGCTGCACTATGTTTCACATGAAATCCTGCAAGGGAAACCGGCGCTCCCCGGTCTGCCCGCCACCTATCTCAACGACCCCGCACAGGCCGATACGCTGGCCGTCACCCTGGCCGACGAACATCTTGGCCTGCGGGTGACGCTGTATTATTGCGCCTTTGCCGGGCAGAACGCAATCACCCGCTGGGCGGTACTGCAAAACACCGGCAGCCAGCGGCTGGAGCTGCGCAGCATCCTGAGCGCCTGTGTGGATTTCCCCGGCAGCGACTTTGATATGATCAGTCTGCACGGCGCATGGGCGCGTGAGCGCTATGTGGAGCGCCATCCGCTGTTCCACGGCGGTTCCACGCTGCAAAGCCGCCGGGGGTCTTCCGGCCACCAGCTGAACCCCTTCGCCATCCTGTGCGCCAAAACGGCCACGGAAGAACAGGGCGAGGCCTACGGCTTCCATCTGGTCTATAGCGGCAACTTTTTGCTGGATGCGGAGGTCAGCCAGATGGGCGGCACGCGCCTTTCCATCGGCGTGAACCCCTATGATTTTGCCTGGCAGCTGCTCCCGGGCGAAAACTTCACCACCCCGGAAGCCGTGCTGGCCTATTCCGGCGAAGGCCTGGGGGGGATTACGCGCACGCTGCACCGGCTCTATCGCAAAAACCTTTGCCGCGGCGCATGGCGGGACGCCCCGCGCCCCATCCTGATCAACAACTGGGAAGCGACGTATTTCAATTTTGACGCCGATAAGCTGGTGGCCATCGCCCGGCAAGCCGCCAAAGCCGATATTGATATGCTGGTGATGGACGACGGCTGGTTCGGCAAGCGGGAGGACGACCAAAGCGGCCTGGGGGATTGGTTCGTCAACGAAGCCAAGCTCGGCTGCCCGCTCCGCGAATTGGTGGAACGGGTCAAGGCCGAAGGGTTGCGCTTTGGCATCTGGTTTGAGCCGGAGATGATTTCGCCGGATAGCGACCTGTTCCGCGCCCACCCGGATTGGGCGCTGCACATCCCCGGCCAAAGCCGCACCCTGGGGCGCAACCAGTGCGTGCTGAACCTCACGCTGCCCGCCGTGCGGGCGTACCTCATCGAGCAACTCAGCGCCGTGCTGGAAAGCACCGATATTTCCTACGTAAAATGGGATTTCAACCGCAACCTGACCGAAGTGTTTTCGCCCGCATTGCCAGCAGCACAGGGGCGCGAGGTCTGGCACCGCTATGTGCTGGGGCTATATGAAATCCTGGAAGCCCTCAACGTGCGCTTCCCGCAGATTCTGTTTGAGAGCTGTTCCGGCGGCGGCGGGCGCTTTGACCCCGGGATGCTCTATTATATGCCCCAAACCTGGTGCAGCGATAACACCGACGCCAGCGAGCGGCTCAAAATCCAATACGGCACTTCACTGTGCTACCCCATCGCCAGCATGGGCAGCCACGTTGCGGCCATCCACCAGGGCGGGCGGCAAACGCCGCTCTCGTTCCGGGGCGGCGTGGCGATGGCCGGCACCTTCGGCTACGAACTGGATCTGACCAAGATCCCGCCGGATGAAATCCTGGAAATGAAGCAGATGAACCGGAACTTCCGCGCCTGGCAAAAGCTGACCGCCCAGGGGGATTTCTATCGCCTGCGCAGCCCCTTTGAAGGCGAAGAATGCGCCTGGATGTTCGTGAGCGAAGACAAGCGCGAGGCGCTGGTGCAATACTTCCGCCTACGCGGCACGCCGGATGCATGGCCGCCCCGTCTGCGTCTGCAAGGCCTTGCGCCCGATGCGCTCTATGCGCTGGAAGGCTGGAACCGCACGCTCCACGGCGACACGCTGATGCACGCCGGCCTGGTGATCCCAAACCCACAGCAGGACTACACGGATTATAACATACACCTGAAGCAGGTGGACGGCTGACAGAGATAAAACGCCCGGGCGGTGCAGGTTGCACCGCCCGGGCGTTTTGTTATTTGCCGCCATTCACCCCAGCGCTTCTTGCAGCGCCGCTGCGTTTTCTTCCATGAAATCCAGGTATGTCTTCCCGGCGGCAAAATCGGCTTTTGAAAGGTTGTGGCACGAGTGCAGCCGCAGCACCTTTGCGCCGGTGTTATCGGCGATCATTTCGGCCATCCGCTGATCTGAAAGTTCAATGCAGAACACCACGGGGATGTTCTCTTTTTTGATGATCTCAATCAAAAAGCCCACCGTGTAAGGGCTGGCCTCCGTTTCCGTGGAACAGCCCCGGAAGGCGGCGTAATACGACAGGCCATAGCTTTCGGCAAAATAGCGGAACGGGAATCGGTCGCCGAAAACGATGGTTTTGCGCTGCCCCTGCGCGGTGATTTTGCGCAGCTTTGCGTCCAGCGCATCCAGTTGCACGGTGTAGGCCGCCGCGTTGCTTTGGTAGGTTGCGGCGTTTTCCGCATCCGCCAGGCAGAGCGCGGCGGCGATTTTTTGCGTGATCATCGCGGCGTTGCGGGGGGCGGTCCAAACATGTTCGTCGTATTCCGGCAAGGCCAGGCTTTCGTTGTCTTCTTCCTGCTCCGCTTCCATGCCCGCCACGGATTCTTCCTCCACCGCCTCCACGCAGTCCATCAGCGTGACAATCTGCATGTGCGCCGTGTCCATGGAATCCAGGATGCCGCGCACCCATTCGTCAGATTCCCCGCCGACGTAGATGAACACATCGCAGTGCCGGATGCGCAGAATATCCTGCGGCGTGGGTTCAAAGCTGTGGCTTTCCGCCGCCGGGGGGAGCAGCATCGTCACCTCGGCCAGGTCGCCCGCAGCCGCCCGCGCAAAATCGTAGGGAGGGAAGCTCGACGCGACAATGCGCAGCTTGCCCGTTTGCGGCAAAAGCGCAGCGCAGCCCGCCAGCGCCGCAAGGCACAGGCAGACGGATAGAACAACGGCCAGCAAACGAATAGCGCTACGCATAGAAGACTCCCCTCAATTTTTAGATGTGCTGTTGTTGGGTTGATCTTTTTTCTTGTGCGGTGGAATTTTCCTGCGCCCGTGCGTAAATTTCCACCGTCTGCCTTGCCAGGCGGGGGGTTCGCCCGCCCCGGCGCAGCGCTTCCCGCTCGGCCAGGGCGCAGAGTTCCTTCGTCTGCCCGGTCACGCCGTATTCCGCCGCGACGGCGCGCACCAGGGCAAGATATTCCTCTTTTTCGGGTCTGCGGAAGCATACGCTCAACCCAAAGCGAGCCGAAAGGCTGATCTGTTCCTGGAGCGTATCGCCCAGGTGGATCTCGTCGCCCTGCCGCTCGCCCGCGCCTTCGCGCACCAGGTGGCGGCGGTTGCTGGTGGCATGGATCACGCAATTCCCTGCGCCGCGCCCCGCGCCGCCTTCCAGCGCCGCTTTGAGGGTGGAAAACCCTTCCTCGCCGGGGGTGAAGCTCAGGTCGTCCAGCAAGAGGATCCATTTGAGCGGGAGCGCCCCCAACTGTTCCAGCAGCGCCGGGAGTTCCCGCAGCTGATGCCGCCTGAGTTCCGCCAAACGCAGCCCCTGCGCAAAATATTCGTTTGCCATGGCCTTGATCAGGGCGCTTTTGCCCGTCCCCGCGTCACCATACAGCAACACATGCGCCGCGCCCTGCCCCGCCAAAAGCCCCTGTATGTTGGCAAGCACCGGCTGCTGTTCCCGCGCATAGCCATAAAGGCCGCCCAGCCGCTGCGGGTCGGGGAAGCGCACAGGCGCCAGTTTTTCACTTTCCCAAGTAAACATGCCATAATCGGCAAACATGCCAAAGCCCTTGCGGGGGAGTTCGCGCAAAAAGGCGGCGTAGAGCGCCGCAAAATCCTGGGGCGTGGCTTCCCAAAGGGGCAAAGCGCCGGGCGGCAGCGCCCCGGCCGGGGCTTCGCAGGTGAAGCCGGAAAGGCGTGCAAGCGCCGCCAGTTCCCGCCGCAGTTCCGCTGCGGGCAGGGCGTCTGTGGCAAACAGCGCGGGCTGGCGCACCATCAGGTTGTCGTCAAGCAGCACGCACTTGCGCAGCGCCACGCCAAAATCCCCCGTGCCAAGGGCATAGATTTCCGCCGCAACAGCTGCCGCAGCCGCAGCAAACGCAGCGGGGTCCTCCACCGCACGGAGCGGCAAAAACGCACCCAGCCGTTCGCCCAACGGCGTTGCCCGCAGCCCGCGGAACAACGCAAGGCTGTTCCAAAGCAACGAAAGCTCCGAGATGTTTTGCAAAAAAAACGCGCCTTCCTTCTTTTTAGGGGAACCCAAAAATTTTCTACACTTGAATTATACGCCACTCGTGCAAAAAATGCAAGGGGGTTCTTGGCGCCCGCCGTCAACAACCCATCAAAAAACAGGCCGGATACGGGATTTTCCCGCATCCGGCCTGCCTGTGCCTCAGTTGGTTGCGATGGCGGCGAGCGTCGCGTCAATGGCGTTCAGCGGCGCTGCGGTGGGGGCGGTTGTCGCCTTCCACCAGCCTTCGCGGTAGTTCCACTTCTTGATGTCGCTGGATTCGCACTTGACTTCGATGTGCAGCGTCGCGTTGTCATACGCCGCACCGAGGCCAAAAGCAATCTGCACCTGGGTGAAAAGATCATGACCGAGCTGCGTGGTGGATTTATCCGGGTTCAGCTTGTGCAGGTAGTAGTAGTAGCCGTCCCCGCCATAGGTCCAATCCGCCGTGTTGAGGTCAGTGATCAGCACTTCGTTGCCGAAGCTGGCCGGGAGCAGCGTCACGCCGTCCGCCGCGAGGATGGTCGGATGCACCAGCAGCCGGACGAAGGCCGGGAAGTCGCCGGTGTTCACAGCGCCAACGCGCTTGTTGACATAATCCCCGTTTTTGGGTGCAGTGGCCGGTTTGTTGAACACATCCACCGCCTGCACTGCATAACGGAACTTGCCCGTTTGGAAGGGATTGAGCCGACCATCGGTTGCAATGAACCAGGCCATGGTGCCGCCGAAGAGAATGAACAAGGCAAGTATCACCGAAAGGGGGACGGCCAAAGGCTTCATCCTGCGGATACTGCGTTTGCTTCTCTTCGCAATTTGAGAAGAATTCAAGCGTATCATACCCCTTTCCATGAAATTGGTTGTTCAAACGCGCAGCGCATGGCCAACGAGTGAACCCGGTCTGCGTTTTCCTTCTTTTTGCGTTTGGTGATGAGCAGGATGCTGATCAACAGTACGCCGCCGATGCCTGCGCCGTAGAGCAGATATTCCGCCGTACCGCCGGTTTTGACCTGCATGGGTGGAACAGCGCGCACAGCATTGAAGATCCACTTGATTTCCGCAACGCTGACTTCCTCATCGGGGACTATGGTTTCATCCAGCACCAGCCGAACGTTGAGCGCGGCTTGGTCGCCGGTGTTATAAACCCCGAGCTGGAGGGCGTTTTGGATCATGTTGGTGTCTTCATCCCCACGGACGCGCCCGTTGTAGAGCTGCGTCTTTTGGCCGCTCTTGTCAACAAGTTCCAGCGTCAGATGGATGGCATTGAGCAGATCAACGGGGCCGCTGGTTTCCAGTGGTTCCGCATAGAGCGTCAGTGTCGTCGCCAGTCCCTCTGAAAGATCGCGGATGGTGATGGTTTTTGTCAGGACGTCGCCTGGCATCAAACCCACTGCGTTGATGATGTATTCGCCATCAGCTGAAACGCTGATGCCGTCCTGATCGCCAATCAAAAACCCAGCAGGGAGACCCACCGCCGCTGCGCTGCCAGCCGTACCGGAAACCACGGCAAGGAAGCATATCGCGGAAAAGATCCATTTTTTAATGCGATGCATAATCTCCCCTCCTTCGTACCCCTTATTCGATGACGTCATATGCGCCGGCAGCCGTGAGCGCATTCAAAATGGCAGTGTTCGATACGTTCCAACCACTCGCGGCGGTGACGGCGCTTTCCAGCGGCTGAATGGCTTCCAGATTCACATAGAGGTCAAACAACATACTGGTGTACTGGGAATTGGCGCTTGCATCCAGCGTAACGCTTTCGAGCAGCAGGGGGCTGATGGTGCCGGGTTCCACATGGCCGATGAAGTAGAAGAAACCGTCGTCTTCGTTGTAGAACCACTTGTCGGTTTCAGGCGTGGCGCTCAACGCGTCATAGTTGAAGTGGATCAGCGCATCAAGGTGGGAATTGACCAGCTCTGCGGCTGTACCCAGCGCAACCGCTGCACTTGTTTGCGGTGCAACAAAGGCAGCCCAAGCGGTATCGGTGACGCCACGGCCGTCGAAGCTATAGAACTTCGCGCTGCCGGCGGCAACTTTAAGAACCTTGCTGGTGTGGTCAGTGCTCTCATCAATGTAGAGATCCGCTTTGGCAGATTGCTTCAACCCGTCATAGAGCGTACCGGGAGCGCTGATCGGATACCAGAACACGAAGGAATAGCCGGTGCTTTCTGTGCCTGTGACAGAACCAGGATTGATGGTCTGGGTCTTGACCAGGATGGTGCTATACGCATCGGGGCCAAGTTCGGTGGCAACGTCGGTATCCACAGAAAGCGTGGGATCAGCGATGAGCGCATCGGCGAGTGAAATCCAGCCGTTAGCAACTGTGTAGGATGCATCATCAAATTCCACGGGAACTTCGCCAGTGGCATAATGTGTGGACTTGGCTTTGGCTTCGCTGGTCAGTTTGTCCAGCACTTCCTCAAAGGAGATACGCACGAGGATGTCGTTGGAGCCGGTGTTGGATGCGCCCACGTTCTTGATGACTTCCTGATCGGGCAGCCATTCTTTGGGCTCTTTGAAGACTTCGTAGAGCGTTGCAGTGCCATCGGAGATTTTTGCGGTTTCAAAGTGGTTCTTCTTGGCGTCGGTTGCGGTGAACCAGGCGAAGGTGCTGCCTGTGACTGCGATGACGACTGCCATCACGGCGGCGAGGGCGAGGACGATGGACTTGCGGTGTTTCATGGTTTTCATTTTTGTTTGCTCCTTTTCTTTTCTTATTCCTTTTTTTGGGGGGTGTTTTTTATACTTGCTGCCTTTTCCGGTAAGGCAGGTAGTATCGGTTAAGGGGGAGCTTGCGTTTGGCTGGCCACAAACCGCCAGGCTGCGCACGCAGCCAAACGCTTCAGCTCCATTGGTGGATCGCACTTAAAAGACAGTCGGCACATCCAAGCGCCCAAAGTCGTTGGTGCGTATATCCCAGGTATAATGCCCGGCAGGTTCTTCCGGGATGATGTAGACCGTCAGCCATTGTTCGTAGTCGTTTTCATAATCCAAAACGATGCTGCCGGTGCTGCGGCTGGCGCTGCTGTGGGGGGCGTTGGTGGGCGTCACAACGTAGCCTGCATACTTGTAATACTGCGCTATCAAATCCTGGATGGCATACTCCGTATCGTTGTTGAGCGGGAGCGTGTATGTGGTGAAGGGGGTTTGGCTCACCCCATCCAGGCCGGAGAGCGAATCGAGGCCGAGGTTCGTGCCGTCGTTTTGCATGTTGTAGTACGCTATGCCGGGTAAGGGCACCGTCGTTCCGTCGCGGTTGAGCACCATCTGCCGTATGTGCAGCGTCATGACGTTGGTCATGCGGTGATAGGTGGAGTTGGTTCGCACCACGCCCATGTCCTTCATCTGCACCCTGGCGTTGTTCTCATAATCCGTTTCGGGTAATCGGTTCGGGTCCACCTGCACCCGGACGGTGAAAGCCGTCTGCCCGGCGGCCAGTTCATCCGCATGCCAGGTCACCAGCTCGCGCCCGGTGACGGGGTCTATGGTGACGCCGTAGGTGACCAGGGGGTCGTCGCTGTTCACGCTGATCACCTTCATGCCTTCCGGGATCAGATCGGTGACGGTGGTTTCGGTACTGAGCTTGCTGGAAACCGAAAGGTACACATTGGTGAATTCCACATGGGTCAGTACGGAACAAGAGTGAGCGATGTTCTGCATACAGAAGCCGGTGCCGCTGTAATTATCCGGCGCGGCGAGCGTTAAGTCAAACATCTTGACTTCAATGCCGGTTGTGATGGGGGTGGTATAAATCGTGATACTCGTCGCCGTCGTGACAATCCTAACGTGCATTGCCGGTGAGCTGGTGGTGAACTGGTCGCCGCGCTGAAGTTCTTGTACAGTCGTCCCCGGAGGGAACCCATAAGGCGGCGTGATCGTCCACGGCGAGGGGTACGTGCTGTTCGTGGTATTGGAACTAGGAATGTTCAGATTATCAACCCGCATCAGGGAGAGATAATAAGACGTCGCCGTTTGCGTTTGGCTCAGGTTGTTATCAATGGAACCAATGTTGAGGAAATAACCCGAAAGTACGCCGGCGGATGTGATGCCCGATTTGATGAAGACGCCGGTACGCTTGAAGGTATGCGTACCCCATGAACTTGGCTTGAAGTCAAATTCCATCGTATCAATATTGAAAGCATCGGTAAAGAGAACGTCAAAATTGGATGCAGCGCCATAGCCGTTGAAAGCGATGCTTGCGCCATTGCGAACCACGTGGTCAGGCGTCGCAACACCGTTATTGTAATAGGCAGACTGCGCCGACGTATAAGCGGTGTCGTAGCCGGAGTGGGTATAATCGTAGTTGAAGTTGATGTCGGCCACAGGGGCGCTTATGTTCGGGTTCCCAACCTTGATGGTGTAATCGACATAGTCGTTTTTCTCCACCTCAACGGGGCTTGCCGCCGTAAGGGAACCAGCCACGTTGCCGCGCACACGCGTTGCAGACTTGGTGGCCACCACAGGCAGTGCGCCGGATTGGTGATAGGTTTCGTTGGAATTGTTTGGCGCCAGTTTCGAGTGGTTCGGGCTGACGCGGGCAGAGTTGATGAAGGTCTGGTTGGAAACATCAACGCTGCACACCACCGTGATCTCTGTTTTTCCGTTGGCGACGTTGTTCAGCTGCCAGCTGACCAGCGTCCGGGAACCCACTGTGCTGGCGTTGCCGCCATGGTCATCCGAAACATAGTTCAGGCCGGTCGGCAGGTAATCTTCCACCAGGGCGTTCACGCCGGTGACCTGCGGGTTCGGGTTGGTGACCACCAGGGTGTAGCGGATCAAATCGCCCGGTGTGACCTGGATGGGGGTTGCCGCAGTGCCGGGAGCGTTTGTAATGTGGATGAATTCATTCGGTCCGCCCGGGTCCTCCGTGATCCTCGCTTCCTTCTCAATCGTTATCGGATCCAGCTTGGATTCGTGATAGGTCGGGTTGGTCACTTCGGGTTCAAGGCCTTCAAAGCTCACGTTGGCGGTGTTGATGAACTGCGCATAGGGGTCTGTGACGCGTGCCTGCACCGTGAGGTTGGTCGCCCCAACCGCCAGGGTGTTGATCGTCCAGGTCACCAGGTCGCGCCCTGACCCTGCCGGGTCGTTGCTGCGCACGCCTGTGGTCGTACCGGCCGCGCTCACGAATTGCAGCCCTGCCGGGAGCAAATCGGTCACCGTTGCGCCAAAGTTAGTGATGGTGGACGTGTTGGGGTTGGTGATGGTGACGGTGTAGTAGATGACGTCGCCATATTTCACGGGCACCATGCCGCCAGCTGTTCCGTTGTTGATTGTGCCTGTGCCGGAATTGAGCCGCGCATTCTTGGCGACGGTCGGCGCCAGCACATAATAAAGGATTGTTTCGTTGTTACTCGCGTTCGCCGCATACGTCAGCGGGTCAAGGGTTTCGGAGCCTCCGTTGCCGCCCCAACCCGTGCCTGTCCATCGGCTGGATCGGAAGTAAAAGTACGTCTTGCCATTATAGACGATGCTCTTGGGCGGGTTGACCGAGTATTGATCCCCTGTGTAGCCGTTCATGGTTTCGGCAGGTTGCAGGGTCACAAGGGCGGGCTGCCCGCCGCCGCCGGTGCCGTATTGCTGGAAGCGCACGGTCGCGCTCGTCGCGGGTTTTGTGGGGTCGGCGGTGGTGACATGCGTGCTGCTGAAGGTGATGTGCGTCAGCATCTGGCAAGCGTGCGCCAGGTATTGGCAATAGAGGCCGAACCCGTTGCGCGTCGTGGAATCCGCAGCCACAGCCTGGCTGAAGAGCAGCACTTCCGGCTGCGCCACCAGGTTGCCGCCTGCATCCTTGAAATACATCGTCACATAAAAGCTGAGCGTAGTGGAGGTAATATCCACACGGCAGTGCATTTTTTCAACGCCCGTCATGAGCATGTTGAAACTCGGGTTATCCTCCAACTGCACCTGGGTGATGCTGCTGCCTTTTGGCAGGCCATATTGGCCTTCAAAAAAGTAATCCAGCTTGGTGGGGTCGGTGCCCGCATAGTTGCCGGTGACGCTGTATCCGCTCTGTGTCGGTGTGGCCTGGAACAACGTATAATACTGACCCAGGTACTTTTGCTCATCAAAGACACGGGGGTTGTTGGCGGCCTTGAGGATCATCGGGGTGACTATAGTTCCTGCTGTATAACCATCTGTTCCGTCAGATGTATACGGGGTACCCGGATCATAGTCCGCATTATCAACCACGCCGTCGTTATTCCAGTCCGCAGACGGGTCGCCGTGGTCGTTCGGAACAAGGCCTACGGCGGAGTTATCCGTAATAAACTTATTGTAGGCGTCGATGTTCATGTTTTCCACTTTGAACAGCGCAAAGGATAGGTCGGGTTGCTGAACCGTCCCGTCGGTATTCAAGATTACCGCAGAGTTCTGCGCCACGGTGCCAATCGCATTGGAACCGATGGAGAGCATGTAGCCGGAGATCCTGCCCTGCGCATCAATGGTGGATTTGACGAACAAACCCGTGCGCTTGAAGCAGTGGAAGTTCCACTTGCCCGGTTCCATGTCGAATTCCAAGCCAATCGGCTGCGTGCTGGCGTTGTTGGTGAACATGTAATCAAAATACGGTGTGCTGGAATACCCGAAGAAGCGCGCCTGGTCGCCGTCAAGGACGATATGATCCGGCGTTGCGCCATACGAGCCGTTGAGGAAGCCCGAAGTCCCGTTGGGAAACAGCTGCCGCGTCTTCGTGTGGTCGTCCGGCCATTCTTCCGGGTAAGCCGGGGGGTAGGAAGCCGGATACCGGGTGCGTTCAACATTTGCACTCTCAGCGCCGGAATAGGCGGGGTCATAAAAGGACTGGAATTTTTTTGTTTCAAAGTTGATGCCGCTGATTGCCGTGTTGATACCGGCCGGGTAGTTGACGAGGACGGGGCTGCCCGCCATGGTGGGGGTGTAATTCAGCAGCAGTGCGCCCAGCGCCAGCGAAAGCGCCAGCACCACCGCAAGCAAGCGAAACACCCGCGAACCGGCAACGCCGGCGGCCTGCCTTTTGGGCAGAATTTGCCTAAGGTTTTTCACGTCTTATTCTCCTTCTTTCTTTTCTACGTCTTTCTTTTCTACTTCCATTGCGGGGGGAGTTGGGGGTGTGGGGGGTGAGGGGTGGGGGGATGGGGGGTGTTTTTTCTTCCTTCTTTCTATTGGCTGAAGCTATATTGCATCGCAGCGCTCGGCTGCAAGGGTTGCCCTGGCTGGGGGTATGCAGGGGGAGGCGTTTCGTTCTTTTTCTTTTTTGTCTTCTTCTGCTTCTGGTCAAATTCCTCCTTTGAGAAGTAATAGAAGAGTGTGAAGATCAAAATCAGCACAGCTGCGCAAAATACGATTGCAAGCGTCTTGTTTTTCTCCACAGCCCGCAAAATTTTGCCGAGCAGGGGGATGTGGAACACCTTGACGCCAATCACCGACTGCCCCGGGATGGGGGGATCGTTGCTGTTGTTGTGGTCGCCCTTGGTGACGAACCAGATTCCGGCTTCCCCGGCGAGTTGATCCTTGATTTCCACCACACGGTGGGTCAGGGTCGTGGTGCCTTGGCCATCCTTGGCGTTTGTATCCGGGTTAAAGGTGATGATGTCGCCCACCTGCACGTCTTCCGGGTTGGCCATTTTGACGATGATCATGTCGCCCGCAAGGAAGCCGCCTTTCGGCGTTGTGCCGTCCGCCTGTTCGGTGGGGGTCATGGAGGGGGTGAGGACGTTATAGAAGCGGTAGCCGAAGAAGTCTTTCTCCGGGTCAGTGCTTGTTGTGAAGGCAAATGCGCCGCCAATGATCAGGATGATGAACACAAACACCAGGATGTTTGAAACCGCCGCCAGCAGCTTGCGCGCCGGTTTGCGGGGCGGGCGATCCGCCGCCTGCATCTGCTGCACCTGCTGCGCATAAGGATCCGGCTGCTGCACATATGGCTGCTGCGCAATCTGCTGGGCGTAAGGGTCATACCCCTGCTGCTGTGCGTAGGGGTCAAACGCCTGTGCGCCGGGGTAGACGCTCTGCTGCGTGTAGGGGTTGAACTCCTGCTGCTGCGCCTCCTGTTCCTGCCGCTCTTTTGCAAGCCGCTTTTCTTCGCGCTGCTGCTCCTTCTGTTCCTTGCGCAGACGCTTGCGCTCTTCCCGCGGGTCGGGCGCGGCTTCCACCGGCGGCGCTTGCTGCGCCGGGTATTGCGCCGGATACTGTGCCGGGTATTGTGCCGGGTATTGTTCGTATGCCATCGGCGCTTGCGGCGCTACCTGCGCATCCGTGTATTCAAACGGGGGCAAGTAGGAATCCAGCAACACCGTTTCTTCTTCGTCTGCCGCCATGGCGGAAATATCCAGTGCATCCCCTTCGGCAAAGGCCGCGCTCTGCGGCGCTTCGGGCGGTTGCCAGGCGGGCGCGGGTTCCGCCGACGGTTCCTCCATGGGGGGGGCTGCATAAGCGGGTGGTTCGTAAGCCTCATATACACCGGCCGTCTGCGCTTGCGCCGGGGGGGGCGCCTCTATCGGCGCATACGCCTGCGGGGGTTCAAATGCGGGTTCCGGGCGGTGGGGCGGCCAAAGCCAGTTCTGCGCCGCATAGGCCGGGGATCGACCGTCTTCGTTCGGATAATACGGTTCTTGCACAGGCGCGTGCTGCTGCCCGAACTCGCAGTGGCTACAACATTCCGGGAAGTCACAGGGCTGCGCTTCCTGCTGCTGCCCGTGGAACGGACAATGTTCCGGGGCGGCCCGCATCTGCGGCGGGGGCGCGTAGCGCTGCGGCTGTTCCTGATAGAGCGGCTGCACCTGCGCTGCGGGGGATTCATACCCCGGGTTGGGGATGATCGCCAAATAAATATACGGTTCCTTCCGCATGTCAACCGGGAACGGAAGGATTTGTTGCAGTTGGGCGAGCGGGGCAGTCGGAACCGCCGGGGCGGCATAAGCGGCGGCCGGTTCCTGCGCCGGATACCCCCCCGCCTGCGGAAGCTGCTCTTCCGCCAGTGGGGAGCCGACCAGGTTCAGCGTTCCATAATCGAACTCTGGCATATTGCTCGTCATTCTGTTCGCTCCTCAATATTTTTTCACGTCCTTGCCCGCTGACCACGTCGGGCGAATTGTTGGATTTGCTGTTGCCGGGTCTTGCGGTTTTCGCCGGTGAACTGTAACGTCCGAAAGGATTTCGTTCGTTAAACTGTCGATAGAATAACACCAAAAGCCGCCGTTGTC
>JAITNG010000079.1 GCA_031290595.1 Oscillospiraceae bacterium
GGAACCTGCGGTGACGGCTGCCAACGCCATGCTGCCCTTTTTGCTGCGCCGCAGCTGCGCGGCCTACCCTTCTTCCCGTGCGCTGGAAAGCCGCTTGGCCGAGCTTTATGGCGCAAGTCTACAGGTGCAGGTGAGCAAGGAAGGCGAAACGCATCGACTTTCGCTCTGCCTTTCGGCCATTGAAGACCGCTTCGCCTTTACGCGCGGCGAATCCGTTTCGCGTGATGGCGCGGCGCTGCTCGAAGAGCTGCTTTTCCGCCCCCGGCTGGAAGACGGCGTTTTCCCCGCCGACGCGGTGGAACTGGAAAAACGCCTGCTGCGCGAGCGCCTGGAGGCCGAACAGGGGTATAAGCGCCTGTATGCCCTGCGGCGCTGCGAAGAACTGATGTGCGCGGGCGAGGCCTACGGACTCAATGCCTACGGCACGCCGGAAGCCATTGACGCCCTCACGCCGGAAGATATGGTACAGGCCTGGCAGAATCTGCTGCGCTGCGCACGGATGCAGATCACCCTGGTTGCGGCGGGGGATGGCGCGGCGGTGGAAGCGACGTTCCGGGCGGCGTTTGCCGGGCTGGCGCGTGAACCCGTCACACTGGGGAGCGAATTCATCCCTGCGGCAGGGGAACCGCGGTTCTTCAGCGAAACCCTGCCGGTGGAGCAAGCGAACCTGGTGATGGGCTTGCGCACCGGGATGCACGACCCGGACGACCACAACTACGCCACGCGCGTGATGACCTCTCTGTTTGGCGGCGGCGTGTATTCCAAGCTGTTTTTGATTGTGCGGGAACAAAAAAGCCTTTGCTACTATTGCCAGGCGCTTGCGGTGCGCTTCAAGGGGCTGATGATCATCGCCAGCGGAGTCGATACCGCCAAGGCGGAGGAAGCCCGCGCAGCGATCCTGGAGCAATTGGAACTGATGAAAACCGGCGATTTCACCGATGAAGAGCTGGATACAACCAAGCGCTCCATGTGCGATAAAAGCCTTTCTGTGGCCGATACGCCTGAAACCCTCGCCGAATTTTATGCCACCGGGCTGTTGACGGAGGAGTACCCCAGCTTGCAGGAGCGCTGCCGCCGGGTGAACGCCGTGACGCGCGAAGAGGTCATTGCAGCCGCACAGTTGGTCAGTCTGGATACCGTATATTTGCTCGCAGCCGAAAAGGAGGGGGAAACCGAATGAGCGCAATTGATTGGGAAACCTGCCGCGACGCTGCGCTGGAAGAAGCGTACTACCGCACAAAGCTGCCCGGCGGGCTGGAACTCCAGGTGCTGCCAAAGCTCGGCTATTCCACGGCCTACGCGCTGTTTTCGACCAAATACGGTTCGATTGACACCGCCATCGTCTACCCCGATGGCAGCGAGTTCACCCTGCCGGAAGGCACGGCGCACTTTTTGGAACACAAGCTATTTGAGTCCGAGGATCTGGACGCTTTCGCCCGCTTTGCAAAAACCGGGGCGAGCGCCAACGCCTTCACGGGCTTCAACAAAACCGCCTATGAATTTTCCTGTTCCGAGCATTTTGCCGAAAATCTTGAAATTCTTCTGGATTTCGTCCAGTCGCCCTACTTCACACAGGCGACGGTGGAAAAAGAGCAGGGCATCATCGGGCAGGAAATCCGCATGTATCTGGACGTCCCCAGTTGGCGGATATTTTTCGAGCTACTGCGCTTGCTCTATAGCACCCACCCGGTGCGCATCGAAATCGCAGGGACGGAGGAAAGCATCGCTGAAATCAGTGCGGAGATGCTGCACGAGTGCTACCGGCGGTTCTATCACCCGGCCAATATGATTTTGGCCGTGGCGGGCAACGTCACGAAGGAAGAGGTCGGCGAAATCGCCGCACGGTTGCTCAAACCCGCCCAGGGTGCGCCCGCGCAGCGGCGGAAGATGGTGGACGACGCGCCACCCGCACAGGCGCTGACCCGGCTGCAAATGCCGGTGGCCGCGCCGCGTTTTTTGCTGGGCTGGAAGGAACCGACCGCCGGGGAAGAGCCTTGCGAACGGGCATACCTGCTGGCCGAGCTTTGCCTGGAAGCGCTTGCGGGCGAAACCTCGCCCCTCTATGAGCGTCTGCTCAACGAAGGCATGATCAACCCCGGCTTCGGCTGGGAATTCCTCAGCGGCCCCGGCTATGCGGCCTCGCTCTTGGGCGGGGAATCCAAAAAGCCGGAGGAAGCGGCGGAAATCATCCGCCAAGCCCTGGCCGACGCCGTGCAGAACGGCCTGGATCCCGCTGCCTTTGAACAGGCGCGGCGCAAGGCCTATGGCCGCCAGGTGATGCTGTGCAACGATATTGATACCCTGGCCGGGAATCTGACGGACGCCTATTTCAGCGGCGAAACGATTTTTGAGAAGGCGGCGCTGCTGCGCACGCTCACCCCCGCTGATGCAAACGAACGGTTGAAGCATTTGTTCCGCCCCGGCTTTGCGGCGCTGGCGATTGTGGAACCGACGAAATAAAAAGGAGATGCAAGTCTATGAACGAAAAAGTCGATGTATTTTTTAAGGCGCTGGGCGAAAAAGCGCTGCATGTTTCCCCTATTGCGCTGGAATTTTCCCTGTTCGGCAACGTGGTGACCATCCGCTGGTACGGCGTGCTGATCGCTTTCGGCTTCCTGCTGGCGGTTCTCTTTGGCGGCCGGATGGCATACAAGTGGAAAATGGATTTGGATAAGATGGTGGACGTCCTCATCGGCGGCACCATCGGCGGCATTTTGGGCGCACGCATCTATTATGTCCTGTTCAATTTTGCGGAATACAAGGCGCACCCGGCGGATATTTTTAAAATTTGGGAGGGCGGGCTGGCCATCTATGGCGGGCTGATCGGCGGGCTGCTGGCGGCCTTCATCGTCTGCCGCATCCGCAAGCTCAACTTTTTGAACCTGCTCGACCTTGCCGCCATGAGCTTCCTCATCGGCCAGGGAATCGGCCGCTGGGGCAACTTCACCAACCAGGAAGCCTTTGGCGCCAACACCACGCTGCCCTGGGGCATGTGGAGCCAGACGACCGCCAACTACATCAACGGTGCCTCCACCCAGCAATTTTTTGAACAGCACGGGGTCACGGGCGTTCACGCCGGGACTGCGGACGCCATGGCGTTTGTGCATCCCACGTTCCTGTATGAATCCGTCTGGTGCCTTTTGAGCTTCGGCGTGCTTTATATGATCTGCCGCTATGCCCGCAAATTCAGCGGCCAGCTGATCCTGTGCTACGGCATTCTCTACGGCGCGGAGCGTTGCTTTGTGGAAGGCCTGCGGCTCGACAGCCTTTACATCGGCAGCAGCCCGGTGCGGGTTTCGCAGCTGCTTTCCGGCCTGCTGGCGATTGCGAGCCTGGCCGCGCTGATCATCTTCATGCAGCACTTCAAAAAGCACCCCAAGCCGATTGAGGGCGTGGACTTTTTCCCGGCAAAAACGGAAGAACCGGCGGCAGAATTGGCGGAAGAAGCAAAGGCAGAACCGGCGGCGCAGGAAGCGGAAGCCCCCCTAAATTCAGACGATTAGGAGCCATTTATGTCCAACCTTCTTAACGGAAAAGATGTTTCGGCAAAAATCCTTGCGCGTGTTGCGGAGCAGACCCGGGCGCACCTGGCGGCGGGCGGCGCGGTGCCGACCCTCGCGGTGATCCTGGTGGGCGAAGACCCGGCCTCGCAGATTTACGTGCGCAACAAACACAGAACCTGCGAAGCCATGGGCTTTCGCTCGCTCGAATATACTCTCCCGGCGGATGCGGGGCAGGCGGCGCTGCTGGCGCGCATCGAAGCGCTCAATGCGGATGCAAGCGTCCACGGCATCCTTTGCCAAATGCCGCTGCCCAAGGGCTTTGATTACGACGACGCGGCGGTGCAGCAAGCCGTTTTGCCCGGCAAGGATGTGGACGTCTTTCACCCGATGAACGCGGGCTACCTCAGTCTGGGGACGCCGCGCTTTTTGCCCGGCACCCCCGCCGGTGTGATGGAACTCTTGGCCGATGCGGGGATTCCGCTTGCGGGCAAGCACGTCGTCGTGCTGGGGCGGAGCAACATCGTCGGCAAACCCATGGCGCTGCTGGCGCTCATGGCCGATGCAACGGTGACGATTTGCCACTCCAAAACGCAGAACCTCGGCGAAATCACCCGCCAGGCGGATATTCTGATCGCCGCAGTGGGTCGCCCGCGCTTCGTCACGGCGGATATGGTCAAGGAAGGCGCGGTGGTCATTGACGTGGGCGTCAACCGCCTGGAGGGCAAGAAGGTCTGCGGCGACGTTGATTTTGACGCCGTTGCGCCCAAAGCCAGCTGGATCACGCCCGTCCCCGGCGGCTGCGGCCCGATGACCATCGCCATGCTGATGCAAAACACGCTGAAGGCGGCAACGGCGCTGGGTGCGTTGGCAGCGGAGGGGCAGTGATATGCCGCGTTTTGCAGAACTGCGCGGCAAGCACCCGGTGTTCCATTACCATGGCTATGGCCTGGAACAAACGGCGGGTGCGCTGCGGCTGCGCTGGCATTTTTCCATCGACGGGCTGTGCGAATTTCACCCGGAAACGCTGGTTTTCACCGAGAATTTGCGCATTCTGAACGACCCGAACAGCCCTGCTGCGCATGAACTGCTTTTTGCGCTGGGGTTGGTGGAAGCCGTCAGCTATTGGAAGTGCGCTTGCCCGCCGGAGGTGGTGATCCACTGCGGCAGCCTGAGCGAGGCGGAAATTCGCTGGTGGAAGCGCCTTTGGTTTGGCGGGTTGGGTGAATTTTTCTATCGCAACGCGATCACAACGGACGAAGAAAGTTTTGTGCGTTTTCGCTGTGATTTTGTGCCTACGCCGGATAGGACGATGCATATGCAGACGGCGTTCCACAGCAGCGGGCTGCGCCTGGTGCCCGTCGGCGGGGGCAAAGATTCCTGTGTGACGCTGGAATTGTTGCACGCAGCGGGCGTGCCGCTGCTGGGGTTCACCGTCAACGACCAGCCAGCGCGGCGCGAAACCTTTGTTGCCGCCGGTTTTGCGCCGGAGCAGATGCTCCGCACCCGGCGTGGCATCGACCCGGCCTTGCTCCAACGCAACGCCGAGGGCTATTGGAACGGCCACACGCCATTTTCGGCCATCGTGGCGTTTTTGGGGCTGTTTTGCGCCTACCTGGCCGGTGCGGAAGCGCTCGTGCTTTCCAACGAAGCCAGCGCCGACGAGGCCAGCGTCCCCGGGACGCAGGTCAACCACCAGTATTCCAAATCCTTCGCCTTTGAGCAGGATATGAATTGGTATATAAGCGAGCGGTTCGGCTTGCCAATCCGTTATTTTAGCCTGCTGCGGCCATTCCATGAATTGCAGATCGCTTGCCGGTTTGCCGCGCTGCCGCAGTTCCACGGGGCGTTCAAGAGCTGCAATGCGGGCAGCAAGGCCAACGCCTGGTGCGGCCGCTGCGCCAAGTGCCTTTTCGTCTGGCTGATGCTCGCGCCGTTCCTGCCGCAGGGCGAACTTGCGGCGATTTTTGGCCGCAACCTTTGGGAAGATCCGGCGCTGGAAGAGGAGCTTTTCGGCCTGTTGGGGCTGCAAACGGCGAAGCCCTTCGAGTGCGTCGGCACGGTGGAAGAAGCCCGCGCAGCACTGACGCTGGTGCTGGAGCGCTGCGAAGCGACGGGCAAAGCGGCGCCCCCGCTGTTGCAAAATGTGCCGCCGGAATGCCGCTTGCCGCACGGGCAATGCGTGGCGCTGCTCCGCGCCTTCCGGCTGGAGCACGGGGTACCTGTAACGTACAATCAGAGCCTGGAAAGGATGAGGAACGATGTCAGCGCAGCTGCGGAATCTGCTGGAAGATAAACGGATCGCCCTGCTGGGCTTTGGCCGCGAAGGGCGTTCCAGCTATGCTTTTTTGCGGCGGATGTTCCCCGAAAAGGAACTCCTGATTGCCGATAAAGCGCCGCTTGCGCTGGAAGACCCCCATGTCAGGCTCTGCACCGGCGAAAATTATATGCAAGCCCTGCACGACTGCGACTTTTTGCTGAAATCCCCCGGGATTTCGCTGCGGGGCGTCAAAATCCCACAGGGGCTGCGCATCAGCTGCCAGACGGATCTCTTTTTGCGCTTTGCCCCCTGCATTAAAGCGGGGGTCACCGGCACCAAAGGGAAGACCACCACGGCCACGCTGCTCTATGAGATGTTGGCAGCCTCCGGCCAACCTGCGCGCCTGATTGGCAACATGGGCAGACCTGTGCTGGATTGCATGGAGGAGATCGAAGGCCAGGTGGCGGTGATTGAGCTTTCTTCCCACCAGCTGGAATTCACAGGCGCATCGCCGCAGGTGGCGGTTTGGACGAACCTTTATGAAGAACATCTGGATCACTACAACGGCGGCTTTGCCGGGTATGCAGCGGCCAAAGCGAACATCTGCCGCTTTCAATCGTCTTCGGATGTCTTTATCTATACGGCGGAGCAGCCTTTGGCGGCCATGGCCGATCTTTCGGATTGCCGGGGCGAACGCATCCCCGTTGGTTTGCGTGCCGGGGAAAACGACTCCTTCCTGGGTTCCCTTGCGGGGCGCAATGCCCGCCTGAAGGGCGACCACAACCGGCAGAATATCTATTTTGCCGCAACGGCGGCGTTGCGCCTGGGCGCAAGCGAAGCGGGGATCCGCCGGGCGGTGGAGGAATTCAAGGGGATCCCGCACCGCATGGAAACCGTCAGCACGGCGGGCGGAATCCAATGGGTGGACGACTGCATTTCAACCATCCCGCATTCGGTGCTTTGCGCCTTGGATGCGTTGGAAAACGTGGATACATTGATCCTGGGCGGACTGGACCGGGGGCTACAATACGCCGATTTTGCCGCCGAACTCAGCCACAGGCCGGTGCGCAATGTTATCTGCTTGCCGGAAACCGGGCATAGCATCGCTAAGCTGCTCCGCGCAGCGGGCAGCTTGCAGCAGATTGTGCCGGTGGAAACGATGGAAGAGGCGGTCAATGCAGCAAAGCGCTGCACGGCACAGGGCAAGACCTGCTTGCTTTCCCCCGCCGCCGCCAGCTACAATTGCTATAAGGACTTTGAGGAAAAGGGCAGGCACTTTGCCCAATGCATCGCCGCGTTGCGCTGGGGTCAATAATAGCGCAGCAGCGAAACCAGTTTGCCCAGGATCACCACTTCATCGCAATAGATGGGATCCATCGTGTCATTTTCCGGCTGGAGGCGGAACTGCCCGTCTTCTTTATAGAAGGTTTTGATCGTGGCTTCGTCTTCCACCAGGGCGACGACAATATCGCCGTTGCGGGCGTGGGGTGTTTTTTCGATGTAAGCGATGTCGCCGTCATAGATGCCCGCGTTGATCATGCTTTCGCCCTTCACGCGCAGGGCGAACAGGGATTTATCCCGCGTGACGGGGCCGGTGTAGGGCAGGTAGCATTCGATTTGCTCCACCGCGAGGATCGGCATACCCGCCGCGACGGTGCCGAGCAGGGGAACCTGCGTGATCTGCCGGGTTTGCCCGGCGATGCGGATCGAGCGCTTGTGCATGGCGTCCCGGGTGATGTAGCCAAGTTCATCCAGGGTATCCAGGTTGGCCTGCACGGAGGAAGTTGAGCGTAGCCCGACATGCTCGCCAATTTCCCGCACAGAGGGGGGAACGCCATCCTGTGTGCGCTCCACAAGGAATTCGTAAATGCGTTGCTGGGTGTTGTTGAGCGGGTGACCGTTCATAGGGACACAACCTTTCTGGATTTAGGGTGATTCTATTATAACACAAACGTTTCAAAAAATCAAACATTTGTTTCAACTTTTTTAAAATATTTTTTTGAGGGGAGATTTTACACATGAACATCCAAGACACAAAGAAGAATGCACTCGAACGCGCACTGTCGCCGGAGGCGGCAGGGGTATCTTCCGCGCGGCTGGCAGCGCTTGTGGCGGACGCCGTGGAGGCGGGGCTTGAGCTGCACTCGCTGATGGTGCTGCGCCATGGCAAGGTGGCGTTTGAGAGCTTCCGCCCGCCCTATGCCGCAGGGAACCCGCACGTGATGTTTTCGGTGAGCAAATCGGTGACTTCAACGGCCGTCGGCTTTGCGCTGGCGGAGGGTCTGCTGACGCTGGAAAGCAAGGTGGCCGACCTGGTGCCGGAGCTGCGGGGGGATACGACGGATGAAAACCTTGAGAACCTGACGGTTTGGCACCTGCTGACCATGACGGCGGGGAAGCTCCCCAGCCCCATGGCGGATAAGGGCAAAAACCGCTGGGTGGCGGATTATGCCGAATCCAAGTGGCA
>JAITNG010000015.1 GCA_031290595.1 Oscillospiraceae bacterium
GCCCTGGCTTTGGGTATATACATACATCAAACAAAAAGGAGCGTGACCCCCATGTATTGCAACCATTGCGGCAAACAGCTGCCCGACAGCAGCAAATTTTGCAGCGGCTGCGGCAGTCCGATTGACGCAGACCCCGTTGCGCCCGTTCCCCCTGTCACCCCTGCCGCCCCGGCGGCGGTGTTGTTTGCCCCGCCAAAAAAGCGGCACGGCGGCCTCGTTGCGTTGCTGGTGGCGCTGGCTGTGCTGATCCCCGCTGTAGGCGTCGGCACGGTTGTGGTGCTGCGCTATGTGATTGCACTCAACCGCGACCCCGCCGTTCAAGAAGCCGTGGAAGCCGTGCCGGAAATGTATGAAGGCATGAGCGTAGAGGATGGAATCGGTACAAGAACCCAACTGTGCGCATGGTTGGGGATAGGCGTTGAATAGCATTCAACGCAATTTTAATAACGTTTTCAAAAATCCCCCACAACCGATTGTTTTATAGCCGTTGCTTGCAGCTAAGAAAGGAACCCCATCATGCGCCTGTTAATTGTCACCGGCATGTCCGGCGCGGGCAAATCCAGGGTTGTTCATGCGCTGGAAGATTTCGGCTACTTTTGCGTGGATAACCTGCCGCCGCGCTTGACCCTGACCTTCGCCAAACTCATCAGTGGGGCGGGGGAGCGCCGGGAGCGCGTTGCTGTGGTGATGGACGCACGGGCGGGCGGCGCGTTTTTGGATGTTTTTTGGGCGCTGGATACCCTCCGCGCGGAGGGGTTTGCGTATCAGCTGCTGTTTTTGGATTCCGCAGACGAGATCCTGGAACGGCGTTACAAGGAAACCCGGCGGAAGCATCCCCTTTGCGCCCAGAACCCGGCCATGGGCTTGCCGGAAGCGATTTCAGCGGAGCGTAAACTCCTGGAACCGCTGCGTGCCAGGGCGGATCTGTATGTCGATACCTCTGCCCTCAGCCCCGCCGAATGCCGCGGCCGCATGGCCGAACTGTTTGCCGAAAGCAGCGGCGAGCGGATGCGGGTGCATATCAATTCCTTCGGCTTTGCGCACGGTGCGCCGCGGGATTCCGATCTGCTGTTTGACGTCCGCTGTTTGCCGAACCCTTTTTACATCCCGGAGCTAAAAGAAAAAACAGGCCTGGATGCGGAAATCGAGCGTTACGTCTTCTCGTTCCCGGAATCCGGGGAGCTGTTTGCGAAAATATTGGACATGCTGCTGTTCCTTCTGCCGCTCTATCAAAAGGAGGGTAAGAGCAGCCTGGTGATTTCCATCGGCTGCACAGGCGGCCGGCATCGTTCGGTGCTGTTTGCCCGGCGGTTGGGCGAAGAGCTGCACCAAAGGGGCGTTGCGGCGCACGTGACGCATTTGCAGCGCAGTGGGGATGCATGGGAGGGAACGCCGTGAGTTTTTCGACCGAAGTCAAGCGGGAGCTGATGGAGGCGGCGGCGGAGCAGCTGCCCTGTTGCGCGGAAGCCCAGCTCTATGGTATGCTGCTGTTTGCCCGCGATTTTTCGCCCCGGGGCATCCGTTTCACCACGGAATCCGCAGCGCTGGCCGAACTCTTTTGCGCCCTGCTGCTGCGCTTCACCCCGGCGGCGGCGGAACTCCGGCGCAGTGGCCGCAAGTGGGAAGCCGAGATCAACAACCCCGGCGACTGCGTGCAGGTGCTGGAACACTTCGGCCATGCGCCGGGGGAAGTCACCCTGCGCATCAACCGCATGAATTTCAGCGGGGAATGCTGCCCGGCGGCCTTTTTGCGCGGTGCGTTCCTGGCCTGCGCCGCCGTGACCGCGCCCCAGCGGCAGTATCACCTGGAATTTTCCGTCAGCTTCCGCCGCCTGGCCGGGGACTTGGCTGAACAGCTGGGGGAATCCGGCCTTACGCCGGGCGTTACCCAGCGCAAAGGCGTGTGGCTGCTCTATTTTAAGGGCAGCGAACAGATTGAAGATACCCTCGCCCTGCTGGGGGCGCAGCGTGCGTCGCTGGATTTGATGGGCGTGAAAATCGAAAAAGACGTGCGCAACCACGTCAACCGCCGCGTCAATTTTGAAACCGCCAACATGAACCGCACGGCGGGCGCAGCCGCCACGCAGCTTGAATCCATCCGCAACCTGCGCGAAACAGGCGCGTTCGCCGCCCTGCCGGAGCCGCT
Source organism: Oscillospiraceae bacterium (assembly GCA_031290595.1). GTDB lineage: Bacteria > Bacillota > Clostridia > Oscillospirales > Acutalibacteraceae > WRMQ01. Next base: position 2,147 of record JAITNG010000015.1, read on the forward strand.
GCGCCAGGCCGCCGCGCTGCGCGAAGAAAACCCGGAAGCCTCGCTCCAGGAGCTATGCGACCTGTGCGGCGGCGGCGTGACCCGCTCCGGGATGAACCACAGGCTCAAACGGCTGGTTGAAATGGCGGGGGAGTGACGAACGTCAACCCAAAAGCAGCGCCCGCAGCTGCGCTTTCGTCACGCCAATGCCCTCTGCGGCGTCAAGCCGCCGCCCGCCCGTGCGGTAGGCCGGCACAGCCCACACGTCGTTTTGCTCAAATGATCTCCGTCTGCGGAGCCTCCGGTAGCAATTCCAGCAGCGCCTCATGCGCCCGCAAGCAAAACGGGCAGGTGTAGTCAAAGAAGAGTTCAAGCATTTGGTATGTTCCTTTCATGGCTTGTTTGTTTTAGGCACCTTGCGCAAAGCCCAACCGTGCTACCACCCCGTCACCGCTTCGCGGCGCCACCCCTCCCACGGAGGGGA
>JAITNG010000109.1 GCA_031290595.1 Oscillospiraceae bacterium
CAAAGAGCTGTTCGCCATGGGCGGCGTCACCTACGAAAATGTGGCAAAACTGCTCGCCCTGCCCGGCCTGGATGACATGGACTATGACCCGGCGGGCGTATATCAAAAAGTTACAGGCATTGAAAAAATCAATGCCACAGCCCAGGACTGTATGCAAATTATTCTCACTCTGGTGACAGAAAAAGTGCGCGAGCTGAGTGCCGTGAAAAGCGAAAACAACGGCGGCCAGAGCTACACGTATGTCGAAACAGATTTCATCCGCGCGCTCAAGTACGGTTGGGTTTGCGAGATTCAGGAACCCACCTGCATCCTGCAGCCCGGCGTGTTGGTGGGGCTGAACTCCCTGCTGGAGCAGGGCGGCACCGTCACCCTGCCCACGGGCGAAATTATTCACAGGCACCCCGATTCCATCGTTGTGATCACCACAAACACCAGTTATGAGGGCTGCCGCGGCATGAACCAGAGCGTACTGGATCGCATGAATCTGGTCTATGACATTGCCCTGCCCGATGAGGCCGTTATGACCCAGCGGGCCATGCGTGTCACGGGCTGCGAGGACGACGTGCAGGTCACGCAGATGGTGAAAGTAGTGGCCGCCATGGCCGATTTCTGCCGCAAAAGCGGCGTCGAGGACGGCGCCGTGGGGATGCGCAGCCTGATCGACTGGATCATCAGCACCGAAATCACCGGCGACGCTTATACTTCCGCGCTTCACACCATTGTGAGCAAGGCCACCGCCGACGAAACCGACCGCGAAGCCCTGCTCACCGCCGCCCTGGAGCCGTATTTTACACGCGCCCGGGCCGCCGCATAGGGGGCGCATATGAGCGTGAATCACAAAAAAGTCAAGCAGCTCATCGCCGAAAAGCGCAGAACCGTCACCGACCGGCAGTTCTTCACCTCCCGCATTTTCGCGGGATATTTTGAGGATCTGGCGGCCGCACAATCGCGCCGCTACGGCCACAACCGCCGCGTGAAGGTGCGCGTTGCGTGGGAGCCAAAAACGCAAAACATGGCATGCACCAACAATATGCTGATCTGGATCAACGCCGGGCACAAATCCGTGACCCGGCACCGGGGGCGCGCAGCGCGCTTCAACCTGCTGTGCGGCATGTTCGCCCACGAACTGGGGCATGTGCTGTACACGGATTTTTTGGCGGGGCAGACCTACGGCAACAAGCTTGCGATTGGCTGGTGGTATCCCGAAAATCCGCTGCTGCGCAACGCCGTGGAACAGCGCCACGAGGCCGATATTTGGGATTTCTGCGGCAAGGATACGCTGCATTTGCAGGCCTTTTGCCGAATTGCTCACGACCTCGCGAACATCTTGGAGGACGGCTACATCGACAACAAAATGATCACCCAATACCCCGGTGTGCTGGGGCAAAGCCTCAACGCGCTGAACCGTGACATGTTCAAAAACGCGCCGACCCTCACGCAAATGCTGGAGCAGGAGGACGGGGGCGAAAGCCACATCTGGTGCAGCATCACGAACCTGATGCTGTCCTATTTGCTCACGGGCGAGTTGAAATATGGCGATGAGCCGACTTCTGATGAGCGCGTGCAGGTTGTGTTTTCATTGCTGCCCGAACTCGATCAATCCCTGCTGTGTAGCGCAAAAGAGCGGCTGAACATCGTCAACACGATTTTGGTTCGCTGCTGGCCTTATGTCAAGGAATTTTTGGAATACTGCGTGGAGCAGAGCAAAAAAGACGGCACAGGCGACCCGGCGGGCGTCGTGGCGGGCATGATGCCCGGCGCCAGCGCCGCCGCCGACGGCGACACAACCCCGGTGACCGAAGCGCCCGGCGAAAAACCCAAGATGGCCAGCCCCGGCAAGCGCACCGAAAACGCCGCTAGGGAAATGGAGCGGTTGCTGGATCAGGTGGCCGAAGAAAACGCCTGCGAGGAGCTGGAAATCGTCCGCGAAAAAGAGCTCAACGAGCTGGCCAACAGTCTGAGCTATGGCAACATCCACTGCGGCGTGCAGTTTTATGTGCATCGCATGAAGTCAGTTGATGATACACTGAAAGAGCAGTACCAGGCCATTGCGCCGCAGCTGCTGCACATCTCAAAGCAGCTACAGCGTTCCATTTTACAGCAGCTGAAAGACCAACGGCGCGGCGGCAAGCAAACCGGCTTGCTCATAGGTCGGCGGCTTGATGTACACGCCCTGCCCCGCAACGATGGCCGTGTGTTCTGCAAAAACAGCCTGCCCACCGAGGCCCCGCAGCTTACGGTCGCCCTGCTGCTCGACGAATCCGGCAGCATGAGCGGCGAGCGCATCACCTACGCCCGCGCAGCTGCAATCATCCTGCACGACTTTTGCCGTGCGCTGGGCATCCCCGTGATGGTCTACGGCCACAGCACCTGTGATAACGGCGTGGACTTATATTCTTACACTGAGTTTGAGGCGTTTGACAAAGACGACGGCTCGCGCCTGATGGACGTGCGTGCCCGCAACAGCAACCGCGACGGCGCTGCGCTGCGTTACACAGCCGAATGCCTGTCCCGGCGGCCGGAAGAAGTGAAGCTGCTCATGCTGATCTCCGACGGCCAGCCCGCCGACAGCGGCTATTATGGCACCGCCGCCGAGGAGGATTTGCGCGGGATTCAGCACGAATACCAGCGCAAAAACGTGCTGTTCATTGCCGCCAGCATCGGCGACGACCGCGAAAGCCTGCAACGCATCTACGGTGACAGCTACATGGACATCACGGATCTGACCCAGCTGCCCGTGAAGCTCACGCAGGTGGTGAAGCGGCATATCCGGGTATGAAATTAGAGTGAATTACAGGTTTACCCAGCAGGCGCTCCCTTTCGGGGGAGCGTCTGTTTTTTATGCCATCAAAATAAAATTAACTTTTTCTATTGCAATTTAACCTTTAATAGGTTATAATAGAATGGAAAGGTTATGAGAGGTGATAAGATTGGATTATATCGAAGAAGCGCTTGGCGAAAAAGTGATGCGCCGCCCCTTGCAGGTCAAGGGAAAAGTGCCGCTGTTTTTGATTGACGCCTATGAAATGGAACAGGCGGCGATTGGGCAGCAACCGTGTTTGCTGCTGTCGCCGCGCGGTCAGCTTGCGCCGATTTCGGTAATCAAAAAGCACATCAATCGTGTTCAAGGTGCGTGGCCCATGCCCGTCGTGCTTGAAATGCCCGCGCTGAGCCGCCAGCGTAGGCAGACGTTGATTGCGGAAAAAATTCCGTTTGTAGTGCCGGGCAAGCAGTTGTTTCTGCCCTTTATGGGTGCGCTCTTGCAAGAAAAATATGGCAGCGAAAAGGCGGCAAGCGTCGAAAAATTGAAGCCGTCCGCACAAATGCTGCTGTTTTATTTTATCTATCATAAGAATGCGCCGCTGTATCTCAGCCAAATGGCCGAGAAATTTGGATTTTCGGCCATGTCGATTTCCCGGGCGGCGAGCCAGCTGCTGCAATCGGGTTTGCTTTCGCAACACAAAGATGGTGTGCATAAAGTCTTGACGTCCGACCTGACACAAAAAGAGCTGTTTGAAAATGCGCAGCCGTTTTTGCTGCAACCTGTACGCAAACGGGTTTTTATCAATAAGGCGGACTTGCACAACGATTATTTTCTGGCAGGGTTGAGCGCTCTGGGGGAGAAATCCATGCTGAATCCACCGAATACGCCCGTTTATGGTGCAACAAAAGAACCGCCAAACACTGCTGCCCATTTGATCGACAGCGAAACGCAGTGCGAACTGGAGCTTTGGCGCTATGACCCGACTTTGCTCAGCGGCGAAAATTGTGCAGATATACTGTCACTGGCGCTGAGCCTGGGTTCTGTGCGTGATGAGCGTGTTGAAATGGAAATAGAAGATATGCTGGAAAGGGAGTGGGGGAACAATGGTCGTTGGCTATGAGAACTTCAAGCATTGGTTTGCGGGTTATGAGGATCAGTTTGTTATCATTGGCGGGACAGCGTGCGACATTCTGATGAGCGAGGATGACCGCACATTTCGGGCGACAAAGGACATTGATATCGTCCTGTTGATTGAAACGCTCACGGCGGATTTCGGAAAACGGTTTTGGGATTACGTGCAGGAAGGTGCGTTCCAGCACCGAAACAAAAGCAATGGAGCGCCGCAGTTCTACCGCTTCACGAACCCCGGCAAGCCAGGGTTCCCGTTGATGATCGAACTGTTTTCGCGCAGAACCGACGTCATCGCGCTTCCCGCCGATGCGGTGCTGACGCCGCTGCCGCTGGATGATGAGATTTCCAGCTTATCGGCAATTCTGATGGATGATGTATATTATCAGTTTCTGCTGGCAGGGCGTATCGTGATTGACGGCACTCCCATTCTTGATGCAGAGCACCTCATCCCTTTCAAGGCAAGGGCTTGGCTGGATTTGAGCGCAAGGAAAGCGATCGGCGAATCTGTTGACAGCAAGAACATCCGAAAGCATAAAAATGACATTTTTCGGTTGCTTACGGTGACGCAAAGCAAGGTGTTGACGCTGCCCGAAAGCATGAAGCAGGATCTGGATCATTTTATTGCAGCCATGCGCGAGGAGCGGCCCTCGCTGCGCGATATTGGTATTGCCCATGTTACTCTGGATGACATGTTAGAGAACCTTGCAACAATGTATGTGTAAAAACCCCTTGACCTTTGCCCCGTTCTATGTTATACTAACAAGGTAAAGTATCCGATTCCAAAGTCAACGAATGAACAGCGTCATTTGCCCGATTGGGGCAAGTGGCGCTTTTTTTGTTTCCGGCTCAAAAGAAGTATACTTTACGAGCAAAACAGCGGTCAGATCAGCTTTTCAAAGGACTGAATTGGCCGCTGTTTTGCGTATCAAAAGCCCAAAAATGAAAGGAACGATGCAAAATGTCAAACCCCTGCCTGGACGAATTTTTCACCACATTCACCAACCTGCCCGATATGATGGAGTATCATGCGGCGCAAGCGCGGGAAAGCCAGTGGCGGCGCGTGCCCGTGAATGCCCTGCGCGTGCTGCCGCTGCCCGAAACCCCGCCGCTGTTCATCGACAAAACCGCCTTCGACCCGAGCGTTTCGGAGGAGGCGATTGCCGACACGGCGGCGCATGTCGGCCTGGCCATCCGCGCCGGCGAAGAACCCTGCTTTCCCCTGCGGGACACCGCCTGGAAAAGCCTATTGGAGCGCGCGAAAATCAACGGCACCGCGTTGCCCAAACTCAGCCGCGAGGAACTCACCAACGTCCTCAACGCCTGTTTGGCGCTGTTCGAGTCGGAGGCGCTGCTGCTCATCCGCAGCGAAAAAGTGGCCGCCGTTCATTCTGGAGACGCCCGCGACTACGCGATTTTGCCCATGGATGCGCTGTTTGGTCACCTGGAATCCGGCCTGCAAGCGCGCTTCCCCGGCGCGGAATTTGAAACGGGCTACAGCGACCACACCATGACCAGCACCTCGTTTTTGCTCCCAGATCAGAAGGATGACCTCCTGCAAACCTACGCGAAAACCCTGGAGGCCAACGGCCAAAAAGCCCTCGCCGATGCACTCATGCCCGGCATTCGATTCACCACTTCAGACGTCGGCTTTTCGTCGGCCAAGCTCACGGCACTGCTGCACGGGCTGTCGCTGCCTTTTTCGATTGGCAGCGTTGTCGCGGTGGAGCATCGTTGGGAGAAAAAGCCGGAGGAATTCGGTGAGGCCATCGGCAAGGTTTTCGCCCAGTTCGGCGACGTGATCGCAAAGCTGGAAGCCTTGCTGCACATCGGTTTGGACTATCCCGTGAATGCCATGACGGCGGTTTGCAAAAAGCTGTCACTCCCAAAAAAAGCCGCTGTGGAGGCCATCAGCATGTTCGAGATGACCTGCGGCTCTACCGCGACAGCGCACGACGTGTTCATGGCGCTGCAAGAAATTCTGTTCGTCCTCAAAACCGAACACACGCCCCAAGCCAAACTTTTGGCCGTGGAAGAATCCCTCGCCCGGGCGCTCACCCTGCGCTGGACGGACTTCGACCTGGCAAAGGCGGTGAGCTACTGATGCCAAAACTTCTTTGCGACACCGCGGGCATGACCCGCGAACGCTGGCTCGACTGCCGGATGCACGGCCCCGACGGCAAAATCCCTTACACCCTCGGCGGCAGCGACGTCGCCGCCGTGTTCGGGGTTAGCCCCTGGATCACCCCACCGGAGCTTTGGCGCATCAAAAAAGGCCTCATGCAGCCCGACGACAGCACCAACATCGCCGCAAAAGAGATGGGAAACCTCATGGAACCCATCGTGGCGCAGTGCTATGCGAAAGCGACCAGCAACACAATTATTCCAGACACCAGCCTGTATCAGCACACAAGCCGCCCCTATGCCCTTGCGAATCTGGATTTTCGC
>JAITNG010000022.1 GCA_031290595.1 Oscillospiraceae bacterium
AACTTGTTTTGCTTCTTATAGTCATAGTTTGTCGGATGGCCACGGAACAAGCGGTTCCCAGGGATGTGAGTATGGTTTGTTTGCATCTGGAAGTAAGTATGGTGTTTGGCGAGTTGTGGATGACCCATCTGGATTGGCACAACTGGTAACCGTTCAAGCCGGAACAGATTATTTTGCCGCTTCAACCACCACAGCCAAAGTTGTTCGGTCTTGGTATGTTCACACGTGGTCTTCTAGCTGTTCTTTGTCGGTATCTGCTTCCACCGCAACTACGCCAGATCTTACTTTTACGGTTTCGGGTTCAAGCAACTATTGGAAGATAGCGAACCCCGTAACGTTTAACTTTTAATGGTGATTTTGAATGAAGAAAAAACTTTTGATTTCTCTCATCAGCGTTGCAGCGGCTATTGCATTGTGCTTTGTGGGTTGGAATATTTGGTTTTTCACCACAACGGTGCAGCGCGGCAAGGCTTTGCAAACCGGGGGCGAATATACCGAAGCCGTCGATTCCGAGGATGGCCGTTACCTGTTCGTTTGCCCGGAAGTCGCCGTACTCCGCGCCCAGCAGCCAACGCTTTATGTATATGAACGCGTTGGGGAAAAGCAAATCTGGATTTGGGGCGACCGCTATCGTTTGATTGAAACAATCGACGGAAAAATCCAATCCGCGTTGTTTGGCGACGGCGTTGCGGTTGCAGGTGCGTTTCTTTTTAACCCAAGGGATCCCGCGACCGGGCAAAAGCAACCGACACAGACGCTTGTTTTATTCGGCTCTTCCGGCAAAAATCCCGGCTATTTTGCCGAATGCACCTATACGCTCACAGAAAACGGCCAGGAGATAACCGAAACGGCAACGCTGCACAACGATCCGCACAAGTTTAGTTTTATTTTGATGCTCCCCAATCTGGGGACTGCGAACGACAAGGTGCGTGCGCTTGTGAACGCCCGGTTTTATGATGAAGCAGGGAAGCTCCTATGCACGTATGACGCCTGAAAAGCAATAGCATCAGCCGCCGGTGGAAACCCTCCCCCGGCGGCTATTTTTATCTTCTGCTCTACATCTGCGGCGCAGCCGCCTAAAATTTTCCACCTCTGCCGGAAAACCCGCTGCTGCGCACCGTTGTGCCACCGCCGCCCCCAATGCCGCCGCTGCGCGGCGTGTTGTTGCTGGCTTGCGGAATTTTGTGCCGCACCACTGTGCGGTAGAGAAACACGTCTTCCTTACGGATGACGCGCACGCCGTCTGCGGGGATGTAGTTACCTGCGCTGCGGGCGGGTTTGGCGGATTTCATCTTGGAAAGCTGATTCCAGCAAAAAATGAGCGCCGGTCCCAGGGAACACAGCAGCACCAGAAGCACCTTGGTGAGAAGGGGCGCCTTCTGCGGCACAGGCTGTGGCCGATCCACAGGGCTGCCGCCCCGCGCCTGGTCGAGGTATACGCCGCTGTTTTCGATGAAATGCGCAAAGCTCCTTTCGTAATCCCCGTCGGAAAGCGCGGGCAGGAACGTATCCTCCAGCAGCTCTTTGCCGTAATCCGTGAAGGCCGTGTTGCCGTAGCCGTAGGTCAGGATGTAATAATCCCGCGCCTCCATGCTGACGAGCAGCAGCACGCCGTCTTTTGCATCGCCCCAGCCGAAGCCTTTTTGGTCATATGCCTGTTCGGCGTAGCTTTCAACATCCCACCCATCCAGGCTTTGCACAGTGAGGATGGCCACATCGCAGCGGTATTCCGCACTGACGGCCTGGGCGGATTCCTCCAAACGCGCGCAAGCGTCAGAAGTGAGCAGCTCTGCGTCGTCAATCACCAAGCGGCCATCCGCCGCAAGGGCGGGCAACGCCAACGCCCCCAAAAAGAGCGCCAGCGCCAGGAAGAATTGCAATGTCTTTTTCATAAGCCCTCCCCCAGCAAATACAGCAAAAGCCCCGCAACAGCGGCCAGCGGCGCGGCAATCCCGGCGAACCAGGCGGCTACCCTTGGCCATGCGACGGGCAGGTCGCCAATCAGCTTGCCGGTTTGGCCGTTCATGGCGAAGGTGAAGGTCTGGTTCTTCCAGCGGGTGTTGAGCATCCACACCGGCAGGAGGGCGTATTTGACCTCCCCCTGCGCCAGGGCGATGTTGGCGTATTCCGTGGTGCAGCCGCCGTAGCCCGCAACGGTGGCGGAGAAGGATTCTTCCACGCTTTTGCGGATGCGGACGTTGGCGCGTTCCGCGCTCGTGGCGGCGTCCACATCGTAGCGCTCGGCCTGGAAGCCCGGGAGGTAGGCGGTCGAGAACGGCCTGAGTTCTTTGTAATCGTAGGGTTCGATGGCGTCCATGTGCGCATCGGGCATCTTGGTGGAACCATCCACCGGGATTTTTTGGAACGCCACCTGCCCCCCGCGGGTCAGGCGGAAATGTTCGGTGACGGTGATCTGTTCATCGCGCACGGTGCTGCTGTGCACCCGCGTTGCGCGGAAGCACACGTCGGCTTCCGCCTGGCAGTCAAAGAGCCAGAAGGGGACGTAAATGCCCCGGATTTCCTCAATATGGTTTTGCTGTGTGAATTCCCTGGGCAAAAAGCGCTTGCCCTTGTAGTGCTTTTGGAGCGCTTCGAGCGCAGCCGGTTTTTCCAGCCGGAAGGGGAGGACGTAATCCGGCCGCAAGCTGCCGCTGAAGAGTTTTGGCACAACGGCCGGGTTGCCGCAATAGGCGCAGGATGTGGCGGCGGTGCTGGCGTCGCAAATGATTTCGGCGGCGCAGGCGGGGCAGGAATAGATGCGCAAGCCCGCTTTTTCCGCGTCGCTCCAGGGGGAACCGGCGGCTTCGGTCGCCCATTCCGGCTGCGCGGCGGCAGCGGCGGCGCGTTCCTTATCGGCGGCCAGGGCTTCAATGACCGCGGTTTCGTAGCTGTTGCCGCAGTGGTCGCACGCCAGCTTGCCGGAACCGCCGTCAAAGCGCAGCGGCCCGGTGCAAGCCGGGCATTGGTAGAGGGTGGCCGTGTTGGGCATGTTGATTCACACCTTTCGTTGCGATAAAAATGCCGGGCGACTGCAAATGCATGATTCATCCCCCCGCATCATTGCACCCTGTCCTCTTCCTCCCGGAAGGGATCCCCGCATTCGGGGCAGAACTTGGGCGGGTGCGACGGATCCGCCGGTTCCCAGCCGCATTTATCGCAGCGGTAGAGCGGCACGCCTTCGGGCTTTTTTGCGCCGCATTCGGCGCAGAATTTGCCCTTGTTGACGGCGCCGCAAGCGGCGCAGCGCCAGGCGTTGGCCGGTGTTGGGGCGGGCGGCTGCGTTGGTTGCGGCGGTTGCGGCGCGGCGGGCGGTTGCCCGCCCTGCTGCTGGCCGAGCTGGAACAGGCTTTGCGCGTTTGCGCCGCCCGCGCCTGCGGCCATGTTCATGCCCCAAAAGGCCATGGCCGGCCCCGCGCCTTCGTTGGCCGCCGCGCTTTGCATCGCCGCCGCCTGTGCGCCCACCAGGTGCGCCGCCGCCATGTTGGGGTTGCGGAAGGCCGCGTTGCGCTGAAGCTCCTTGATCATCTGCTCATCTTCGTCGCTGGCCTTGACGCTTGAAACGCCGAAGGAAACCACTTCGATGCCGCGCAGCTCGCGCCATTTGGCCGAAAGCACCGCGTTGAGCGCGTCGGCCAGCTCCATCGTGTGGCCGGGCAGGGCGGAATAGCGGATGCCCATGGCGGAAATCCGCGCAAATGCGGGCTGGAGCGCCGTCATCAGCTCCGTTTTGAGCTGGTCATCCAGGGTTTCGCGGCGGTATTCTGCCGCGACGTTGCCCGTGATGTTGGTGTAAAACAGCAGCGGGTCGCAGATGTGATAGCTGAATTCCCCAAAGCAGCGGATGGCAATGTCAATATCCAGGCCGACGTTGGTATCCACCACGCGGAACGGCACCGGCGAGGGCGTGCCGTATTTGTTGCCGATCAGTTCTTTGAGGTTGATGTAATACACCCGCTGATCCTTGGGCGCTTCCCCGCCGAAGGTGAAGCGTTTGCCGATGTTTCGGAAGGTCGCGGCGATCCCTTTGCCCAGCGGCCCGAAGAAGATGGAAGGCTCGGTGGAGCTGTCGTAAAGAAATTCGCCCGGCTCGGCGCAGACCTCCGCCACCTTGCCCTGTTCGGTGATGATCATGCACTGCATGGGGCCAACGGCGATCACCGAACCGTTGGAAATCACGTTTTCATTGCCTTTGGTGTTGGAAGACCGATTGGACGTGCGCTTTTGCCCCCGCACCGCCAACACGTTGGCGGGCATGGAATCGCAGCTGAAAAACTCTCTCCACTGGTCGGCCAATACGCCCCCGGTTGCGCCGACTGCCGCTTTGATCAAACCCATGTTTATGCTCCCTTCCTGATGCCGGATGTTTGTTTTCGTGTGTGCCTATAAGGCCAAACCCGCAGTTGCATACTGGCCAGCAGCGCACCGGCGGTGTTCATAATAATATCGGTCATGGTGTCAATCAGGCCGAAGCGTTCGTGGCGCAGCAAATCCTCTTCGCGGTTGAGCGCCGGGAACAGGTTGTTCTGCCCCGACTGGAACACCCAATCCTGGGTGTTGCCGTTGGTGATCTGGTCAAACGAGAATTCGTAGACCTCCCAGAGCGTGCCGACCAAAAAGGAAAGCCCCAGCGTGAAGAGCAGCCGCACCGTGCGGGGGCATTCAAACCGATCCCGCTTTCTTTTCAACGGTCGAGCTTTCAAACACAACGCCGCTTTCCAGCTTTGCGTTGATGTCCCGCTTGCCCTTGTGCAGATAGGGGTAGGTCTTGAGGGCAAAGTAGCCCAGCATCGCGCCCGTCGTGTTGGCAAAAATGTCGGTCATGGTGTCAAGCAACCCGTAGCGTTCGTGCCGGAGGAAATCGGCGTCGTTGTTTTTCAGCACGCCAAAGAGGCCGTAAGTGTCGCTATATTGCCAGGCCTGGGTGTTGCCGCCGGTCAGTTGGTCAAACAGGAACTCATAGAGTTCCCAAAACACGCCGCTCATGAAGGAAATGCCAAGGCCGTAAACGATGGCTATGCTCGCGGGCGCGGTGAAGTGATCCTTCTTCTGCCGGGCGACGAAGTATTCGTAGCCGCCGCCGACAATCAACATCCCTGCCGCAAAATGCACCACGGAATCCCACCACGGCCACCGGCCATAAAGATCCAGCGTCTTGCCGCCGTAGGCTGTGCAGAACGAGATGATCGCGGCAAAATCCTGCACATAATGCGGAAGCCAGCGGAAGGTGCGCCGCCGGGGCAAAAACTGAAAGAGTTCCCACAGGCAGCAGCAGAGCAGATGCGCGACCAGTTGCAGCTCGGTGGTGATTTTATCCGACTGGCTGAGCTCGTTGCCGCTTTTATTCCTGGGGTCAATCCAGGTGTGGATGATCGCATAAATGAAGAGTGCGCGCACAACCCACCAAAGCACATAGCGCCACGGCTTGGCGTCGTGGAAAATGCGCTGGAAAGCCCCGGCGAAATGCGCCTTTACGTTTGGCTTTGCCCAACGGCTTTTTTGGAGCGCAAGACCGTGCAGCTCCGTTGTTTTCAATTGATTCATTCGCTAATTCTCCTTTTCCCTAGTCCTGTTCGTAGTTTATATATTTTACTGCAAATCAGCCGGATAGTCAAGTGAAATTCCCCATCGCGCACCGCGCTGCGCCGCAGGCGGCTTCTTCCGTCGCCGGGGGGATGTGCAGCGGCAGCCCAAAGGTCTGTTCCACCGCAAGGCGCAGGGCTGCGTTTTTGCGCAGCGCGTTGCCCGCGCCAATCAGGCGGCCGCGCACCAGCCCGCTTGCGCGGTAGAACTGGTGCAGCTCTTCCGCCATGCCAAAAAGGACGCCCCAGGCCAGGTGCCGCGGGGTGAAGTTTTCCAGCCCAAGGTTTTGGATGCCCCCGCGCAGACCGGGGTTTTGCCGCGTCCCGGCAAAGCGGGTGTCAACCACCAGGGCTTCCCCGGGCGGCGGCGGGTTCAAATCGCGCACCAAAGCATCCAGCCTGGCATAAGCCGCCTCTCTATCCCGTTTGGCATCTTGACGTAAATCCTGTTGATTTGAAAGCGGCACAGCCGCCAAAGCTGCCCAGGCGCGGCCGCCGCAGAGGGCGGAGCCGACATACAAAAACTGATCGCCGCCCAGGGGGCGCAGCTCTGCGCCGGGGGCGATTTCTTCCGGCGGGAGCCAGGGCGTGGTCATGCTCAGCTGGCTGCCGGTGCCAAAGTTGACCAGCACGCTTTCCTCCGGCTGCGCCGCCGCCCCCAAAAAGCTCGCCTGGTTGTCGCCAATCGCCACGTGGACGGGGATCCCCCTGTAGTGGCCAAGCGCTTGCGCCTGTTTGGTCACGGCGGGGAAGAGCGCGGCGGGCAGCCCGGCCTTTTGGATGGCCGCAGCATCAAAGCGCTGGGCGTGCAGGTCAAACAGGCCAAAGCTCGCGGCGTCGGATGTGTGCATAACCGGCCTTTGCAAGCCGCACAGCGCCATGGCAATGTAATCATGAATGGTACAAATTTGCGCCGCGCCGGGCGGGATTTTTCCCTGGCTTGCATGGGCGTGGAGCGTTACGCAGCCAAAGCCGCTGGCCACGGGGTAATGGGTCAGCGCCTGCAAGGCGCCGGCGTAAGTAGCATCTCCGCCCGGCAGGAGTTCGTTGCCGCTTTCGTCCTCCCAGGTGTAAAGGGGGCTGCACGGTGCGCCGGATGCATCCAGATAGAGCAGCCCGTGCATCTGCCCGGTCAGGCCGACGCCGCGCACGCCGGGGGTCTGCGCCATGGCTTCCGCCGCCAGGGCAAAGCAATCGCTGCGGATGCGCAGCGGATCCTGCGTCCGCTCATAGGAGCGGGCGGAGGGCAGGCCGCCCGCATTGGGGATCGTCCGTGCATAAAGCGGCGCACCGCCTTCCGGCGATAAAACGACGGCGCTAATGCTGGTGGTGCCGATGTCAAGACCCAGGTATGGCATAATGAACTCCTCCGAGGTAGAAATTTTTGATTGGCGCTTGGTGCTTTATTTCAGGAACCTGGACACGGCACGCCCCGCCCGCTTCTTCTTTGGCGCTTGCGCTGGCGGCGGCGCATCTTCTGCCGCCGGTTCCGCTGCCTGGGGCGCGGGCTTCCAGACGTGCACCACGCCTTCGTCGTTGAGGAGCTTGATCAGGATCAGCAGCAGCGGCACGATCAGCATCCCGATGAAGCCGAAGAGCTGGAGGCCGATATACATCCCCGCCAGCGTCGCGATTGGCGGCAGCCCCAGGTTGGCCGAAATCACCTTGGGTTCCAGCACCTGGCGCACCACAAGGATCACCACATAGACAATCGCGATGCCCACCGCCATGCCGTAGTTTTGCATAATCAGGTGATAGAGCGCCCAGGGAACCAGCACGCTGCCCGTCCCCAGCACGGGCAAAATATCCACCACCGCCGTCGCCAGGGCGATGGGCAACAGGTAGCGGGCTTCAAAGCTGCCCCGCACGCCGATCATCAGCAGCAACCCCAGCCCCAGCATCAGCTCGCTGAAGGTGACGCCCATCAAAATGGCGTAGGAACGCAGCAGCTTGCCCATGGAACGCACGGCGATGTGCTTGGTGGTCGAAAGCGCTTCCTGCCGCGCGGCGGGGAGCTGCCGTTTGATGAACACCACCAGGGAATCGTAGCCGAGGGTCATGAAGAGGCTGGAAACAATGGTGATCACCACGGCGACGAGCATCGCCGGGATTTTGCTGGCGGTGACCAGCAGGCCGGTGACAGGCGCTTTGAACCAATCCCAGCTGAAGTTGGCCTTGACCAGATCCCACATGCCGGTGTCTTCGCCATTGGCGAGCTTTTCGCAGAATCGTTCGACGGCTTCGGCGACGCTGGCTTCCATGCGGTCCCCGGGCAGCCAGGTGAGCATACCGGGGATTTGCCGGGCGACGGTTTCCAGGATTTCAGCCGGATGCAGGCCGGAAAGATATTCAAAAAAGCTGCGCAGCATCCCAAAGAGCCGCACCCCTGCATAACCGATGATGCCAAAGATCAGCACATAGAACAGCAGCACCAGTACCACGGCGGAAAATCCTTTTTTCAGCCGCACCTTGCGATGGGCATAGTTCATCGGCTTTTGCAGCAGCATGGCCACAAAAAACGCGAACAGGAAGGGGAACGCCAGCCAAAACGCATAGCGCATGAAGAGGTAGAACCCCAAAAGAATCATGATGTAATAGAGAACGTCAATAATGCGGCGCAGGTGCGCTTCTGCTTTTTTGCCCAGTTGCATGGCCGTTACCTCCCAGATTGATACCTATAGTGTATACGTTTTTGGTGCAAATTGCAACTATTTTATTTTTAGAGGGGCAAACGCCTTGCAAAATCCCGCCGCTTGCCTTATAATAGCAATATCAGTATAATATGCAAATTGCAAGGAGGATGCCCCATGACGGAATTTTTGCTCAAGTATGGCTGCAACCCCAACC
>JAITNG010000153.1 GCA_031290595.1 Oscillospiraceae bacterium
GGAATCAACCCGTATTTCAGCAGGTCTTGCGGCGTGATTTGCTCTAAAATCTTGCCGATGTCACGGTTCTCCTTGCTGGAAACCTTGCCGCCAAATCCCAGCGCGTTGTGTCCGATTCGGTTCTCAATAATTTTATCAATGCCGTCAAACGCGCCGCCGCAGATAAACAAAATGTTGGTCGTATCAATCTGAATAAACTCCTGGTGGGGGTGCTTACGCCCGCCTTGCGGCGGCACCGCCGCGACGGTGCCTTCCAAAATTTTGAGTAGCGCCTGTTGCACCCCTTCGCCGCTCACATCGCGGGTGATGGAGGGGTTTTCGCTTTTGCGGGATATTTTATCGATCTCGTCGATGTAGATGATCCCCTGCTGGGCGCGGCCGATGTCGTGATCCGCCGCCTGAATCAGGCGCAGCAGGATGTTTTCCACATCCTCGCCCACATAGCCCGCTTCGGTCAGGGTGGTGGCGTCCGCAATGGCAAAGGGGACTTCCAAAATCCGCGCCAGGGTCTGCGCCAGCATGGTTTTGCCCACACCTGTGGAACCCAGCAGCAGCACGTTGCTCTTTTGCACTTCCACAGGGGAAGTGCGCTCGTGCTGGTGGGTGATGCGCTTATAATGATTGTAAACCGCCACGCTCAGCGCGATTTTCGCCGCGTCCTGCCCGATGACGAATTCATCGAGCTGGCGCTTGATTTCCGCCGGGGTGGGCAGACGGGTGTAAACGGAGGCCTTGTAGCCGTTTTCACGCGGATGCTCGCTGGGGGTATGCCCCGGATTTTCCGAAAGAATATCGCAGCAAAGGTCAACGCATTCATTGCAGATATAAACGCCGGGTCCTGCGATCAGCTTATCAATTTGCGCCTGGGATTTGCCGCAGAACGAGCAAACCACCGGCGGCTCCATAACACGCCGCTCATCGTCTTTTCCCACTGTTACTTCCACCTTTCACATCAGCGCGTGGTCAATACTTTATCCACCAAGCCGTAGGCCAGCGCCTCTTGCGCACTCATAAAATTATCGCGCTCGGTGTCGCGTTCAATGACTTCAAGGCTTTGGCCGGTGCGCTCGGCCAGGATGGCGTTGAGCTTGGCGCGGGTGCGGATGATGTGTTCCGCCGCAATTTTGATGTCCGTCGCCTGCCCCTGTGCGCCGCCGCTGGGTTGGTGGATCATGATTTCGCTGTTGGGCAGGGCAAAACGCTTACCCTTCGCGCCCGCCGCCAGCAGGAAGGAACCCATCGAAGCGGCCATGCCCATGCAGATGGTGGAAACATCGCTCTTGATGTAGTTCATCGTGTCAAAAATCGCCATGCCCGCGCTGACGGAACCGCCGGGGCTGTTGATGTAGAAGCTGATGTCCTTTTCAGGGTCTTCGGCTTCCAGGTGCAGCAGTTGAGCGATCACCAGGCTCGCGGTGACGTCGTTGACTTCATCGGAGAGCATAACGATGCGCTCGTTGAGCAGACGGGAGAATATATCGAACGAGCGCTCCCCCCGTCCGGTTTGCTCGATGACCATAGGAACCAGTGACATAATGCCGACCTCCTTTTTGATGTGTTGTCTTATAAGTATAGCTAAAATTCTGGTGGGTTATTCAGCTGTTTCTTCTTCTGTGTTTTCTTCTGCGTCTTCTTCCGCTGCGGGCGGGTCAATTTTCACCGCCGCAGCTTTGGCAAGCTCCAGCGCTTTTTCGCGCACAATGCCCGCGGTGATCTCTTCTTCCGGCACGCCGAATTTTGCCCGCGCCAGTTCCACGTTGTATTCCTCCGCGATCCTGACGTATTCCGCCTCGATCTCTTCCGCCGTCGCCTCCAGGCCTTCCTGCTTGGCGATGTCTTCCAGCGCCAGCTCCACCTTGATCTGCTCTTCGGCGCGTGCGTGCATATCGGCCTGGAAGGTTTCATTATCCAGCCCAACATATTGCAGATACTGTTCCACCGGGATGCGGATGCGCTCGGCGAACAGCTCAATGTTGCGCTCGGTGCGCTTGGCAACGAGTTCTTCGGCGATCTCGCCTTCCGCCAGCGCGGCCAGTTTCCCCTGGAGCGCCACCGTGAAGCCGTCGCCGCTCTCTTTTTCGCGGCTCGCGGTCAGTTCCGCTTTGACGCCCGTGCGCAAGTCTTCCACTGTGTTGTAGTCTTCGCCGACCTCCTGGGCAAAATCATCATCCACAGGGGGCAGCTCTTCCTTTTTGAGGCTGTGCAGCTTGATCCTGAACACAACCGCCTTGCCCGCCAGGTCTTCCGAATGGTATTCTGCGGGGAAGGTGACTTCAATATCAAATGCATCGCCGGGGGTGTGGCCGACGACCTGCTCTTCAAAGCCGGGGATGAACGAGCCGGAACCCAGGGTCAAATCAAAATTTTCAGCCCTGCCGCCCGGAAAGGGGACGCCGTCGGCAAAGCCTTCGTAATCGATCTGGGCGACGTCGCCTTCCTGCGCCGGGCGATCTTCCACTTCCACGGTGCGGGCGTTGCGGTGTTGCAGCTGGTGAATATGCTCCTCCACGTCCTCGTCGGCCACATCGGGCGATGTGAAGGGGACTTCGACGCCCTTCCAGCCCTGCACGGTGACTTCGGGCTTGACGATGGCGACAAAGGTGAGCGTCACGCCGTTTTCTTTGCCGATTTCCTTCACGTCCAGATCCTGCGGGCGCAGCGCCAGCTCCAGTTCCGCTTCCTTGACCGCGCCATCGATGGTGGCGGGGAGCAGCGCGTCGAGCGCATCCTCAAAAAAGAGGTTTTCGCCATAGCGCTTTTCGAGCATCGTGCGGGGGACCTTCCCCTTGCGGAAGCCCGGGATGGAAAGGTTGGGCATCTGCTTGGTGAAAATCTCATCCACCTTCGCGGTGAATGTTTCCGCGTCGATGGCGGCGGTGACTTCCCAGGTAGCGGGGCGAATCTTTTCCTTTGAAACAAAACTCATGTGAATCTTCATCCTCCTGTGTTCTTTGCGTTAAAATTCATTACCGAAGTATTATACATGATCCGGCAAGAAATTTCCACCCTTTTTTGTAAATTTTTTATCAGCAGTTTTCCGGCTGTGCCGCAAGTGCAGAAAAGCACATAAAAAACGCATAAAAAAGCCAAACCTCTTGCAAATTCAATAAAAATCCCTAACGAACAACATTGAATTTGCAAGAGGAAAATGAGATGTAGCCAATTTGAAAGCGGCACAGCCGCCTAGCCCGCCGCAGGCGACCAGATCATTGCTGCGTATTCTTTCACGGCTCTGTCGGCGGCGAAGCGGCCTGCGCCGCTGATGTTCATCAGGCTCATGCGGTTCCAGGTTTCCTTCTGCTGCCAGAGTTCGCCCGCCGCCTGTTGGGCAAAGCGGTAATCCGCAAAATCCGCCAGCACCAAATACGGATCCCAGTGGATGGTGTTCCAGATTTCGGGGAAGGCCTTCCCGGCAATACCGCTGTGGTCGATGTAGTCAAACAGGCGCTGTAGCTCGCTGTTGTTGCGGTAATATTCCAGGGGATTGTAATCCAGGCGGCGTTTTTCGGCTTCTTCCGCCCGTAGGCCAAAGATCAGGATGTTGTCGTCGCCCACAGCTTCGTGGATTTCCACGTTTGCGCCGTCCATCGTGCCCAGCGTCACCGCGCCGCCCAGCATCAGCTTCATGTTGCCGGTGCCGCTGGCTTCGGTGCCGGCCAGGGATATTTGCTCGCTGATCTCCGCCGCAGGGATCAGGTTTTCCGCCAGGGTGACGTTGTAATTTTCCAGAAAATGCACCTGAAGCCGCCCGGCGACGTCCGGGTCGTTGTTGATCAAATCGCCCAGCGCGACGATGAAGCGGATGATCTGCTTGGCGATGAAGTAGCCCGAAGCCGCCTTGGCGGCAAACAGATAGCAGCGCGGAACCACGGCTTTGGCGGGGTTCTCCTTGAGTTCCAGGTATTCGGCCAGGATGCGGAACGCGTTGAGGTGCTGGCGCTTGTATTCGTGCAAACGCTTGATCTGCACATCAAACAATGCATCCGGGTCAAGCGCCGCGCCGCATTGCTTTTGCAGCTGCGCGGCAAAATGCCGTTTGTTTTCCAGCTTGATTTTGCCCAGCTCCGCCAGCACGGTTTTGTCATCGGCATAGGCGCGCAGCTTTTGCAGCTCCTGCGCGTCATAGACGAACCCGCCGCCAATCAGTTCGGTCAGGAAGGCGGTCAGCCGGGGGTTGGCCTGGCAGAGCCAGCGGCGGTGCGCAATCCCGTTGGTGACGTTGTGGAATTTTTCGGGGGTTATGCTATAGAAATCCTGAAATAGCTTTTCTTTGATAATGGCGCTGTGGAGCGCGGAAACGCCGTTGACGCTGTGGCAAGCGGCGGCGCAGAGGTTGGCCATGCGCAGTTCCCCACCGGCAATGATCGCCATGCGTTCCACCTTGGCGCTGTCCTGCGTCAGTTCCCACACACTGTTGCGGAAGCGGTTGCTGATTTCCTGCATGATCTGATAGATGCGGGGCAGCAGACGGCGCACCAGCTCTTCCGGCCAGCGTTCCAGGGCTTCGGGCATGACGGTGTGGTTGGTGTAAGCAAACGTGCGCTTCACGATGGACCATGCGTCCTCCCAGCCATAGCCGCATTCATCCAGCAACAGGCGCATCAGTTCGGGGATCGCCATGGTGGGGTGCGTGTCGTTGATATGGATCGCTGCGCAATCGGGCAGGCTGTCGATGTTGCCGTAATCCCGCAGCTGGCGGAAGACGATTTCCTGCATCGAAGCCGAAACCAAAAAGTATTGCTGCCGCAGCCGCAGCGCTTTGCCCTCCGGGTGGTTATCCGTGGGGTAAAGCCCCTTGGAAATCATTTCGGCCATGGCGTTTTCTTCCACGGAATCCATGTAATCGCCCTTGATGAAACTTTCCATGTTGATGCCCTGCTTTTTGGCGCTCCAAAGCCGCAGCACGCTCACGCCCTTGCCATCCTTGCCCGCAACAAACAGGTCGTAAGGCACGGCGGTGACGGTCTTCGCCCCCGTGGTGGCAATTTGGTGGTAGCCGTCCACCCAGCGCTCTTCCACCTGCCCTTCAAAGCAGATGGTGCGCTCCTGCTCCTCCCGCTGCGCCAGCCAGATCTGCCCGCCCGGGAGCCAGAAATCCGGCAGCTCGGTCTGCCAGCCATCCACAATTTTTTGCTGGAAGATGCCGAATTCATAGAGGATTGAATACCCCGTCGCCGGGATTTCCTGCGTGGCCAGCGCATCCAGATAGCAAGCGGCCAGGCGGCCAAGCCCGCCGTTGCCCAGGCCGGGGTCCGGCTCGCAGTCATAGAGCTTTCCGAGCTTCACGCCAAAGTCGGCCAACGCATCCTTGGCAAGCTCCGTCAGGTTGAGGTTATAGAGCGTGTTTTTCAGCGAACGCCCCATCAGGAATTCCATGCTCAAATAATAGATCTTCTTTTTGCCGCTCTGCCGGCCGTCCCGGGCAAAATCCCGGCGGCGCTCGCCCAGTTCTTCGCGCAACAGCCCGGCAAGGGCTTTGTAATAGTGTTCATCGGTGGCGTCCCGGGGCGTGACGCCCACAAAGCGCGAAAGCCGCGCGACCAACGCCTCCTTGAGTTCTTCCTTGGTTTGCGGAAAAGGCATAAAATTATTTCCTCCTCACAGGAATGATCCTTCTTGTTTATTGAATTATAACACAAATGAACAAGAAATGCAAGCCCTTGCAGAACAAGAGCGACGGCACCGACATTTTCTTTTGAAGGCTTGTATATGCATAGATGCGCGTGTGTAAAACTAATCCCAGAAGGGGCCGCCGACGCGCTGCACCTTGAGCAGGTTTGTGGTGCCGCTATGCCCCAGCGGGATGCCCGCCGTGATCACCACCACATCGCCGTCATGCACAATATCCAGCTGCTGCGCACAATCCACCGCGTGCACAAACAGCTCGTCGGTGCTGGCCTGCATTTCCGCCAGCACCGCATAAACGCCCCACGAAAGCGAGAGCTGCTGGAAGGTTTTCACCTTGGGCGTGGCCGCAATGATCGGTTCAAACGGGCGGAATTTTGACATGCGCCGCGCAGTCTGCCCGGATTTTGTGACCGCAATGACGGCCGCCGCGTGCAGATCCCGCGCGGTGGTGCAGGTCGCATCGCAAATGGCGTTGGTGGTGTCGGTGGCGTCCATGTCGTAACGGATGCCAGCGAACACGTCCATCGAAAACGCATCCTCTTCCGCCTGTTCGGCAATTTTCGCCATCACTTCCACCGCGCGCACCGGGTATTGCCCCGCGGCGCTTTCGCCGGAAAGCATCACTGCGGAGGTGCCGTCAAACACGGCGTTGGCCACATCGGTGATTTCGGCACGGGTGGGGTTGGGGCTGGTCACCATGGATTCCAGCATCTGCGTAGCGGTGATCACCATTTTGCCCGATTGGTAGCAGGCGCGGATGAACTTTTTTTGCAGCCCCGGCAGTTTTTCGTATGCCACTTCCACGCCCATATCGCCACGCGCCACCATGATGCCGTCCGAATGTTCCAGGATTTCATGGAAGTTCTCGATGCCCTCCATGTTCTCAATCTTTGCAATGATCCGAATATCATGCCCCTTGTGGTAGTTCAAAAACTTGCGCAGCGCAATCACATCCTCCTTGCGCCGCACAAAGGAGGCCGCGACAAAATCAACATCCTGCGCAATGCCAAAGAGCAGGTCTTCCTGATCCCGCTCGCTCAAAAACGGCATATCCAGCCGTGCGCCGGGGATGTTGATGCTCTTGTGATCCTTCAACAGGCCGCCCTGCACCACGCGGCAACGAACCCGCGCATCTGCACAGGCAAGCACCCGGAACTCCAGCTTCCCGTCGTCAAGCAACAACCGCGCCCCCGGCTCCAACTGGTCGGCCAGCGCGGCATACGAAACCGAAACCTGCGTCGCATCGCCCGGCACATCACCGGCAACGAGCGTGAATTCCGCACCGGCTTCCAGCTGCGCCGCGCCGCCCGCAAAGGCGCCAATGCGGATTTCCGGCCCCTTTGTATCCAGGATCACGGCCGCCGATTTCCCCAGTTCATCGCGCACCTTGCGGAAGCGGGCGATGGTCTGCGCGTGCGCCGCATGGGTGCTGTGCGAAAAATTCAACCGTGCAACGTCCATCCCCGCCAGCAGCATCGCACGGATCACGTCTTCCGAATCGCTGGCAGGGCCAAGTGTACAAACAAGTTTTGTTTTGCGCAAATCAAAAATCTCCTTATAATAAAGATGCTTTTTGCCCACAGGCGGGGGGCAAGTGAAAAGTACAAACTTGCGCAAAAACGCAAGTTTGTGCCTCTTTGACGATATGGCTACCGGGTGCATTCGCTGTTTCGACAGCTTTCGTGCCTCAGTTTTGTTCAGTTTTATTACTTGGCTTACTCCATCCAGATCCAACCAAACAAGAAAATGAACAGAACCCAGTTCCAAAAACTCGCCGGCGTCTGCTTGCCCGGCAACGTTTTCACCTGCTTGATCTCCTGTATCTCTGTGTAATGAATGACGCCGTGGAAGGTGGCAACGAGCGTTTTTGTCGTCCAAGAAGCACGACCCGTCGCGATCACCGTGAATTCCACCGCACTCGGTTGCCCGCCGGTGATCTCGAATGCGTTGCCATAATCAGTTCGGTCATAAAGCCCATCTTCATCAATCGACTCTACGGCGCGCCCCTGCACTGTGAACGTGTACTTCGTATCGGTTATGTCCGGCAATGTGTTTTGCTGCGCTACGTCTGCGGTGTTAAAATAAAAGAAGTCGTTCATATATGAGCCCCGAAAGCCCTCAAAGCGGTCAAACGCATAGCTGGTTCCGTTTGCGTCCGGCGTCGTGATTTCTTGATATTTCGTGTGCTGATACAGCGCGTCTGACCAATAGTTTCCGTTTTCCAGCAGATAGAGCGTGGTTTCCGTCGGCGCAACTTGGTAAGGTACGCTCGCTACAATCGTTCCCGTCAGGTTTTCAGGCAGGGAATGCCGGGGATCCAACGCAGGCAAAACAAAGTCCCATCGATCCACCGTGATGCTATATTTCGCGCTGTAGGCTGTTTTGTACTGTTCCGGTTGAGGTAGACGGAAGGTCACCAGGTTTTGGATCGTACTTGCGGCGCAAGGCAAGGTCAGGCTTAGGATCAGCGCTACGCTCAGTAGGACGGTCATCTTTTTTTCATGAAAATCCCCCTCCTTCAAAGTTGTGTTCTGTAAATTAGTTCGTTGCTGGTCCGCCCGGAGGGATTCGAACCCCCGGCCTTCAGAATCGGAATCTGCTGCGATATCCAACTTCGCTACGGGCGGATAACCATGAAGCATTATAGCACGGTTTGGCGGAAAACGCAACTGTTTTTTTCGGCAGAGATGGAAACCTTGCGTTCCCCAACAATATTTCGATGTTCGATTGACATTGATGGCCAAAGCCGTTATAATCTATGTGTGCGGCGTTGCTGTAACGCCCGGCGGCGAAACCCCCGACTCCCTCTGGAGGAACAAGGCAACAAAGAGGATCCCGGAAGGGGGGCGTGTAAATGGATCCGTTGACACTTGCATTGGTACTTACCCTGGTGTTGGCGATTGTTTGCGCAGTAAAAAAGAAGTAACCGCCACACTC
>JAITNG010000019.1 GCA_031290595.1 Oscillospiraceae bacterium
AGCAAAAAATGGTTTTGTGACGATTCTGCAAGTAAAAGCCAGCGGTTCGCTTTTTTGTCACCGGGATAAAAACTCCGGGCGACTGCTAGTCGCCCCTACCAAAATTCGGCTGATAGCCGGTTTAATCGCAACCTCTATAGCGCTATTAGCGCAATTTTGGTAGGGGCGACTAGCAGTCGCCCGGAGCTTTTATCCCGGTGCCAAAAACGGAACACTGCTTTTAATTGCGGAATAGTTTACCACCTCAACCGCCCTTACCCACCCGGTTTGTTGCTACCAGATCAATGCCCGTCCCGGCGGCGTTGGTCAGCACAACGTCGCCGATGGCTACGGGGGCTTGGATCACCACCGCCTTGGTCGCCGCCGCACAGGCCAGCATCTTCCCTTTGGGGATGGGCTTTGCGGATTTCACGCTCACCAGCGGTGCGCCGCCGCCTTCCACCCGCACGGTGGAAGTGAAGGAGCGGGTGGGGTTGGTGCATTCCGTTTTGGCATAGCTTTCGCCGCGCTTGCAGCTGTTGCCGGTGACGTGCAGCACCGCGCCGTTTTCGCCGAGTTCCACATGCAAGGCGCAGCCCAGGGGGCAGGCGATGCAAATCAAATCACGTGTCGTCATGTTTTTGATGTCCCTCCTTCGGCGATGATCTCAATTGTTAGCGCTGCGCCCTTCGGCAGGGCGGCGAGCTGTTCGGGTTGCACCAAAACGTCCTCCATCTCGCCGGGCGCGAGGCGGGGGCGCTTTTTTTGCAGCAGGATGGTTTCGCCGCTGCGCAGACGCACGGTGGCTTTTTTGTAGACCTGCCCCACGCGGAAGTAGAGCTTCACCGGCTCCGCAGCGTGGCGGTTGACCTGCTGCGGCACCACATAGCGCACGCCGTTGCTGCCCTGGGTTGGCACATACTCCGGCGCAGAATCGGCCTTGCCCTGGATGTAAGCCGCCGCGCCCGCGCCCGCCAGCTGGCTTTCCAGGGTCACGTAATCCACCAGATCATGCACATGCAGCACGTTGCCACAGGCAAAAATACCGGGGATCCCTGTTTCGCGGTTCTGGTTGACCTTTGCGCCGCTGGTGACGGGATCCATCGCAACGCCCGCCGCGCGTGTCAGCTCATTTTCGGGGATCAGCCCGACCGAGAGCAGCAGCAGATCGCAGGGGATGGTTTCTTCCGTGCCGGGGAGGGGGCGGCGGTTTTCATCGACTTCGGCGACGGTGACGGCTTCCAGGCGGTCGCGCCCGTGGACGCCCACCACCGTGCAGTTGAGCCGGAGCGGGATGTCGAAATCATCCAGGCACTGGACGATGTTGCGCGTCAGGCCGCTGGAATAGGGCATCAGCTCGGCGACCAGCTTCACCTGTGCGCCTTCCAGCGTCATGCGCCGTGCCATGATCAGCCCAATGTCGCCCGAACCCAGGATCACCACGACCTTGCCGGGCATATAGCCGTCGAGGTTGACGTATTTTTGCGCCGTCCCTGCGCTGAGGATGCCCGCAGGGCGGGTGCCGGCGATGTTCAGCGCACCGCGCGGCCGTTCACGGCAGCCCATGGCCAGGATCACGGCCTTGCTGCGGAGTTCCAGCAGACCATCGGTTTTGTTGACGGCGACGACGCTGTGCTGTGCGCCGCCGGGCTGCACATCCAGCACCATGGTATCGGTTTTGGTTGCAATGCGGGCGCTGCCCAGCACGGGGTTGATGAACCTGTCGGCATATTCGGGGCCGGAAAGCTCTTCGCCAAAATAATGCAGCCCAAAACCCGTGTGGATGCACTGTTCCAGGATGCCGCCCAGGGTTTGCGCACGTTCCAGGAGCAGGATGCGCTCCACGCCGCGCTTTTCGGCTTCGAGCGCCGCCGCCATCCCGGCGGGGCCGCCGCCGATCACAATCAGGTCATAGTATGTGTTTTCTGCCATCTGCTTTCCCTCCCTTCACTTCGTTTTTTCGAGCAAAATGGCGGATTCTCCGCCGGATTTTGTGATGCTTTCCGGCGGCGCGTCCAGTTCGCGGGCGAGGATTTCCAGCACCTTGGTGCCACAAAATCCGCCCTGGCAGCGCCCCATGCCCGCACGGGTGCGACGCTTGACGCCATCCACATCCCGCGCACCCGCCGGGGCGTGGATCGCTTCGAGGATCTCGCCTTCGCTGACCGTTTCGCAGCGGCAGACGATGCGGCCATAGGCCGGGTTTTGCGCAATGGCGGCGCGGCGCTGCTCCGTCGTCATTTCCCGCAGACGCACAGGCTCCGGCCTGCCGGGGATCCAGTTGCCCTTTGAACCCGGCGCATCGGCGGCGTTGTAGACCAGCGCGGCGATGTATTCCGCAATGGCCGGGGCGGCGCTCAGGCCGGGCGATTCAATCCCGGCGGCGTGGATCATGCGGGGGTTCACTTGGCTTGCGCCGAGGATGAATTCATCCTGGTCACAGTGCGCACGGATGCCGGTGAAGGAGGTGATCACATCCCGGATTGCGAAGCCGGGGACGCTCTTATGCACCGCTTCCTGGATGCCGCGCAGGCCGGGGTCGGTGGTGGAAAGGTCGTCTTTTTCGTCAATATCTTCGGCGGAAGGGCCGATCAGCACGTTGCCATGCACCGTGGGGGTGATCAGCACGCCCTTACCCATCTTGCTGGGGCATTGGAAGATGGTGGCCGTCACCACGCCGCCCCGGGCGCTGTCGAGTAGCAAATATTCCCCCCGGCGGGGCAGAATGCGGAAGGAATCGTCCCCGATCATGCGGGCAACGTCATCCGAATGCACACCTGCCGCATTGACCACGAGGGATGCGGCTAGCTGCCCGTTGGGCGAAGCCAGCAAAAACCCTTCCGCCGTTTGCGTGATTTGTTCCACGGCAAAGTTGCGGTATAGCTCCACGCCGTTGCGCAGGGCGCATTCCGCCGCCGCGATGGCCAGCTCAAAGGGGCTGATGATGCCGCCGGTGGGGGCATAGAGCGCACCCACGGCGTCGGGGTTGACGTTTGGCTCCAGCGCGTGTAGCTCCGCAGGGCTGAGCAGCCGCAGCTCCGGCACGCCGTTGGCCTGGCCGCGTGCAAGCAGCGCTTCCAGCTCCGGCATTTCTTCCGGCGTGAAGGCCACGACCAGCGAGCCGTTGCGGTGGAAGGGGACGTGCAGCGTCTGGCACAGCTCCGGCATTTTGCGGTTGCCCGCCACGTTCATTTTCGCCTTGCGGCTGCCGGGCTTTGCGTCAAAGCCCGCGTGGACGATGGCGCTGTTCGCCTTGGTCGTCCCCTGGGCAACGTCGTTGTGGCGTTCCAGCAGAGCGACGCGCAGGGCGTAGCGGCTCAATTCCCGCGCCACCAGCGTGCCGATGACCCCCGCGCCGATAATCGCAACGTCATAGCGCTGCGTGCATTCCGTAGCCAATGCAGGCACCTCTCTTTG
>JAITNG010000127.1 GCA_031290595.1 Oscillospiraceae bacterium
GTTTCATCTCGGTTTGTAGGGACACGGCGTGCCGTGTCCAGGTACGTTAATGCACAAGGTTGAACGAAAGAAGTCTTTTAATTGCGGAACGGTATAATATTATTCTGCAATCCAAGCAGTGCCTGGAATAACACAATAGGTAACAAGAAATAGTTAAAACATTGCACACGGCACAAAACTATTGCTCATTACCTATTGTTGATTCCTTAAATTGCCGTCCAGTTGGCCGCGATCCATTTATACGCCGTTTCAAAGACCGATGCGCCCAGTGCGCGTAGGTCGGGGTTATCCTCTTGCCCGCACAACTGGGCGAATACCCCGCCGATGCGTTCGGCGTTTTTCGCTTCGCCTACGGGGTCGCGCAGCGCCAGCAGGTACTGCGTGAACACGCGGCCGTCCGAAACCGTATCCCAAAACGCTTTTTCGTGGTTGATCAGGGCGTTGTTCATGGTGGTGACGGCGGCTTCGGCCAGCAGTTTGGGTGCAAGCAGCTCTTGCAGCGCCGCCTGGGCTGAAAACAGCATCAGCACATGCAGGTGCTGTTCGCGCTCCGGGTTGAGCGAGAAGCCGAAGCTCTCCGCCAGCGCCAGCAGCTCCGGGCTGTTGGCCGAAAAGCTGGAAAGCCCGCGCCCCAGTTGCTTGGCCTTGCCAAGGTTGCCGCTGGCACGCTGTGCTTCCGTTTCCTGCGCCAGGGCGTCCAGATCCTCGCCGGGCGGCTGCGCGGCAGCGCCGGCGGCGGTGAAAATCTTGATGTCGCCATCCGTGTCTTTGCTCACAAAACCCCTCCTTCGTCCCTGCTGAACGCCTTCAAACGACCACTTGCCGCCGGCTGCGGCGCATACGGGATTTGTAGCTGAGTAGCGAATTCACCTGGGAATCATTGACTTGTTCCCGCCCGATGGTGACGCAGCCCCTGCCATACATCCCCCGGAAATCACTGCCGCCTGTGACCAGGATATTTTCGTTTTTTGCCAGCGCGAGCAGGCGCTTTTGCTCTTCCCGCGTGTTGGCGCTGTGATAGACCTCGATGCCGTCCAGCCCCGCCGCAATCAGGGCTTCCACCTGATCGATGACGCCGCTTTCGCCCGGGTGCGCCAGCACGGCGATGCCGCCGGACTGGTGGATGGCCTCAATCACCTCCGCAGGCGAAGGGAATTTGGGCTGCACCAGGATGTTTTCAGGGCTATCGGGCGAAAATAGCGTTTCGTAGACTTCGCCGTAAATGCGGTCCGTGATGCCGCTTTCCATCAGCGCACGCAGCATGTGCTGCGGATAGACGCAGGTGGAACCCTTGGCGCATTCCTGCACCAGCTCCGCACTGATGGGGTAACGCTGGAGCAGCTTGAGCAACATGTATTGGCTTGCACGTTTGCGCAAAAGCAAATTGCTGTGGCAAAGCCCCTCCAAACGGTCGGGGCTTTCCATCAAATAGCATAACATATGGACTTCCCGCCCGGATACAGGATCGGTGCAGGAAATTTCGACGCCAGAAACCACCGTGATACCGAAGCGATCCCCCATGATCCGCCCACGTTCCGTCCCCCCCAGGCAATCCTGGTCAGTGATTGCAATGGTTGACATCCCTTGCTTTTTTGCCAGCGAAACCACATCGCCGATCCCCATGGAACCATCAGAAAGTTTCGTGTGGCAATGCAAATCACCTGCCAAGATACAACCCCCTTACATTTTTCTCCTACTCTATTATAAAGGATTCAAGCAGCAATTGCAAGCATTTTTTCACCTGTGGCAGAAAGATTGGCAATCGATGGCTAACTTTCGTCATTTGTAAGGCGCAAGTATATCTCGCTTTTTTTGCGCCCGGTGGCCTGTGCGGCGCGTTTGGCCGCTTCGCTGGCGGAATTCCCCTGCCGCCGGTATTCCTCCGCCAGTGCGGTTGCGGCTTCCAGGGGCTGCGGCTGCTCCGGCGCGGGGGGCGGCGCGCCTTGCAGCACCAGCACCATTTCCCCCTTGAGCGTGCCTTCGCCGTAACGCTCTGCCGCCGCCGCGCAGGTGGTGCAAATTACCTCTTCGTGCAGCTTCGTCAGTTCCCGCACAATGGCCAGGGGGCGTTCGCCAAAGCGCAGGGCAAACTCCTGTAGCGTGGCGGGGAGCTTGTGCGGCGCTTCATAAAAGAGCATCGTGCGCGTTTCGCCTTCCAGCGCGTCGAGCTGCTGCTTGCGGCTGCGCCGGTTGACGCTGAGGAACCCTTCAAACGTGAACCGCCCCGCCGGGAAGCCTGAAAGCGCCAGCGCTGTGGCAAAGGCCACGGGTCCCGGCACGCTTTCCATCGGCACGCCCGCCGCATGGCAGGCACGCACCAAATCTTCCCCGGGGTCGGATATGGCGGGCATCCCCGCATCCGTCACCAGGGCGCAAATTTCACCGGCCAGCAGACGGCGCAGGATGCTTTCGCCGCTTTCGCGCCGGTTGTGTTCGTGGTAACTCACCTGTGGCTTGCGGACGCCAAAATGCCGCAGCAGGTTCCCCGTCACCCGGGTATCCTCCGCGGCGATGAAGTCGCAATCCGCAAGGCACTGCACCCCCCGGGGCGAAAAATCCCCCAGGTTTCCAATGGGCGTACCAACAACATACAATTTTCCCTGTTTTTCATGTGTTGTATTATCCATGATCTATATCCAATAGGCGTTGCACGGCGCTTGCCGCACTTGCCTTGCGCGCGGGCAGTTGGGCTTCCAGCGTTTCACGCAGTTCCGTCGCGCGATCTAAAAAGGCGGCGGCGGTGGTGCATAGATTTTCGGGCGTCAGTTCGTTCACCGGCAGCACCAGGCCTTTGGCGGAACCAAACAGGTCTTCGGCGATGCCCGTGGCCTTCACGCTATAGCCCAGGGCAAGCACCGGCACCCCGGTGGAATAGGCGGCGATGGTGGCGTGGGTGCGTGCGCCGATGAGGGCGCGGCACCGGGATATGGCATATTTCAGCTGCGCGGCGCTCCAGTCCTCCCCTTCGCTGAGCAGGAAAACCCGGCCATCCGGCGTCCCTTCCAGCAGCGGGCGCAAACAGGCGCGGTCGTCGCTCCCCGGGCGCAGCACGTGGGGGATCAGTGCAACGCTCGCCCCCGGTTCGGCCAGCAGCTGTTCCACCAGCGCCTTTGCCGCCGCCATGGCTTTGCGCGAACCTTGCAGCGCAAAATCGCTGAGGTTCAGCCCGACGGTCGCGCCCGGCACAAACCCGGCGGGCAGTGCGCAGGGTTCCGGCTCCAGCAAAAAGGCCGGGTCGGCGTGGAGGGAGCAGCGTTCCCCCAGGCCGAGGGCATCCAGCAGGGCAAGGGTGCGGCTTTCGCGCACCGTGATGCGGGTGTAGCGCCGCAGGTCGGCCTCCTTTTGCGGGGTCAGATCCTCCGCGCCCACCGAAGCGCCCCACAGCACGGCGGGTTTGCCCGCTTCGCTGATCTTGCGGTTCAGCGCGGCGATGGCGCTGACGGAATCATAGCAATAATTGTCGCCCCCCACCGAAAGGAAGAGGTCGTGTTCCAAAATATCAGAATAGGCAAACACCTTGCCAAAGAAGAACTCGTCCGCTTTTTCCTGGGATTCCCGGCTATAAAGGGAAAGGCGTAGCCGATCCACCGAAAATTTGCTTATGGTGGGCATTTTGGCCGGGAAGAGCGGCGTCACTGTGACCCAATCGGGCAACCCGGCGGCCAAATCTTCCTGGGGGAAAAGATCATATAGCGTAGCTTCCGCACCGGGGAAGGCCGTTTGGAGCAGCGGCAGCGTACCGCGCAGGATCGCCTCGTTGCCCCGGTTGAGGCAGCCGCCGTGAAAATAAAGCGCAATGCGCATGGGTGTGACCTCGCCTTCTTTTGCTTCTGGTATGTATCATACCACAACGCGGTGGAATTTGCAAGCGGCAAGGATGCGAAAAACACGGCAGGGAACCCCTCAACCATCCAGCGCCGCGCAAAACGCCGCCCACCCCGCGTCCGTCAGATCCGCGCCTTGCATCGTGTATTCCATGCCGCATTGCCGCCATTTCGGTTTGCCGTATGCGTGGTAGCGCAGCGGTTCCACCGGGCAGTGCGCCAGCCCCAGCGCCGCAAAGTGCTTTCGGAAGGCCGCCGCGTCCGCGACCGTGGCGTTGACCCCGCCCACCACCGGGATGCGCAGCAGCAGCTGTTCGCGCTGCCGCCCCGCCGCCCGCAGGTTTTCTGTGATGCTTTCGTTGCCCTGCCCCGTCCAGCGGCGGTGCGCTTCGCTGTCGTAATGCTTGCAATCCAGGATCAGGAAGTCGATCAGGGGGAACAGCTCCGGCAGATGCGGGTGCGCCGCGTTGCTTTCGATGCAGGTGTGGATCCCCCGCGCCCGGCAAAGGAGCAGGGCTGCGCGCAGGGCTTCAAACTGCATCGTCGGTTCCCCGCCGGTGAAGGTGATTCCGCCGCCGCCAAAGAGCAACGGCTTTGCCTGCACGCATTCTTCCACCAGAGCGGCCACGCCGATTTCCGTGCAGCTCCACTTGGGCGGCGTTGTGGCCATTTGCACCCCTTGCAGGGGGATGCTTTCCGGGTTGGCGCACCAGGGGCAGCGCAGGTTGCAGCCCTGCATATGCACCACAAAACGGTTGCCGGGGCCATCCTGAAAGGCGTTCATGCCCCGCCGCAAAATGAACAGCTTACTTTCCATAAATAAATTCTTCCAGTTGCGCGATGTTCACGTCAAAATCAAGCTCCAGAACGGCGCTGCCCTGCTTTTTCGCGTCTTGGTATGTCCCTGCAGCGGGTACGTTATGTTGGATGGTTTCGTATTGCATATAAAACGGCGCGGCCAGGAGCAGCTTTGTCAGCTCCGTCTGACGCATATCCGTGCGGATGCAGGGCAGCACCACATCCGGCAATTGGAACAAGTCAAAAACAGAATCCGCCTTCACCTTGGCCACCAGGGCGTTCAAGACCTTGCGTTGGCGCTGCGTGCGCTGGAAGTCGCTATCCAGCTTGCGGATGCGGCAATAGATCAGCGCCTGTTCGCCCGTGAACTGCACGTTCCCGTTGTTGGCCATCTGTGTGGTGAAGCCTTCGCGGCCAATCTGCTTGCCCAGGCGGGTGGTTTTGCACAGGAAGTCCGCTTCCCGGTCAGTCACCGGCACGGCGACGCCCCCCATCGAATCGATGATCGCCTCAAAGCCATCAAAATCCACGGTGATGTAATGATCAATGCGCACGCGAAAATTTTGTTCCAGCGTGGCGCGTAGCAGCTCCGCGCCGCCCTTGGCGAACGCGGCGTTGAGCTTGGCTTCGCCGCCGCCGGGCAGTTGCACCCAGCTATCGCGCAAAAACGAGCAAAGTTTGAGCGAATTTGTGTTGCGGTCGATGCTCAACAGCAGCATGGAGTCGGAACGGACGCTCCCGCTGGATTCCGCATCCAGCCCGATGAGCAGGATATTTGTGACCCCCAGGCCGGAACACAGATCCGCCCCCGTAGGCCGCAGCGCGGCTTTTTCCGGGTCGGCGGCGGCGAATTGCACCTTCCCGGCTTCATAATACAAAAAACCAACCCCCAGCGCCCCCACCAGCACGGCAAACACCACAACAAAGGCGAAAAATTTCTTCACGGCTGCGCCGCGTTTGCTTTTGCGCCGTGGGTTGGCTGTGCCGCTTGCCACTGTTTGCGGCGGCGGCGCGGGCGGCGTGTTGGCAAAAACGCCCGCGCTGGCGGCAAGCCTGGCGGATGTGCCGCTTTCCACTTTGCGCTGCGTGGGCGCTGCGCGGCGCTGCACCGGCGCTGTTGCTGTATCAAACTCCCACAGATCTTCCGTGGAACGCCAATCGATTTCAAATTTGGAGGGCGGCGCTTTGGGCGGTGCAGCGCCGTGCGGCGTAATGCAGTCCAGTTCCAGCAAATCGCATTCGGTGTCGGGGTCGATTGCCGGGGGCTTGGATTGCCGGATATTCTGCTCCGCTTCGGCCAAGTGCTGCCGGATCATACTCAGCAGGTCGGCGTCATCCCCCCCGGGGGTGGTTTTATCGTCCGGCACGGGTTCACCTTCTTTATATTATAAGATACAATTGTTACCCCAAATCATGCACAAACAGCCCGCTCAACAGTTTTGGTTCAAACCAGGTGGATTTTGGCGGCATGATGTTGCCGCTATCCGCAATATCCATCAGCTCCGCCGTTGTGGTGGGGAACATCGCAAACGCCAGCTGCATATCCTCCCGGCAGCGGCGCTCCAGTTCTTCCAGCCCCCGGATGCCGCCGACGAATTCGATGCGGTGATCCCGCCGGGGATCCTGAACGCCCAGGATCGGCGCAAGCAGGTTCTTTTGGAGGATCTCAACATCCAGCCGGGCGATGGGGTCGCCTTCATCAAAGCTGCCGCGCCGCGCCCGCAGGCGATACCAGTTGCCCCCCAGCAGCATCCCGAAGTAATGCCCGGCTTCCGGGTGATACGGCTGCCCCGCCGGGGCGTATAGCTCGACGGAAAACAGATCGCTCACGCGCGAAAGCAGCGCTTCGGCCGTCATCCCGTTGAGGTCGCGCACCACGCGGTTGTAATCCAGGATCGTCAGCTGGTCTTCGGGGAACGCGACGGCCAAAAAGAAGTTGAATTCCTCATCGCCGGTGTATGCAGGGAAAGCGGCGCGCTTTGCAAAGCCCACGCGCGCCGCAGAGGCGCAGCGGTGGTGGCCGTCGGCGATGTAGAGCGCGGGGACGGCGGCAAAGGCCTGTTCCAGGCGCTGCGCCAAAGCGGGGTCGTCAATCGGCCAAATTTCCTGCAACACGCCGCCGGCGGTGAACGCAACCTCGCTCCCGTGCGCCGCACGCCAGGCTTCCAGCACAGCGGCGACGCCAACGCTGTCGCGATACATCAAAAAGATGGGGCCGGTGTTGGCGTTGCACGCCGTCACGTGATTGATGCGGTCGGTTTCCTTTTCCGGGTGCGTCAGCTCGTGCTTCTTAATGCTATTATTTTTATAATCATCAATGGAAGCACAGCCCACCAGCCCCAGCTGGCTGCGCCCGCGCCATGTTTGGCGGTAAAGGTAGAACTGCGGCGCAGCATCCTGCCGGAACGCGTGTTCCGCAACCAGGCGCTGAAGGTTGCCCGCAGCGGTGGCATACACCTGGCCGTCATATAGGTCAACCCCTTCGGGCAGGTCAACTTCCGCCTTATCGATGTGCAAAAAGGAATAGGGGTTCCCCTGCACCCGCACGCGGGCTTCGGCGCTGCTCATGGTGTCATAGGGCAGGGCGGCGATGGAAGCGGCCAGCGCCGGGGTGGGGCGGATTGCGCGGAAGGGGCGAAAAACAGCCATGATGATTTTTCTCCTGCCTTTTCTTTGTAGTGAATATGTTGAATGCATTATACTATATCCTGTGCCAAAAGGCAAGGGGAAACACAAAAAAACGCGGTTTTTGCCGCAGCTGGCGGCGTGAGGGCATAACATAATGATGAAAATGTGGTTGACAAAACACGCGTTGCGTGGTATACTAAAAACAAGAAGATGGCCTGTCGGTTTGACGGTTGCTTCCTTTCCCCTAATGATGAAGTTAAGAAGTAACCGCCCAGTCCGGGAAGACTAAGGGGCGGTTACTTCTTTATGCTGTGTTGCCACGAGAGCAAGAGCGCTTCGACTACAGCCAAAACGAAGGATAAATCCGCCGCAAAGGCTGCGTATGTTTCCGCAACTGCCTGCCAAATTGCAAATGCAATTTCCATAAAGGCACCATCTCCTTTCCCCAAAAATTTGCTGAGGAAAGGCTGTGTGCAGCCGCCGCCCCGACAGGCCATCCTTATTTTACCCTGAAATTGACAATTTGTCAACAAAATGTTGCGGTTTCGCGGCGGATATTTGCAGGATTCTAACAGGCAATAAAATTTTAGGCTTTACCCCCCTTTACAAAACCGCTGTTTTGTGTTAAACTAATGGGGATCGCCGTTCCCCGGCTGGTGGAATCACCGACCCCGGCTGAGAAATCGGCGCAATTTAACGATGAGGTGAAAGCAACATGACCCCAGAAGAGAAGAACCAGATCATTGCCGAATATGCCCTGCACGAGGGCGACACCGGCTCCCCGGAAGTGCAGGTCGCACTGTTGACCAAGCGGATCAACGATTTGACCGGGCACCTGAAGGAACACAAGAAGGATCACCATTCCCGCCGCGGGCTGCTCATGATGGTCGGCCACCGCCGCAACCTGTTGGGTTACCTGCAAAACAACGATATTGGGCGCTACCGCGAACTGATCGTTCGGCTTGGTATCCGCAAATAGTTCCCCGGCGCGAGGAGTTAGGCGGCAGGGCATCGGCCTTGCCCCCTGGCTCCTTTTTACGACCAACCAAAGGAGTACGTGCTTTAGCGGTAAATTTTGCGACCGGCGCAGTGGCAGCCGTAAAATTTATTGCTAAAATGCGCTCCTTTATTGGAATAAAGAGAACCAAAGGAGTGTACTATGTTTTTCCAGGACTACAAGCGGTTTGAAACGGAGATCGGCGGCAGGCCGTTCATCGTTGAAACCGGCAAAATGGCGCAGCTGGCAGGGGGAGCCTGCCTGGTGCGCTATGGCGAAACCAATGTGCTTTGCACCGCAACCATGAGTGCAAAACCCCGCGACGGCATCGACTTTTTCCCGCTATCCGTTGATTTTGAAGAAAAGCTCTATTCTGTCGGCAAGATCCCCGGCTCCTTCCAGCGGCGTGAAGGCCGCGCAAGCGAAAAAGCCGTGCTGGCTTCCCGCGTGATCGACCGCCCCATCCGCCCCCTCTTCCCCAAGGATATGCGCAATGACGTGGGCGTTGTGGCCACGGTGATGAGCGTTGACCAGGATTGCCCGCCGGATATGGTGGCGATGCTGGGCGTTTCGATTGCCATCAGCATCAGCGATATTCCCTGGCGCGGCCCCATCGCGGGGGTCAACGTCGGCCTGGTGGACGGCGAATACGTGATCAACCCCACCGCCGCGCAGCGCGAAAGCAGCCGCATGAGCCTGGTGGTGGCTTCCACAGCCGAACTGGTGGCCATGATTGAAGCCGGCGCGCAGGAAGTGACCAACGCGGAGATGTATGAAGGCATCATGTTTGGCCACAAAGAGAACCAGCGCCTGGTGGCCTTCATCCAGGGCATTGCAGCCGAGGCCGGGAAGGCGAAGATCGACTTCCCCTCCAACGACCCGCCCGCCGAAATGTATGAAGAGATCAAGGCCTTCGTCATCGAAGACATCCGCACGGCGCTGGATACGGACGACAAGCGCATCCGCGACGAACGGCTCAAGCCCATCTATGCCAAGGTGCATGAAGCGTTTGATGAAAAATACGCCGCCGACTACGGCAAAATCGAAGACTGCCTCTATAAGACGCAGAAGTACGTCGTGCGCCGCTGGCTGCTTGACGACGGCAAGCGCGTGGATGGCCGCGGCATCGACGACATCCGTCCGCTGAACGCGGAAGTGGATCTGCTGGATCGCGCCCACGGTTCGGGTATGTTTACACGCGGGCAGACACAGGTGCTCACCTCCACGACCCTGGGGCCGATGAGCATGGATCAAAAGCTGGACGGCATCGATGAGGAAGAGAGCAAGCGCTATATCCATCACTACAACTTCCCCTCGTTTTCCGTGAGCGAAACCCGGCCTTCGCGTGGCCCCGGCCGCCGCGAAATCGGCCACGGCGCACTGGCGGAACGCGCACTGTTGCCGGTGATCCCCCCTGTGGAAGAGTTCCCCTATGCAATCCGTTTGGTCAGCGAAGTCCTCAGCAGCAACGGCTCCACATCCCAGGGCGCCATCTGCGGCTCCACGCTTTCACTGATGGCGGCGGGCGTGCCGCTCAAAGCCCCGGTTGCGGGCATCAGCTGCGGCCTGGTGACCGAAGGCGAGCGCTTCATGACGATGGTGGATATTCAGGGGCTGGAAGACTTCTTCGGCGACATGGATTTCAAGGTGGCCGGCACCCATGCGGGCATCACCGCCATCCAAATGGATCTTAAAATCGACGGCCTGACCCCCGCCATCATTCAGGAAGCCCTCGACAAGACCTTCAAGGCCAGGCTCTATATCCTGGATGACATTATGCTGCCGGTGATCCCGGAACCGCGTGCGGAGCTTTCCAAGTACGCGCCGAAGATGCTCACCACCACCATCCCGGTCGAAAAGATCAGCGAAGTGATCGGCAAACAGGGCAAGGTGATCCAGAAGATCTGCGCCGAATGCAACTGCAAGATCGACGTGGAAGAGGACGGCAAGATCTATATCTGCGCCCTCGATATTGAAGACGGCCGACGCGCCCTCTTCATGATTGAAACCATCGCCAACGACCCGGAGGTCGGCGCAATTTATAAGGGCGTCGTCACCCGCCTGATGGACTTTGGCGCATTCGTTGAAATCGCGCCCGGCAAAGAAGGCCTGGTGCACGTCAGTCACCTGGATGTGAAACGCACCGAGCGCGTGGAAGACGTGGTCGCCGTCGGCGACGAAGTGATCGTCAAGGTGCGCGAAATCGACGAGCAGGGCAGGCTGAACCTTTCGCGCCGCGATGCGCTGATTGAAGTGGAAGGCCTGGTGCCGGAAAACACCGTTTCTGACGCGCCGCGCCGCCCCGCGCCCCGCCGCGACGACCGCCATGGCAGCAACGACCGTGACCGCCGCCCGCCGCCGCGCCGCTAAGGAACTAAATGCAAAACTGCGCTGGTGCGCGGTGTGCGCCCAGCGCAGTTGGCGACGAAATTCAAAAAAAGCAGGGAGTTTTCGCCGCCCCGGTTTTGCTTCATTGCTTTAAATCCCAACTTTTACCCACCATTCGGCAAGAGATTGCCAGATGGTGGTGTTTTGTTTTTGTGGAGCAAAGCGGAGGGCAAAATCTTGGCCAAAACCGTTGACAGGGGCAAACTTCATGGTGTAATATGATGAAGCGAAACGCGCAGACACCAAAAGAAAGACTGCAAAAACACAGGGAATCCCCTGCGAAAGGAATGGATTGTAAACATGAAAAGAGAGAAATCCAAATGGCTCGTTGCCCTCGTCCTCTGCATCACCTGCCTGGCACTTTGCGTGTCGCTGATCACAGCGCCGACCCTGGCCAACCCGGACGTCCCCGGCGACCCGGATTACACGGGCAGCGAAACCCTATCCGAATCGGAATCGGAGAGCCTCAGTGAAACGGCATCAGAAACCGGAACTGAAACCGAAACCGCTTCTGAGAGCGAAAGCGAATCCGTCACCGCGAGCGAGAGCGCAACGGAAAGCGAAAGTGCATCCGTCACCGATTCATCGAGCGCAAGCGAATCCACCAGTGAAACCGCAAGTGAGAGCGAAACGGCTTCAACGAGCGAAAGCGAGAGCAGCTCCGAAACAGCGTCCATCATCACCATCCCCACCGTGGATGAAATCCCCACCCAGGCGAAGACCCTGTATAAAGCCGTTGCAGGCCAAATAGGCGTCTTTGAGATCCTGAGCGCAAGCGGGGAATCGCTTGACCCGGCGCAATATGTTTACAGCCAGGGGAACGACCCCGAAATCGGCACCAACGTCGCAGCCTACCCACGGGGCGAAAAATTTTATGTCGCCTTCCCTGCATACAGCAACATCTATCAGGCGGTCACCGCCGACGGCAAGCTGAACCTTGGCGACGCCATTTGGGCGGGGCCGGATAAAATCTTTGGCACTGCGGATGACAAAGAAGCCAAGTTTGAAGGCGGCGTGTTCTGGTTCCTGCCAACAGGCAGCTTGGATGGCATTTGGCAGGCCATTGAAAACCTGGTTGGCCAGAACACCGAAAACAGTGTGCCCGTCAGTTCCACCGGAACCGTCACGACCACGCTCACAAGCACAGGCGGCAGCACATCCAGCACCAGCCCGTTCTTCAGCGGCGGCAGCGCCAGCCTTGTGCCGAACACCGGCAGCGGCGTCAACACCGGCATCCTGGTGTGCATCGCCATCCTGGTGATGGGTTCCGCCTATTGCGCCTACCGCCTTTTCCGCAAGGATGAGAGCGCGAGCGCCTACACCGTGGCATAAAGCCACACCTGAAATTGCTATCTTCTTGTCCGATATACGGACTTCTCCTCCCCCTCCCCCTCTCCTTTCCCCTAGGAGAGGGGGTACCCCTTTTTTTGGGGGGGAAAATTATTCCTCGTCTAAAAAACGTACCGTTCTGCACTTGGCGCGGCATGGTTGGCTTTAACGAGAAAGCCCCGGCGTGGCCATGACCGCGCCGGGGTAGTAGTGAGGGTTTTACCCAAATTAAGTTTGCCGTGCAAATCCCCCCCACGGCAACAGCATTTACTTTTCCATCAAAACCTGGAGCAACCGTTCTGGGTTGAGGGCGGCTTTAAACATTTTCTTTTTGAGGCTGACGCGCTTTCCCATGTCAGTTGCTTTTAGCAGTGAAAGCGCCATTTTTCGCAACATGTTGAGATTGAGAGGAGAATTGTCTTTGCGCGCGCGTGACGAATCTTCTCGAAACACAACGTCAAGACACCAGTGCAGCTGGTTTTCAATTGACCAATGCCCGCGAATAATCCCGCAAAACTCTTGCGCGTCAAGGCTTGCGCTGCTTATGTAGCGGCGGATACTCACGGTCTGCTCTCCCTTTTTTGTGACAAAACTGCGCACCTGAATGAAGGTTTTTAACCCTTCCCAGCGCCCGCGATCCGCAAACCAATTAGCCGAAATCACTGTGACCTCCCGTTTTTCGATTCGACCGTGATCTTTTTCAACGGGACTTGTCCAGCGGCTCAACACCTCTAGATTCTCGCGTTCCACTGCTGAAAAATATTCGGCGACTTCATTATCCATCGTGGGCTGGTTCCCTTTTAAACCGATGACGTAATCCGCTTTCTTTTCGCAAATCTTTTTCACAATTTCGGTCTGGCACCCCATCGCATCCGAAGTCACAATATCGCCCGCAATGTCAATCAGATCAAGCAGTCGCGGGATCGCTGTGATCTCATTGGACTTCTCTTCGACCGCAAGTTCCCCCAGTGTCATGTGATGTTCTGCCACCCACGCGCTTACCACGTGGTACGCTTTGTGTGACGTATTTTCGCTTCCGCGAATGGCTTTTCCGTCAAAATTGACCAGCCGTCCACCAGGTTTTCGCTCCATTTCGATCCAATCATCGAGCCAGCGCGACATTTCGGCAGGGTTTACGCGTTCCAAAACCCTTCGAAATGTGTCGCTATCGGGAATTCCGTTGGGCAGGACGAGAATTTTTCGCAGAATTTCTTCGCGTTCTTGTCCAAATTCTTCCATATCGACAAAATCTTCGCCTCCACAAAGAATCGTCAGTAGCGCGATGACAAGTATATCCACCAGTTTGTGCCGAAAATTTCCCCATAGCCGCCGAGGTTCGCTCACATTCCCTGCCGCTTTGCATAGCCGTTCTAACATTTTTATCACCTCTACCCTATTTTACCAGGTTTTGGCGCGAAAGTAAATGCTGTTGCCGTGG
>JAITNG010000088.1 GCA_031290595.1 Oscillospiraceae bacterium
GTTTTCTTAGTGTTCACCGTCGGTTTCCTCCCGTTTGATGTTTGCGCCCAAGGCGCTTAGGCCAAGCTCCAGTTGCTCGCAGCCGCGGTCCACGTGCCGGATGCTGCACACCCGGGTGTCACCTTCGGCGGCAAGACCCGCCACGACCAGGCTTGCCCCCGCCCGCAGGTCACAGGCGTCCACCTGCGCCCCGTGGAGCTTCGGCACGCCTTCCACAACGGCTACGCGGTCTTCTACGCGGATGGAAGCGCCCATGCGCCGCAGTTCACTGACGTGGCGGAAGCGGTTCTCAAAGATGGTTTCTGTGATCATGCTGGTGCCGTCCCCCACGGCGGCCAGGGTCATGACGCCCGCCTGTGCGTCGGTGGGGAAGCCGGGGTAGGGCATGGTGCGCACGGTGGGTAGGCGGTGCAGGCGGTGGGGTGCGCGCAGGTGCAGCCCTTCGGGCAAACGGCGCAGCCGGCAGCCGGTTTGTTCCAGCACGGCCAGCACGGCGTCCATGTGCGCCGGCGCCGCGCCGCGCAGCAGCAGTTCCCCTTGGGTGATGGCGGTGGCGCTGAGGTAGGTCACGGCGGCGATGCGGTCGGGGATCACGGTGTGCTCCGCACCGTGGAGCTTTTGCACGCCTTCAATGAGCAGTGTGCCGCCCCCCGCGCCCAGGATTCTTGCGCCACAGGCGTTCAGGAAGTTGGCAAGGTCAACGATTTCGGGTTCCCGCGCGGCGTTGGTCAGCACGGTGATGCCTTTGGCGGTTGCGGCGGCGATCATCAGGTTTTCCGTCGCGCCGACGCTGGGGAAGGAGAGCGCGAGCCGCCCGCCCCGCAGCCCGCCTTCCGCCCGGAAGAAGAGCCGCCCCGCCGCCTGGTGGATTTCCACGCCCAACGCTTGCATCGCTTCCAGGTGGAGGTCGATGGGGCGCATACCGATTTCGCAGCCGCCGGGTGCGCTGAGTTCCGCCCGGCCGAGCGCCGAGAGCAGCGGCCCCAAAAATACGATAGAAGAGCGCATTTCATGCATCAGAGCTTCCGGAATCTGCCCGCGCTGCAAGCTGGAAGCATCCACCGTGATGGTGTTGCCTTCGCGCTGCACGCCGCAGCCCAGGTGCCGCAGGATGTTGAGCGTCGCTTCCACATCCGTCAGCGCGGGGCAGCGGTGGATTATGCATTCGCCGCCGCTGGCGACCGTCGCCGCAAGAATCGGCAGAGCGCTGTTTTTTGCGCCCTGCAAAGTATGTTCACCTGCCAGGCGGTGACCGCCGTTGATCAAAAACGAAGCCATTTTATGCACACCTTCCTTATGCTCCAGTATATGCGGAGCGGGGAGGATGCGTCACAATGCGGGCGTGCTGTTATTTTTGAACGATGCTGCAAAGAACCGCATAAATGCGTTCGGTGGCGTCGGTGACGGCCATGGCGCGGGCGGCTTCGGCGATGGAGTGCAGCTTTTCGCCGTCCGCCAAAAGGCTTTGCACGGTTTGCGCCAACAGCGCCGGGGTGAGGTCTTTTTCTTCAATCAGCACCGCCGCGCCCCGGTCAGTCAGGGCTTTGGCGTTGTGATACTGATGATTTTCCGTCACGTTGGGCGACGGAATCAGGATGGAGGGCTTTTGCATGGCTTGCAATTCACATAGGGCGCTTGCACCTGCGCGTGATATGACGAGGTCGGCGGCGGCCATGCAGCGGGGCATGTCGTCAATGTATTCCCGCAGCGTGATTTCCGGCGCAGCCAGGTCAACGCCCTGTTTTTGCAGCTCTTCCGGCACCCATTTGCCGTATTGCCCGTAGGCGTGGTGGAAGTGGCAGCTGTGCTGCTTCCAGAGCTGTGTAAGCATCCCGCACACGGCTTCGTTCACCGCCCGCGCACCCAGGGAGCCGCCCATCGAAAGCACCATCGGGCGTTCGTCCAGGTGCAACTCCCGGCGGCTCTGCGCCCGTTCGGCCTTCAATATTTCGTGCCGGATGGGCAGCCCCGTTATCACAGGTTCATTTTTGCATTCCAGGCGCGCGGCGGCTGCGGGGCTTGTGAGCATCACCGCGTCCACCCGCCTGGCCAGGGCTTTGTTCGTCACGCCCGGGAAGGCGTTTTGTTCGTGGATGGCGGTGGGGACGCCGCGCTTTGCCGCCGTGCGCAGCACGGGGCCGCTGACGTAGCCGCCAAAGCCGATGACTGCATCCGGGCGGAAGTCCTCCAAAATGGCCTCCACCTGGCCGGTGACGCGCAGCAGGCGCAGCAGCGTCCCCAGGTTGCGTTTGATGTTCTGCGGGCGCAAGCTCCGCTGGAAGCCGCTGATTTCGATGGTGCGCAGGGCAAACCCGGCGGCGGGGACGAGCGTCGCTTCCATGTGATCCGCTGTGCCGATGAAGAGGATTTCACAATCCGGGTGCAGACGCCGCACCAGCCCCGCTACCGAAAGCGCGGGGTTGATATGCCCGGCGGTTCCGCCGGTGGCGAAGAGGATCCGCTTTTGGTCGAGCAGCATCAAGCACCTCCTATAATAGGATAAGATTATTTTTTGATTTCGCGCGATACGCGGGAAACCGCCAGCACGATCCCCATTTCTGCCAGGAGGATCAGCAACGCCGTGCCGCCGTAGCTGAAGAACGGCAGCGGGATGCCCGTGTTGGGCAGCACGGCGGTCACCACGCCGATGTTCAGCGCGGTTTGCAGCCCGATTTGCAGCACGATGCCGATCACCAGCAGCGTGCCGAAGCGTTCCTTGGTGTGCAGGGCGATCATGAAGCCGCGCCACACCAGCGCAATAAAGAGCAGCACGATGCAAAACGCGCCCAGGAAGCCCAGCTCTTCGCAGACGATGGCGAAGACGAAGTCGTTCATCGGCTCCGGCAGGTAAAGGTGCTTTTGGATGGAGTTGCCGAAG
Organism: Oscillospiraceae bacterium; assembly: GCA_031290595.1. Taxonomy (GTDB): domain Bacteria; phylum Bacillota; class Clostridia; order Oscillospirales; family Acutalibacteraceae; genus WRMQ01. The sequence goes on from JAITNG010000088.1 coordinate 2,879, forward strand.
CCCTGGCCGAACCAGCCGCCGGAACCGACGGCCAGCAGGGATTGGGTGCTTTGCCAGTTGCTGCCGGAAGGGTCGCTGGCAGGATCCTTGAAGGCCATGATGCGCTTGGCGGCGTGTTCGGGCAAAATATCGGGGTTGTGGAAGACCAGCAGCACCGCGCCGACGGCCACGCCGGCGATCAATAAATAGCACCACAGGGGGATGCGCTGTTCGCCGATGAAGATCAGCAGCGCACCGATTGCCAGGGTGATGATGGTGCCGGAAACGTGGTTTTCCAAAAAGATCAGCACGACCATCGCCAGCAGGATGCCCATATAGAGCAGCGTGCAGCCCCATTGGGCAAAGAAGCGCCGCAGGAAGCCCCTGTTATCTTTGGCGTGGCGGTTGTAGAGCGGGCGCTGGTATTTTTCCATCGCAAAGGCAAAAAAGAGGATCAGCGCAACCTTCGCAATCTCGCTGGGCTGAATCGTCCAGCCAAAGAGGGGGATCCACCGCCGGAACCCCCTGATGTCTGTGTGGTAAAACAGCACCACGACCAGCAGGAGGAAGGCGACCATCAGCACGGGGATGGCCAGCTTGCGCAACAGGTTCAGGTTGAGCTTGGAAATCAGCAGCATGGCGGCAAAGCCCAAAACGGCAAAGATCAGCTGGCGCTTGATGAAATAATACGCGTCGCCGTTGTGGTGGCGGATGGCGTAGACGTAGCTGGCCGAGAACATCATCACCAGTCCCAGGCAAAGCAGGACGGTGACGATGAGCATGAAGGGGAAATCAAAGCCGCCGTAGGCCAGAACCTTGTGGCGGAGGAGTTGCCTTTCCGGTTGCTCTTTAAGGTGCGCGTGGTTACGTGTTGCGGCTTGTGTCGGCACGGGCAATCCCTCCTGTTGATATTTATGATTGATTGTGGCGCAGTTTTAGGATACAACGAACAATTTTAGCCCAAACCAGACCGCCGCGACCCCTGTTGCCGCGCCCAGCGCGTTGACCAGGGTGAAGACGGCGACGATTTTTTTCTCGCTCCAGCCGCTCATTTCATAGTGATGGTGAATCGGCGCCATTTTGAAGATGCGCTTGCCGTGTGTCATTTTGAAGTAGCCGATCTGGAGTACATCCGAAAGCCCTTCTATCACATAGATCAGCCCCACCAGGAGCAGGATCACCGGGCAATCCAGCGCAAAGCAGATGGCCACCAGCAGCCCGCCGAGGAACATGGAACCCGTGTCGCCCATGATCACCTTGGCGGGGTTGCGGTTCCACACAAGGAACCCGGCGCAGCCGCCCGCCAGCGCGGCGGCCATGGCGCCCGCGCCAAACATGCCGCGCATCACGGCGATCACCGCAAGGGCCGCAGCCGCCGTGACGGTGACGCTCGAACATAAGCCGTCCACGCCGTCGGTGAAGTTGACGGCGTTTGTTGCGCAATAGAGCACCGCAAAGCCGAAGATCAGGAAGAGCCAGGAGGGCATGGTGACCACGCCCAAAAAGGGAACCAGCGTATAGGGCTTGCCCTGCATCGAAAGCAGGAGCGTAACCAGGTAGCCGAAGCTAATCACAATTTGCATCAGGGATTTTTGCGAAACGGAAAGCCCTTTGTTTTGCTTTTTGACCACCTTGGTGTAATCATCCAAAAAACCCATCAGGGCAAAGAGCAGCGCCATGAGCAGACCCGCAACCAGCTTGGTTGTGTAGCCGCCGCCGGGCAAATCGGGGTAATAGAGCCGGTGCGCCCCCGCCTGTGCGGTGAAGAGGTTGCCGCCGCGCAAAGCGTTGGTGGCAAAGGTGATCACCAGTGCAAGCGGGATGCCGATGATGAACATTACCCCCCCCATGGTGGGGATCCCCTGCTTGTGCTTGTGCCAGCTCGGGCCAATATCCAGAATGGTTTGCCCAAACTTGAGCTTGTGCAGCCAGGGGATGAAGGCATAGCCCAGCGCGGCGGTCAGCCCCATCGCTGCGCCGCAGGCTAGGAGCAGCGCCGCATAACCCGAAAAGTTTTCTTTCATGTCTTAACCCGTCCTATGCGCTTTTATTTAAAAAATAGTTGTTGATGATCTCGCGCTCATCCAGGTGGATTTTGCCGCTTGCCAGGATCTGGTAGGTTTCCTGCCCCTTCCCGGCCAGCAGCACAATATCCCCGGCGCGTGCGCGTTTGAGCGCCAGCTTGATGGCCAAAATGCGGTCGGGTTCCACAAAGACGCTTGCCTTGCTTTTGATCCCGGCCAAAATATCCGCGATGATGGCCTCCGGGTCTTCGCTGCGCGGGTTATCGGAACTGACGATAATGATGTCGGAAAGCTCCGAGGCGATCCGCCCCATGATGGGGCGCTTGGTTTTATCGCGGTCGCCGCCGCAGCCAAAAACGGTGATGAGGCGCCCCTGGGCAAAGCCGCGCAGGGCTTGCAGCACGTTTTCCAGCCCGTCGGGGCTGTGGGCGTAATCGATCAGCACGGTGTAATCCGTGCCGGTGGGGACGTTTTCCATCCGCCCGCGCACGCCGCGGGATGCTTCGAGCGCTTGCAGCACCAGGGGCAGTTCCAGACCGAGTTCCAGCGCGGTGCAGGCCGCCGCCAGGGAATTGTAGACCGAAAACGCGCCCGGCACCGCAAAGCGCACGCGCCCGATCACGGAGCGGCCAACCAGCTCATAGAGAACGCCGCCCGCATGGCACTGCACGTTTTTGGCGGTGTAATCCGCTGCGTCGCGCCGGATGGAATAATACACAGGCCGCGCGGCGCTGTCTTCGAGCATCGCGGGGGCGGCTTCGTCATCCAGGTTGACCAGGGCGATTTCGCACTGGCGGAACAGCTGCGCCTTGGCCGCCCGGTAATTTTCAAGGGTACCGTGGTAATCCAGGTGATCCTGCGTCAGGTTTGTGAAGACGCCCGCTTTGAAGGCGACGCCTTCCACCCGCCGCTGTTCCAGCGCCTGGGAAGATACTTCCATGAAGCAGTGGGTGCAGCCCGCCGCCTGCATTTGGGCAAAGAGGCCTTGCAGATCCCAGGGGTCGGGCGTGGTGAGGGTCGCGGGGGATTCGGTTTCCCCCACCATGTTCACCAGCGTGCCGATCAGCCCGGTTTTGTAGCCCGCAAAATCAAAAATCTGCTTGAGCAAAAAGGCGGTGGTGGTTTTGCCGTTGGTGCCGGTCACGCCGATCAGGCAAAGTCGGCGGGCAGGGTAGCCATAAAATGCCGCGCAGAGCAGGGCGTAGGCTGCGCGGGTATCTTCCGCCAGCACCTGCCGGTCGAGGCCGGTATCCACCTGCGCCACAACGCAGAGCGCACCGGCGGCAAGGGCTTCGGCGGCATGGCTGTGGCCATCGGAGCGCGCGCCCTTGATGCAGACGAAGACGCAGCCGGGCGCGGCCTTGCGCGAATCGTCCGTAATAAATGCCACCGCGGCGCTTGCGTCAAACGCAAACGCCGGGGTCGGCCTGAGTTCCTGCAAAAGTTCGTGGAGAAGCATACGGTTGTTCTGCCTTTCAGCGGTCAATGATCCCGTTGTTACTGACGAAGTGGACGGTGATCGCCGTGCCGGGGGGGACTTTTTCCCCCGGGGCGATGCTTTGGCGGTAGGTGACGAGGGAACTGCTTTGGAAGTTGCCGGTCAGCTTGATGTTCAGCCCGGCATTGGCGGCCGTTTTGTTGGCTTCTGAAATCGAGATCTTTGTCAGATCCGGCACGGTGACGGTCTTGCTGGTGTCGCTCCCTTCGGTATAAAGGATCACCAGCCCGCCCTTTGAGATGCTCTGCCCCGGTTCGGGGATCTGGTGCAGCACCTGTTCGCCGTCGCCAATCACGCGGACGCTGTAGCCCTGCCCGGTGAGGCTCTGCTTTGCGGCGGCGATGGTGAGATCCGACATATCCGGCGCGGAGCCGCCAAGTTCTTCCTGCTCTTTTTCAGTGTAACGCAATTCGATGTTTTTATACACCAACACGTTTTCCATGATTTCAGCGGAGGGCGGCGCGGCGATCTGCCCGCCGTTGATCAGCCCGACGGGTTCGTCGATGGCGATCAGCATGGCGACTTCGGGCGCATCCGCCGGTGCAAAGGAGCAAAACGAAGCGACGTAGCCCTTGCCGGCGGAAAGTTTTTGGCTGGTGCCGGTTTTGCCCGCCACACGCCCCCCGGCCACATAGCCGTTTTTGCCCGTGCCGTTGCTCACCACCTGCTCCATCATGCCGCAGACCAGCTTTGCGGTTTCGCCGCTAACGACCTGCCTGCGCACGGTGGGTTGGGTTTCACTGATCACGCGGCCGGCCTCATCGAGCACCTTTGCCACCACATAAGGCTGCATCAGCTTGCCGCCGTTTGCGATGGCGGAAACGGCGCTGAGGATCTGGATGGGCGAGGCTTCAAAGGATTGCCCGAAGGAGCACGACGCCAGTTCCACCAGCCCCATCCGGCTTTGCGCATGGATGTTGATGCCGGTGGTGGGCGAAAATTCGTTGAGCAGGTCAATGCCCGTCGGTTCCGTGAAGCCAAAGGCGGTGAAGTATTTGTAGAAGCGTTCCACGCCCATCTTTTGCCCGATGTTGATCATGAAGGGGTTGCAGGAATTCATCAGCCCCTGCGTCAGGCTCTGGTTGCCGTGGCCGGAACGGTTGTGGCAGCTGATGGTGCGCCCGGCGATGGTGATGCTGCCGGTGCAGGTGTAACGCTCGCTCATATCAACGACGCCTTCTTCCAGCGCCGCCGCCACGGTGATGGTCTTAAAGACGGAGCCGGGTTCATACGTCAGTTCAATCGTGCCGTTGCGCCACTGCGCCATCATCGCGTTTTTGCGTGCCGCTTCGCGCTCCGCCGGGTCTGCAATGGCGGCGATTTTTGCCTTCGTGGCTTCGTCGGCAATCGCTTCATAGTTGCCGGGGTCGTAACTCGGCGCACAGCTCATGGCCAGAATCGCCCCGGTTTTCACATCCATAATGATGCCGTAGGCCGCCTTGGCGTTGGCGTCAATCTGCGCCTGTTGCAAGGAGCGTTCCAGGTACCGCTGGATCACTTCGTCAATCGTGAGCACCAGGCTGTTGCCGGGGATCGGGTCATAGATGGATTCGTATTGGATGTTCAGGTTGCTGTCGGCCGCGTTTTTGGCCGTGACGATGCGCCCCGGGGTGCCGGTCAGTTCTTTGTTATAGTATTTTTCCAGCCCGGCCAGGCCGACGTCCTCCGCCCCGGTGAAGCCCAGCAGGTTGGCCGCAAAGCTCTTGAGGGGGTAATACCGCTTGACGTCCGGATCCACGCCGATAAAATTGGCGTAGGTGGAAAACTTATCGTTGTCATCGCCCTTGCGAAGGTTTCCGTCGGCGTCCAGCAGCGGCTGGCCGCCTTTCGTGCGCGGTTTGCCGCCGGGGACGACTTCCAGGATGCATTCGCGGTTGCGGAATGCATTGACCAGTTGCATGGTTTCCAGTTCAACCTGCCCCTTGAGTACCATATAATTGTTTTCCGTATGGGAGGCCTGGCTGCGCACTTTTTCGCTCGTAATCCCAAGGATCGGCGCCAGTTGGTCGCAGAGCTCCTGGAGCAGCGCTTCCTTGTTGGGGATTTTTGAAAAGCTGTTGGGGTTGATGTAGACCTTGCCCGCCGTCGTGCTTTGGGCGATGGGCGTCATGTTTGTGTCATAGATGGAACCCCGGCTGGCCGCGACTTCGGTATCGCGCAGCTGGCCGTTTTCCGCCTTGGCGGCATATTCCCTGCCATGCACCAGCTGCACGTTGACCAGGCCGCGCACCAAATCGTAGCCGAACAGGCCGAACACCACGGCAAACAGCACGATCATTGCGCGCACAAGCAGACGGTCGCTGGAAGTTAGCTTCCGCTTTGCCAAACTGCATCCTCTCCTTTCCGCTTTGCTGCATCACTATATGCCGGTGGCGGCGTTTGCATTCCGTCGGCGGCAAGCGCCTTATTGCAGAATGGTATCGCCACCGGGGTGCGTCAGATACCAGATGCGCCCGCCTTCAATGGGAACCATATGGAGTTTGCCCAGCGCATATTCCTGGATAATATCCAGCGAATATTTTTGCTCAATGGCCGCCTGGCGGCTGATTCCCTGCTGCCGGAGCTGATCCAGCTCCTGGTAGAGCGTCTGCCGTTCGCTGACCGCTTTCAGGTAACTCAGCTCCGTCTGCACGCCGCCAAACAGGCACACCGCAACCACGGCGCTTGCGCCATAGGCGATGAGCGTCTTCTTCCACGCAGCGCGTGCTTTTTCCTTTTTCACGGCCATTGCTTCCTCCGGCTCCGCAGCCACGGGGGCGACGCGGGGGCGGGGAGCGGGCGCGGCGGCAGATTTGCGCCTGGGGGTCTGCTGGTTTTTACGCGGGGCAGCCGCAGCTGGCTGTGCGGGGGTGAACAGCGCAAAATCGCGTTCCGTCACTGGCATCGTCTTTCCCTCTTTCTTTCATGGTTGTTACTTTATTTTTTCAATCACCCGGAGCTTGGCGCTGCGGGCGCGCGGATTGCGTGCAAGTTCTTCGCTGCCGGGGAGCCGTGGCTTTTGCGCAAAGCGCCCCCCGGGGGTTTTGCCGCAAAGGCAAACCGGGAATTCCGGCGGGCAGGTGCAGCCTTCCAGGTAGGGGCGGAACGCCCGTTTCAGCGCCGCATCTTCCAGGCTGTTGAAGCCGATCACCGCCAAACGGCCGCCGGGGCGCAGCAATTCAAAGACGCCCCGCAGCGCATCCTCCAGCCCGTCCAGTTCCCGGTTGCAGGCGTAGCGCAGCGCCATGAAGGCGCGGCGGGCGGGGTGGCCATCCCGCCGGGCGGCGGCGGGGACGACGCGGCTGAGTAGCTCGGCCAGTTCCGTCGTGGTTTCGATGGGCTTTTGCGCCCGCGCTTTTACGATGGCTCCTGCCATGGCGCCCGCAAAGCGTTCCTGGCCGTATTCCCAAAAGAGCGCGCGCAGTTCGGCTTCGGGCAGGGTGTTGACCAGATCCGCTGCCGACGGCCCGCTTTGCTCCATACGCATGTCCAGTGGCGCTTCATGGTGATACGAAAAGCCTCTTTCCGGCGTATCCAACTGCGGCGAGCTTACGCCCAGATCCAGCAGTGCGCCGTCGAGTTGCGCAAACCCCAACTGCGCCAGGGTGAGCGGCGCTGCAAAAAAGTTGCCCTGCATCACCGTGACGGCGGGTTCCCCCGCAAAGCGGTTGTGCAACACAGCCACGGCGGCGGGGTCGCGGTCAAGGGCGAGGATGCGCCCGCCGGGGCGGATGTGTTCCAGCAGCAGCGCCGTGTGCCCGCCGCCGCCCGCTGTGCCGTCAAGCCATATGCCGCCGGGGTGGGGGTGCAGGGCGTCCACGGTTTCGTGCAGCAGCACAGTTTCGTGGCGGAAGTCAGGCGTCGTCATGGGGCAAAGGCCTCCTCCTCCGCGTCGGCCTGCGCCGGGGCGTTGCCTTCCACGGAATCAAACAACCATTCGGGGTCGGGGGCAAAATCCAGCCTGACCGGCGCATCGTCTTCGTCGCTGTGCGCCCCGTCCTCCTGTGCGTTCCAGTTGCCGAGCTGCCAGATTTCGATGTAGGTATGGCAGCCGATGAAGAATATTTTATCTTCGCGGCGGATGCCCGCTTTGGCGGCCAGTTTTTCGGGCAGACCGAAGCGGATACTCTTGTCCAGATCCACGGGTTCCGAATTCACCTGGATTTTGCGCATCACCTGCGCACGCTGCGCGGGCTGCGCGTTCTTGTATTCCCGCCGGAACACGCGGTTGTATTCTTCCCGCGCGGCCAGCATCAAAAACGGTTCCTGCGCGTTGCCGGAATACCAGAGCATCACCTGGTTTTGCTGGCCAAAGCCTTCGCGGAACTTGGCGGGGACGCAGACACGCCCCTTTGCATCAACGGTGCCTTCCGCCGTCCCTTGGAATGCCATACGCCTCACCTCCTTTTTGTTCGCGGGATTTTTCGCAACTTTACGGGATTTCAATCCACTGAATAGATTATACTGCGCCTTTCGCCCCTTGTCAAGAAAGTTTTGTTCGTTCCGGGTGAAATTCCTTTTTGTGGGGAATCGGGGATATGGGTGCCGCCGCGCATGTTTTGCGCAAAAATCCCCCAGATATAGAAAAAGAAACGGTTGCCCCGGGAACGTGACAAATACTCACGGAGCGAACCGTATTCTTTTTTTTGAATATACTGGAATGCATGTCATCCGCTGCCCTGCCGTTTGGGTGGGGCGCGGTGGTGTGTTGTTATGCTACAATGATTTTGATAATTGGGGAGGAATTTAAATTGCCGAATAACAATGGGAACTGTTTTGATCCCGGCATCCCCGGCTGCTTTAGCGAGCCGACCTATTGCGTGAAGTATTTCCGCGGGGTGACGGGGCCGACGGGGCCAACAGGACCGCAGGGGCCAACGGGGCCGACGGGCGCGACGGGTCAGGCCGGCACGCTGGGCGCCACGGGAGCCACCGGGGCGCAGGGACTGCCCGGGCTGCAAGGCCCCGCAGGGCTTGCGGCAACAATTGAGGTGCTGCGCACCATCACCGGCGAACCGGGGAGCGCCGCCGCCGTGCTGAACTCCGGGACGGAATCCGATGCGACCCTGACCTTTGTCATCCCCGCCGGGGTGCAGGGGGTTCGGGGTCTGCCGGGCGAACGCGGCGAAGCG
>JAITNG010000189.1 GCA_031290595.1 Oscillospiraceae bacterium
TCTGGGCGCCTCCGGCGGCCGGGTGATGCTGGGGCGCTGGGATGGCGCCCGCCTGGAATTGGAGGAGCTGCACCGCTTTGCCAACGAACCGGTGTGCCTGGGCGGCACGCTGCACTGGGATATTTTGCGCCTCCTGCACGAAATCAAGCAGGGGCTACGCGCCGCCGCCCGCCTGGGGGTGGAAATCCACAGCATCGGCATCGACACCTGGGGCGTGGATTTCGGCTTGCTGGATGGACAAGGCCGCCTGATGGAAAACCCCGTCCACTACCGCGATGCAAGCTACCGGGGGATGATCGAACAGGCCGCCCAACACATCCCGCTGGATGAGCTATATGACGTCACCGGCATCCAGTTCCTGGAATTCAACACGGTCTTCCAGCTGCTCGCCTTCAAGCAGCAACGCCGCGCATTCCTGGAACGCGCGGCGCAACTGCTCTTCCTGCCGGATTTGCTGGGCTACTTCCTCACCGGCCAGATGGCAACGGAATACTCCAACGCCACCACATCGCAGCTGCTGGACGTCCGCAAGCGCACCTGGTCAAACCGCATCCTGGATGCACTCGGCCTGCCCAAGGGCATCCTGGGCGAAATCACGCCCCCCGGCACCCGCCTTGGCGCCCTTTTGCCGGAAATCCAGCAGGAATGCGGCTTGCCCGCCGTGCCGGTGATCTCCGTCTGCGGGCATGATACCCAGTCGGCCATCGCCGCCGTCCCCTGCCCTTCCGGCGATTTCGCTTTCATCAGCAGCGGCACCTGGTCGCTCTTCGGCACCGAACTGCGCGCCCCCCTGTGCAGCGAAACCACCCGCCGCCTCAACATCGCCAACGAAGGCGGGTACGACGGGCGCATCCACCTGCTCAAAAACATCACCGGCCTGTGGCTGATCCAGGAAAGCCGCCGCCACTGGCTGGCGCACCCGGAACAGGCGCTCTTCCACAGCGAAGCAGAGCGCACCACGCGCTTCACCTTTGCGGAGCTGGAACAGCTGGCGCGTGACGCAGCGCCCTCCCCCGCCCGGGTCAACCCGGACGACCCGGCCTTCATCCCGCCCGGCGAAATGCCCGCCAAGGTGCAAGCCGCTTGCCGGGCAGCGGGGTACCCCGTGCCGCAAACCGTGGGCGAAATCCTGCGCTGCATCTACACCAGCCTCGCGGAAACATACCGCGATACGCTGCAAAAAATCAGCGACTGCACGGGCAAAACATACCCCGAACTGCACATCATCGGCGGCGGCGTGCGCGATACCCTCCTGTGCCAAATGACCGCCGACGCATGCGGCGTCCCGGTCAAAGCAGGCCCGGTGGAAGCCACAGTGCTGGGCAACCTGGCGGTGCAGCTGCTGGCCGCCGGGGACCTGGACAACCTGGAACAGGCCAGGCAAGTGATCGCAACAGACGGAATTTGCGCGGTGTATTTGCCCGGGTGAGGAATCGCATAAAACGCACCTGGACACGGCACGCCGTGTCCAGGTACCTAACCCCAAAATAAACAACAGAAAGAAGGAACCCCCATGCCATTCTGCGAAAAATGCGGCAACCAAATGAGCGAAAGCGCTAAATTCTGCGGTAAATGTGGTGAACAGCAGAAAGTATTACCCCCCCCCGCAAGATTACCAGCAATTCCCAGTTTCGCCGATTAGCCAGCCTGTGATGGTTGCGCCCGCGCAAACATATGCGCCGCCTGTGGTGGTCGTGCCGTCCGTGCCGCAGAAGCCGACAAAACCAAAGAAACCAATGGAGGGTCGCACGCCGTTCCGGGTTCCCCTGGGGTCGAAATTTCCGCTCATCGCGGTTGTTGTGACACTTGTGTTGTTAGTTTTGTTTGAGGGTTTTATATTCATCCTATTTAATGACAAAAACTCCCAAAGCGATCGAAATTTTTACATAGAATATGCCGTTGCGATGCTAGTGTGGTCTATAGTTTGTATTTTTCTCTTGCTGCTAGCAAAAAAGCGCCCTCTCTTGCTGCTGATTTCATTGATTCCCACCGTGATTTTCTTCTTCACTCAGCCATTTGTTTTGTTGCTCCTGCTTACTTATATTTTTATGTACAACGGCATGTTTAATAACAAAACATTTCTGCTTGTTTCCAGTATCCTTTATGGAATTGCATCGCTGTTCCAACTTGTTTTTTTGATCAAGTATGTACATGATAGCATTCAAATGTTCCCTATCCTTGTTCCATTTTTCATCTTCGCGTTCGGCCTTGACAACAACCCCACAAAAGAATATTACTATTACAACGCCAAAAAACGCCCCGCTAAAACCTTCGAAAATCCCCTCCTGGAAGAAGAGCCTGTCGGCTTTAGCATCCTGGCTTCTCTCGTCACCTTTGGGATTTACCTGGTCTTCTGGATTCACCGGCTGTGCAAAAAGCTGCGCTTGCTTGCCGGGGAATCCCCTGCGTGCGGCGGCGAGGTTGCCTTGATTTTGTTTGTGCCGTTTTATAGTTTGTATTGGCTGCACACGCGGGGCAAAAAACTGCACGAAGCCGCCAACCGCTGCGGCGTGCCGTTGGACGATAACAGCACGTTATTCCTTTTGCTTGGCGTGTTCGGGCTGGGCATTGTCGCCTACGCGCTGATGCAGAACGACCTCAACACGGCGGCGAAAGCGTTTGTGCGGGCAGAGGCTGCGCAGAGCTAAACAACACCGGGTTCAAACCACAGAACCTTCAACAGAAAGGGGCGTCGCCATGCAAATCACCCTGCGTGCGCACGCAAAAATCAACCTGCTTCTGGACGTCAC
>JAITNG010000200.1 GCA_031290595.1 Oscillospiraceae bacterium
ATCGCCCGCAAAAGGGGAATGCTGTTGCCCGGCGACGAAGCGGATACCTTCAGAGCCGCGGTTATTTTGCTTGATGAACTGCGCGGGGGCAAGCTGGGGCGCATTACGCTGGATTAGCCGCCTGGCGCGGCGGTTGACGATTTTTTTGGGGAGGTCGCCTGATGCCACTCTTCACCATTGCCGACCCGCATCTTTCGTTTGGCAGCGCGAAGCCGATGGATGTTTTTGCCGGCTGGGCGGACGCCCCGGCGCGGCTGGAAGCCGCCTGGCGCGCCACTGTGCGCGAAAGCGACACCGTGGTGCTGCCGGGGGACATCAGTTGGGGCATGCGCCTGGAAGAGGCGCTCCCGGATTTTCAGTTTTTGCACAACCTGCCCGGCGTCAAGATCCTCATGAAGGGGAACCACGACTACTGGTTCTCGACCCGGAACAAGATTGAGGGGCTTTGGGCGGCTGAAGGCCTTGATTCCCTGCGTTTGCTGCACAACAACGCCTTTTTGGCCGGGGGTGTGGCGCTGTGCGGGAGCCGGGGCTGGTTTTTTGACTGCGAAGAAGCGGAGGACCGCAAGGTGCTGTTGCGCGAAGCCGAGCGGCTACGCGCCTCCATCCGGGCGGCGAAGGCGTTGAGCGACACGGTGGTGGTCTTCCTCCATTACCCGCCCATCGCGGGTGGCCGCCGCTGTGAGGAGATTTGCGCGGTTCTCTATGAAGAGGGCGTGCGGCGGTGTTATTACGGGCATCTGCACGGCAACGCTTGCCGTTGGGCGTTCCAGGGGGAATGGGAGGGGATTCGGTTTTCGCTTGTTTCAGCCGATGCTTTGCGCTTTGCGCCTTGCCTGATCCCGACTGAAACCATCCCGCCCGTCTTGCAAAGGACGCATGGAGTAGCGATACGAAAAACACAAGATAGAACAGAAAGGTCGGATCAACACATGAACACACGGTATCAGGAGGCAAAAGCACAGTACGCGGCGCTGGGGGTGGATACCGAAGCGGCGATTGAAGCGCTGCTGGCGCTGCCGGTTTCCATCCACTGCTGGCAGGGGGATGATGTGCTGGGCTTCGAGGGCGGCGGCGCACTTTCCGGCGGGATTGCCGCCACGGGGAATTACCCCGGCCGCGCCCGCAATGCGCAGGAACTCATGGATGACCTGGATCAGGTGCTGGCGCTCGCGCCGGGCAAGCACAAGATCAATTTGCATGCGATTTACGCCATCCCCGGGGCAGATGCAGCGCCCGTGCCACGCGATGCGCTTGCGCCGGAACACTTCGCCCCCTGGCTGGCCTACGCCAAGGCACGCGGGCTGGGGGTGGATGTGAACCCCACGCTTTTTTCGCACCCCCTGGCGGAGGACGGCATGACCCTTTCGCACCCCGACGCCCGCGTGCGCCGCTTCTGGATTGACCACTGCAAGGCGATACGCCGCATCGGCGCATGGTTTGGCGAAGAATTGGGGCAGCCTTGCGTCAACAACATCTGGATCCCCGACGGGCTGAAGGATACCCCCGGCGACCGGCTCGGCCCACGCGCACGGCTCAAGGATGCTTTGGATGAGATTTTGGCCGAAAAATATGACCCGCAGTATTTGATTGACACGGTGGAATCCAAGGTATTCGGCATCGGGCTGGAAAGCTACACCGTGGGTTCGCACGAATTTTATTTGCAGTATGCCGCCAAAACCGGCTGCGTCTGCCTGTTGGATAACGGCCACTATCACCCCACCGAAGTCGTTTCGGATAAAATCCCTTCCCTGCTGCTCTTCAACGAGAAAATCGCCCTGCACCTGACGCGCGGCGTGCGCTGGGATAGCGACCACGTGCCGGTGCTGGATGAAGAGCTAAAAGAGATCGCCAAGGAAATCGTCCGCTGCGGCGCACTTGACCGCGTGCTGCTGGCGCTGGATTACTTTGACGCTTCCATCAACCGCGTGGCGGCATGGCTCATCGGCCTGCGCAACGTTCGCAAAGCGCTGCTGAACGCGCTGTTACTGCCCCATAAGGACCTCAAAAAATTGCAGGATCGCCGCGAATTCACCCGCCTGCTGGCGCTCCAGGAAGAATACAAGCTCCTGCCCCTGGGCGATGTGTGGGAAGAGGTCTGTTCACGCACAGGCATCCCCGGCGGCGCACAGTGGCTGGATGTTGTGGAAGCATACGAAAAGGCGCACGCGCGCGGGTGACGGGCAAGACATCTGCATAACAAGCCATCCGGGCGGGATACCATCATGGTACCCCGCCCGGATTTATTGTATACCAATTCATGCCGTTTTCGCCTGAATCACCTCAACCAGCGCTTCAGTCAGGGTTGCGGAAAAGTTGACCCCCAGTTTTTCAGCAGTTGCGTTGACCCAAGAGGGGATGGTCAGCGTCTTCTTCACCAGTTCAATGCCGTGCTTGCGCTGGTATTCCGCTTCATCAAATTCCACAAGTGCAACAAACGCACCGCCTTCGCACACAAGCGCGGAGGGAAGACTCGCCACAGGATATAAAAACACGCCATTTTCGCCCTGGAGGTAAAGCCCCAACGCCGCAAACGCCATTTCATATGCTTCTTCCAAGCTGTCGCCTTCCGTGAAGCAGCCGGGCAAATCGGGGAAGGAAACTGTATATCCATCCGTTTCCGGCGAAAATACAGCGGGATAAAAATGCTTTGCCATGGGGATACTCCTTTCATATCACGGAACCAACAGGGATTATTTTAACCCTGCTTGCTTCAAGATGTTACTTTCTGTTCCGGGTTTTAGTGTGCCTTTGTGGTCAGGGACTATTACGATTTTTCCATTGCTATGCTTGAATTTTTTGTGCGATCCGTTTTGACTGATAAGCTGGAACCCATTTCCCTCTAGTAGCTTTATGATTTCCTTTGGCGTCATAGGCATTCTGCTATCCCCCTTGTGTACTATTATAATAGCACGCATCAACGCGTGTGTCAAGCATCAAACGCCCATTGCTCCAGTAGCGCCACCGTTTCCACGTGCCCTGCCCTGGGGAACATATCCACCGGGGTGGCTTCGCGGGCTTTGTAGCCCAGTTTTGCCAGCGTCGCCAGATCCCTTGCCAGGGTTGCGGGGTCGCAGCTGATGTAGACGAGGCGGCGGGGCGCCATTTTGGCTATGCAGTGCAGCAGCGTGGGTTCGCAGCCCTTGCGCGGCGGGTCGATTAAGATCACGTCCGGCTGCCAGCCCTCTGCCGCCAGCTGCGCCGCCGCCTTCGCTGCATCCGTGCAGAGGAAGCGGGTGTTTGCAACGCCGTTTGCGGCGGCGTTGCGCTTTGCGTCCTCCACGGCCTGGGGGATGCACTCCACGCCGATCAGTTCGCCTTGCCCGCCCGCCGCTTGCAGCACGCTTAACCCAATCGCGCCCGTGCCGCAATAGAGGTCGAGCAACCGCAGCGCACCGCCGGTTGCACCGGCCAGGGCATACTGCGCCGCGATGGCATAAAGCCGCTCCGCCTGGGCGGGGTTGACCTGGAAGAAGGAGAGGGGCGAGAGCGCAAAATCCAGGCCGCAAAGGGTTTCGGTGATGCGCTCCGCACCCCAGAGCAGGGTGCAGCGCGGCCCCAGGATTGTGTTGCCCTGCGCGGTGTTGTGGTTGAGCAATATCCCCTTGACGGCGGCGTTTTCGTGCCGCAGCGCCCGGATCAGATGATCCGCCCGGGGGACGCTGTTGCCGTTGATCACCAGTGTGACCAGGATCTCTGCACCGCCCCGGCTTTGGCGCAAATAGATTTGCCGCAGCAGCCCCGCGCCGCTTTCTTCATCATAGACGGAACAGGCGCTTGCTTCCGCCCAGGCGCAAATCACCCGCACTAGCCCTGCAAAGGCCTGTGGCGCAAGCAAGCAATCCCCGCAGGGGATCACCCGGTGGCTGTGCCGGGCAAAAAAACCCGCCTCCACCCGTCCGCCTTCCCGGCGCAGCGGCAGCAGCGCTTTGTTGCGGTAACGATCCGGCGACTGTGCGCCCACAATCGGCTGCATCGCGGGCTGCACCCCGCCGATGCGC
Source organism: Oscillospiraceae bacterium (assembly GCA_031290595.1). Classification (GTDB taxonomy): domain Bacteria; phylum Bacillota; class Clostridia; order Oscillospirales; family Acutalibacteraceae; genus WRMQ01. The sequence goes on from JAITNG010000200.1 coordinate 4,002, forward strand.
CGCAGCGTTTCCGTTAGCTCCCGCTGCTTCAGCTCCAGCTCGTCTGCATAGCGGATATGCCGAAAGGCGCAGCCCCCGCAGCGCGGGAAGGCCGGGCAATCAACGGAAACACGCAGAGGCGAGCCAACCAAAATTTCATCAATTTTGCCGAAGGCGCAGTTGCCTTTGGCCTTGGTGATCACCGCCCGCAGCCGGTCGCCGGTGCAGGTGGCGGGGATGAAAACAGGCACGCCGCCGCAGCGGGCGATCCCCGCCCCTTGCAGCGTCATGCCTGTGATTTCGGATTCGATGATTTCGTTCTTTTTCATAAATAATACTATCCCTGCGCCGTCAGGCAGACCCAGCCGCCTTCTTCCCTGCGCCCAACCACCTGCCAGCCGCTTTTTTGCAGTGCCTCCAAAACATCCGCTTCACGGACGTCAACAATCCCGCTGCTGACCCACACGCCGCCCGGGGCGAGGCAGCGCCCGGCTTCCGGCGCAAGCGCGATGATTGCGTCGGCCACGATGTTGGAAACAATCACATCAAACTGCCCGTCAACCTGCGCGGCCAAACTACCTTCCAGGATGTGCAGCACAGGCCATCGAAACCCGTTGCGTTCGCCGTTTTCCCGGGCGCTGGCCACCGCCAGGGGGTCAATATCCACCCCAACGGCACGCACCGCGCCCAAAAGCAACGCCGCCACCGCCAAAATCCCGGAGCCGCAGCCAATATCCAACACGCCCGCCGCCTGTGGCGCAACAGCCGCCGACCGGGTGGGAAATTGTTCCAGGGCTTCTTCCAGGGCTTCCAGGCAGAGCCTTGTCGTCGCGTGGCTGCCGGAACCAAACGCCGCGCCCGGTTCCAGCAGGAGCTTCACACGATCCGGGGAGGCGGCGGGGTCGGGCGCTTCCCACGCGGGCTGAATCAGCAGGCGCTTGCCCACCGGGAGAGGGTGAAAGTAGGCCTTCCAGTTGTGTTCCCAGTCCTCGCTGCGGCAGACCAGGGTTTCAACGCCGCAGCGCACCCCCAGCGCGGCCAGGCGCTCGGCCAAAAAGGCGGCGGCTTCGGCGGGGGGATCCTGCGGCGGCAAATAGAGGTGTATGCGCCCGGTGGTGCGGTCCTGCGCCAGGAGCGCAGCGTCAATCAAATCGCTGTGCGCGATTTTTTGCGTATCCTCCACCAGGTTGCGGTAGTCCTCAATATACATCCCGCCCGGTGCAGCCATGAGGGCAATTTCCGCCGCAGCATCCAGCGCGGAGGCGGGGACGGTCAGGATCAGTTCGGTGTATTGCATGGTGTGGCCATCCAATCTGCATTGAACCACTGGCGCTGCGTCAACCAATACTGCGCAGCAACTATGGCGTGTTCCTTGAAATTTGTAAAATCAAGCTCTATCGGATAAATACGTCCCCCGGTATACCGTTCTGAAAACACATACATTCCGTGCCAACCGTTGTGCTGGTATTCGGGTGTTCCGCCGTTCACCATGGATCGAAACTTGGGCAGCTTCAAAAATTCCCCGTCCAACACGATTGCAACGCTCCAAAAGAACGATTTCATGGCCTGCATAGAGGGTTCGCGGTCGCGTGTCACTCTGTCACGCACGCTCGTTTTGCTCTGAATGCAGCCAAAACAATATTGTTGACCGTCTTTGTGGACGATGGCAAACAAATCAAAAATGCTTGCCCTTATCTGCTCCTTCAGCCAACTGATGTCACGTGGCTCGTTATCCAACTCTCCGGCCTGGATGCGTTTGTGCAAATCCCTTTGGAGAATGATTTCTATGCCGCTATCCTGCAAAGCTGCTGTTCCCAGTAGCTTAACCATTTCCTCAAAAGCGTGTCCGCTTGACTTCTTCCAGCTTTGGTCAGCGCTAATAACTTTTGCGATCGTGTCAGCGTCATCAATCCCGCTTTTGCGGTGGACGTGTGTTTCGTATACCGTCCGCCATATATAAGCCGCCTCCACGCCATCGAAAGCGCGTATGCCTTGAATGATCGCCGCTTTGATTGCTTCCTTTTGGGCTGCGGTTTCAATTTTCCCTGCTTTTCCATGGCTCACCGCGCCGGAACAGGAAGCTGCAAGGCGTTCTTTTTCGCTTGCATATATCGCAGCGTAAACTTCAGCGCAATACTCTTTAAAGGCTTGCGGCACTGTCATTTCCCCCTAATATTTCTGATATTTTCATGCCCCACGCATATGCAAGTAGCGGGGGGACGGCGTCGCCGATTTGCTCATATTTATCCTGCACCGTGCGTTCAACATGGGGGATTATGTAGGGTCCACCGCAAAAGTCGTAACAATCCGGGAACGACTGCAAACGAGCGCACTCACGAACAGTCAACGCCCTGTTATAAATGGGGTGGACAAATTCATCAAGGCAATGGCTCGTGACGGTCGGCGCCGCATCCCCCGGCTTCAGCCGATAATTCCGTTTGATAAACATCTTCTTAGGCAACACGCGGCGTTCCTGCAATTTTTCACGTTCCGCGCCCGTATATCGTTCAAACAAATTTTTTAGGCTTTCCCCCTGCTTAAGCAATGCAAACCGTTCAAGGGTGCAGCCTCGGTGTTTCATCGGCATTTGGTATGTGATTGCTTCGCAAGCGCCCACCCCTGTCTTCCAAAAATCATTGTTGCGCAAAAGACTTGCGTATTCAGAGTGCCCCGCTGTATACTTCTTTCCTTCTTTGCCGCTGTTTGGCGTGACGTTCGGTAAGCCAGCAAAGGCTTCCAGTACCGATATTTCCCGGCCATCGTGCGGCAACGGCGCAGAGAGTTTCCAATCCGCAAATCTGCAAGCAAGGATGAAAAACCGATTCCGCCGCTGCGGTACGCCATAATGGGTTGAATTTAATATAACCTCAATAAAGTTGCCATACCCGGCTTCAACCAATTCCTCTTCCAAAACCGCAACGATCCGTTGCGAGGATTGTTTCGATACAGTCTTTGATGTAATCGCCGGAACATTCTCAAACAGCAACAGTTTCGCTTTCGCAATTTTTGCGATGCGTATCCCCTCGCGGAACAGGAACTGCCTGTCGTCATAAAAGGAACGCGAAGTGTTCCCGGCGGTGGAAAATGTTTCACAGGGCATCCCAGAGGAAACGAGGTCTACACCGTCAGCTGGGATATAGGGGAGAATCTGTTCTGCCGTAACATCCCTAATGTCGGAATGCAGAACTTGCACATAGGGGTGATTCGCTGCGTAAGTATCAACGCAGCTTTGAATATACTCAATCGCGATGCGCGTTTCAAGCCCAGCGGCATGGAAGCCCGTGCAAATCCCACCGGTGCCGCTAAAGCAGTCGATATGCGTAAAAGCCACCGCGATCCCTCCCTTTTTCGTGTTCTCTTACCATCAGTATAGCATAGTGCGCGCAAAAAAACAAGCGCAAACACTTTTATCGCGCCCCCCCGCACCCGACCCCGCACCCTGCACAGCCTTCCCGGCAATTGGGCGTGGTTTTTGCGGCGTAGGCTTGCGCTTGCTCGCGGAGCAAAAATGCCTTGGTTACGCCGTAATCCAGGTGATCCCAGGGGAAAAGCTCTTCGCTGGCACGCCGCCGGGCGTTGTAGAAATTCGGGTCCAGGTTGTGCTGTGCAAAGGCTTCCTGCCACAGTGCGGGTTGAAACTGGTCGTCCCAGCTATCGAAGCGTGCGCCCTTGCGCCAGGCGGATTCCAGCACATCGGCCAGGCGGCGGTCGCCGCGTGCCAGCACGCCTTCCAGCAGGCTGGTTTCCACGTGGTGGCAGCTCAGGCTGATTTTTTTGCTGCGGATTGCGCCGCGCAGCTGCTTCTGTTTTTCTTCAATCTGTTCCCGGGTATCCATCGGTTCCCACTGGAAGGGCGTGAAGGGCTTGGGGACGAACGAGGCCGTGCTGACCGAAACCGTCACCCCCTTGCCCTTGGGCTTGGCCGGATTTTGATAGAATGCATTCACCACCTGCTGCGCCAGCCGGGCGATGCCCTCCAGGTCTTCCGGCGTTTCCGTCGGCAAACCCAGCATAAAATAGAGCTTAACGCTCGTCCACCCGCCCGCAAACGCCTGGCTTGCGGTGGATAGCACCTGTTCTTCCGTGATGTTCTTGTTGATCACATCCCGCAAACGCTGGGTGCCGGCTTCGGGCGCAAAGGTCAGGCCGCTGCGGCGCACCAGGGCAAGGCGCTCCATCATTTCCTGCGGAAATTTATCGATGCGCAGACTGGGGACGGAAACGTTGATCTTCTGCGGCTGCGTCCAATCCAGGAGCTGTTCGAGCAGCTCCGGCAGCGCGGTGTAATCGCTGGTACTCAGCGAGCAGAGCGAAACTTCTTCATACCCCGTGTTATCGCAGAGCGCGGCGCACTGGCGGTTGACGGTTTCGGCCGATTTTTCGCGCACCGGGCGGTTCAAAAAACCCGCCTGGCAAAAGCGGCAGCCACGGATGCAGCCGCGGAACACCTCCGCCACCGTGCGGTCGTGGACGACTTCGAGCAGCGGCACCACGAATTCCGCCGGGTAGGGGACGGCGTCGAGGTCTTCGACAATACGCTTTTTGATTTTTGCCGGTGCGCCCTCCCGGGGCGTTATCGCCGCGACGGTGCCGTCTTCGTGGTAGCGCACATCATACAGCGACGGCACATAGACCCCGGGGATCTGTGCGGCTGCGGCCAGGAAGGCGCGTTTGCCCCCCGCCGCGCCGGATGCCTGCGCCCGCCGCTTGTGGTCGGCCAGCAGGTCGAGCAGCTCTTCGCTGGCCTCCTCCCCTTCGCCCAGCACGAACAGATCAAAGAAGGGGGCAAGCGGTTCCGGGTTACAGGCGCAGGGGCCGCCGCCGATCACCAGGGGAGTGAGCGCATCCCCCCGGTCACAGCTGCGCAGGGGCAGACCGGCCAAATCAAGCATATTGAGGATGTTGCTGTAGCTCATCTCATATTGCAGCGTGAAGCCGATCAAATCAAAGGCCGCGATGGCGTCGCCGCTTTCCAGCCCCCAAAGGGGGATTTTGCGTTCGCGCAGCAACGCTTCCATATCCGGCCAGGGCGCAAACACGCGCTCGCACCAGCAATCGGCACGGGCGTTGGCGAGGCTATAGAGGATCTTGATCCCCAGGTGGCTCATGCCGATTTCGTAGCTATCGGGGAAGCAAAGGGCATATCGCAGCAGGGTTGCACCGGCGTCCTTCACAACGGAGCCGGGTTCGCCGCCGGTGTAGCGCCCCGGCTTTTGCACCAGGCGCAGCAAGGGTTCAATGGATTGAAAGGGCATGGGGTCTCCTTTTTTGTTACTTGAGCAAATCCGGCACCTTTGCCGTCCAGGTTTCGGGGGCTTCCAGCCCGAGCGCTGCGGCGGTGACGGCCGCAATATCGCGCACGTTCATGCCCGCAATCACGCCGGGTTTTACGCTGTGGCCAGCGCAGCCGATGAAGATCAGCTTTTCGGCGTCGCTATCGCCGCCGTGGCCGTGGAGCGGGTTGCCGCCATGATCCGCACTGACGATGAACAGCGTGTCTTCCGCATAGCCCTTTGCACGGTATGTAGCGACGATTTTGCCGATCAGCGCGTCGATTTCCGTGATCTTTTTCAGGTGCAGCGGCGCGCCGTAGCCGAACTTATGCCCCGCGCCGTCCACTTCGTCAAACTGCACAAAGAGCAGCGTGGGGTCGTTTTGCTCCAGGTACGTCAAAACCAGATCACACACGGCTGCATCGTTGCCCGCTGTGCCTTTTTTTACGCCCAGGTTTTCTTCAATGATCCCCCCGTTGATGGGGTTCCAGTTGCAGAACGAGGCGAGCCTGGCGCCCGGCAAAGCGGCGTGCGCAACGCGGAACACCGAAGGGTAGGGGGAAGCCACATCATAGGGCTGGGTGGAAACAATTTCGTTGGTCAACCCGTGCAGGGTCGGCTCCACGCCCAGGAGCATGGAACCCCAGCACTCGGCGCTGATGGTGGGGATGGACGTGAGCGCATCGTAAGTGACGGCTCCGCCGGCAAACAACTGATCCATGCAAGGGGTATCGGTCTGCGAAAAGAAGCTGCCCGCGCCGTCAACGCCCAGGATTGCAACACGCTTATACATTTGGGGTACCTCCAGTGGATGTTATTTTTATTCAACAGACGCGCATTTCAAATGCGCGGCGATTGCAATTGCTTGGGATCATAAGTCGAATAAATCCGCATGCGTTCCGGTGCCGGTGGCCAAAAGGAGTAGCTCGTCCTCAAAAACACGGTAGACCAACAGCCAATCCGCTTCGACGTGGCATTCCCTGTACTCTGCCATTTCCCCTTTAAGCGGATGGTCTTTATACTGCAATGGCATACCGTTTTGGGAAACCAAAAGCCGCAGCGCAGCGTCCAGTTTCTGCATATCCTTCCCCCGCTTTTGCATCCGCTTGAAGTCGCGCTTCATCTTGTTGGTAAATTCAACCTTGAGCATCTCAGTCCTCCGCCAGCGCATGCATCGCCTCGTCCACGGAACCGAACGGCCCGTGCAGACCGCGGCGCAGCCGTGCGTCTTCCAACGCTTCGCGCAGCTCCGCATTCGGGAACCGATTTGCATCGTCACGCGGCAGTGCCGGTGTGAAAGGGATGCCTTTGTAATTGATAACGCCCATAATGAACATACTGATGGCGTTGGACGGAGAAATACCGATGCTCTGGCAAATGGCGTCAAACTGCTGTTTCGTCGCCGCATCCACACGCGTAGACACTTGCATTGACATCAAAAACACCTCGATTCGCTTGTATTTGTTATCATTATACGACTATTCTGCGCGATTGTCAATGGGAAATTCAGTTTTGCTGTTTGCCAAACGCGGAAGTAAAAACATGACATTTGCAGAAGTAAAACCTTGACATTTGCGGAAGTCGGGGGTATACTATTCTTATGTATCAACGGTTGGGAGGTTTTTGAAATTGAAGCAAAACTATTTGCCAAGAGTGGCCGATAAAGCCCTTGACGCCGCGCTGGAGGCTTCCGGCGCGGAGCTGGTGGAGGGGGCGAAGTGGTGCGGCAAAACCCGCACCGCGCACGAAAAAGCCGCCAGCACCCTCTTTATGCAAGACCCCGATCAGTCGGCGGCCTACCTGAAGGCGGCTGCCACCAAGCCGTCGCTGCTCTTGCGCGGCGCAACGCCCCGCCTGTTGGACGAGTGGCAGATGGCGCCCGTGCTGTGGGACGCCGTGCGTTTTGCCGTGGATGAGCGCGGCGAAAGGGGGCAGTTCATCCTCACAGGTTCCGCCGTCCCCACCGATAACGCAACCCAGCACACCGGCACCGGGCGGATTTCGCGCTTTTTGATGCGCCCCATGAGCCTGTTTGAATCACAGGAATCCACCGGCGAAATTGCACTGGGCGCGCTGTTTGACGGGCAAAAGGAAGTGGAGGGCTTGAGCAGTTTGACCATTGAACGGCTGGCCTTTGCCCTTGCGCGCGGCGGTTGGCCCGCTGCCATCGGCGCAAATGCGCACGTTGCGCTGCGCCAGGTCTATGATTATGTGGAAGCGGTGATCAACGTCGATGTATCCCGCGTGGATGGAATTGAGAAAAACCCTGCGCGGGTGCGCGCCCTCCTGCGCTCGCTGGGGCGCAATGTTTCCACTTTGGCGACGATTGGCACAATTCGCGGCGACATGGCGACGGATGAAGCCAGTATTTCAGAAAAAACCATCAGCCAATACATCAATGCCCTGCGGCGTATTTTTGTGGTGGAAGATTTGCCCGCATGGAGCCCTGCGCTGCGTTCCAAGACGGCGCTGCGCACCAGCCGCAAACGCCAGTTTGTCGATCCTTCCATCGCCGCCGCAGCGCTGCGGGCGACCCCGGAGCGGTTGCTGGGGGATTTCAACACCTTTGGCTCCCTGTTTGAATCGCTGTGCATCCGCGATTTGCGGGTTTACGCCGGGGCAATCGACGGCGAAGTGTTTTATTATCAAGATAAAGCGGGGTTGGAAGCGGACGCGATTGTGCAGCTGAAAGACGGCCGCTGGGGCGCGGTGGAAGTCAAAATGGGCGCGGGCGAAATTGATGCGGCAGCCCAAAACCTGCAAAAGCTGCAAGCGAAAATCAATGTGGAAAAGATGCAGCCGCCCGTGTTCCTCATGGTGCTGACCGGCACAGAGCTGGCCTACCGCCGCGCGGATGGCGTGCTGGTCGTGCCAATCGGCTGTTTGCGGGCTTGACCCGGTTGACACCCGCCGCCCTGCGTGTTATAATGACCCTACCAAAACAACACAAGGGGGCTGCGCTTTTTTATGAAAAAGAAACTGCTTTGCACATTCCTGGTGTTTTCGCTCCTCCTGCCGGTGGTTTTTGCTGCGCCCGCCGCCGCGCCTTTGGCGGATGCGGCCACGGGGTTCACCTGGGCGCAGGGGCAAGCCATGCCCACCTTTGCGCCGCCCGCTGCGGTGCTTGACGCCATTGATGTGCGCGATTTGTCTTTTGCCGAACGGCTGGCGGTCGCCTGTCTGCAAGGCATCGTCAACCGCACGCAGCCGCGCATCTTTTTGGTGGATCGCGATGCGGATTCCCGCGACGCCTGGGGCGACGATTTGGGGCTTGCGTATGCCTGGTTGCCCGACTGGCAGACGGCGGTGGAAAAATACCTGCCCGCACTCAAGGGCATTGTCATCTTCAACCCCCTCGTGCCGGATACCGCCAATGTGGCGACGACCATCGCCGGGTTGACGGATTCACTGGCGGTTTCGCCGGAACTTGCGGCGCTGCTCACCGCCGCGCCCTTTTCGCTGCCGGTCACACGCGATTTGCGCAACGTACCCATCTGGGATAAATGTCGCGCCTACCGCTGGCTCTACGAAAATTATTGGGCGGGCTGCACCCGCCGCACCATCTGCGGCCTTGTGCCGGACGGCCACACCCCCCTGCGGGATTTTGCCGTGGCGGTGCGGGCGGCGGTGCTTTGGCTCGATGCGAATATCCCCGAAGAACAGGCCGTACTCAAGCTCTTTTTTGATGGCACCAAGCCCCTGGATTGCTTTTACACCGGCTGGTGGCCGAACGAACCGCCCGGCATCGCCTTTGCCAGCACCTATGGCGTGATGACCATCGCTTCGGATTTTTATTCTAACTATACGGTCTATTCCGCCATGCCCAAGGAACTGGAGATCCCCCAAACCCCCGCAAAGCCGGTTTTGGAGAATCAGAAAATTTACGTCGCCTGTATCATCAGCGACGGCGATAATATTCAATATGACCAGGGTGCGATGCGGGTGGAGCGGCTCTGGGGCAGCGCCGAACGCGGCAAGGTTCCCATCGGCTGGACCTTTAGCCCTGTGATGCTCGATGCGGGGCCGCAGATCCTCAATTGGTATTACCAGACCGCCACCGAAAATGACGTCCTCCTCTGCGGCCCTTCGGGTTTGGGGTATTCCACGGCGGCGCAGTGGCCGAACAAGGCGTTCGTGCAGCAATACGGCGCAATGACCAATGCCTATTTTGAACGCTCGGCCTTCAACATTATCACGGTTTGGTATAAGCTCACCGGCAGCCGCGCCGAATGGTTTGCCGGCGCAATCCCCTCCCTGCTGGGGCTGACCACCCAGTTCGATACCGGCCCCAAAATCCGCTTCACATCCAACAACACGCCCGTCGTGTGGCTGGGTTCCGAAGTCACCAAATGGTCGATGTCCTACGACAGCGGGATCGACAATATGCTATCGCAACTGACCGCGGCGGCGGAGCAGGAGCAGAAAGAGGCGCAGTTCTTCGCCTGCCAGGGCAATGTTTGGGAAACCAGCGTTACGGATTTCGTCCGCCTCCAGGCAGAGCTGGAAGCAGCCTACCCCGGCCGGTTCGTATTCGTGCGCCCGGATCATTTTATGATGCTGCTAAGTGAGAGCCATGGAAAGCCCTATCCAATTTCGCTGCAAGTGCCCACAAGTGCGTTTCGTGCCAGCGGCACGCCCAGCGCGGGCAGCGGCGCGGCGGTGGACGGCTCCTTCACCACGGGCTGGGAATGCCCCGCCCCCGGCGAAGCGACGCTTCAACTGGAACTGGGCGAGGATTTTGTGCTGGATCGCTACGTCCTTAAAAACGCCGAAACCAATTACCAGCCCAAAGAACTGAATACACGCGCCTGGGAACTGCAAATCAACGACGGAGCGGGCTGGAAGACCATCGACAAAGTCAGCGGCAACAGCGACGCGATTGTCTACCGCGACCTGAAAGGGCAAACAGCGAAGCAAATCCGCCTGGTGGTCAAAGACGCAGGTGCGGACGGCGCCGCACGGGTGCAGGAACTCGAAGTCTACGGCGTATCCGCCGCCCGCGCAAACGACCCCGTGCAGCGCCTGAAAGGCTTCTTCTATGACCTGTGGGTCTGCCTGAACAACCTGGTGTATGAGGTGGTGGAATGGGTCAGGGGGATGCAGGGGGCGTAGGCGTGGCTTTTTGTACAAGAAACACGCTTCAGGAGTTCTCCCACATAATCGGCCGCCTTAGGAACAGGCTTTTGAGCGCTTTGCCGTTGAAGGGGAGCAGCGGATACCAGTAGCAGTTGCCTGAAAGGGGTTTGGTGCAACTGATGGCGACGAGGATCAGCACGCCGGCCGCCAGCAGACCCCACAGGTTGAACAGCGCACAGGCGATCAGCAGCAGCACGCGGGCAAAAGTCAGCGCGTAGCCAAGCTCATAGCTCGGCTGGGCAAAGTTGGCTACGGTGACGAAGGCCATGAACAGCACGGTTTCCGGCACCATCAGCTCCGCACGGATTGCGAAATCCCCCAGCACCAGCGCACCGATTACGCTGAAGGAATTGCTCAGTGCGGAGGGCGTGTTCAGCGACGCCAACTTCAGTGCGCCCACCACCAGTTCAATGATCAAGAACTGCGCCAGGATGGGCATTGCAATCGGCTCATGCACTTTGATGAAGTTGAGGAACGGCGGGAGAATATCCGGGTTCTTCATGCAGAAGTACCAGGCCGGGGTCAGCACCGTGGTGAGGATCGAAACCAGCAGGCGCAGCCAGCGCAAATAGATGCCCGTGACGGGCAGAAAGCAAAAATCGTTGGTATCCTGCAAAAAATCAAAAACGCCCGTGGGCAAAATCAGCCCGGCGGGGCAATTATCCATCAAAAGTATCACTTGCCCCTCGGCGACGCCGGCAGCGGCGCAATCGGGGCGCTCTGTGCTGCGCGCACGGGGGAAGGGGTTCCACCACTGCCCCGGCACGGTGCATTCAATCAGGCTTTCCAGCCCCATGGTCAGGGTGTTGATTTTGACGCTCCGCAGTTTTGTGCGCAGGCGTTCCAGCAGCTTTTGGTCTGCGCGGTCCGCCAGGTAGCACAGCACAACATCGGTGTGCGAACGCTCGCCCACCTGGATCAGTTCCATGGTCAGCTGCGGGTCGCGCAGGCGGCGGCGGAGCATGGCGGTGTTGCTGACCAGCGTTTCCACAAACCCTTCGCGTGCGCCGCGCAGGACGCGGTCGTTTTCCGGCTCCATCACAGGCCGGGCGGGGTAGGTGCGCACGTCAATCAGAATCGCTTCGCTACAGCCCTCCAGCAGCATCCCCACCACGCCGGAAAGCACGAAGGTCAAAAAATCGTTTACGTTGTCAACCACATTGGTTTCGCCGTAAGGCACAATGCGGTCGGCAAACGCCCGGGCGGAATCCAGCCCCTCAATCTGTTCCGGCGTGACCTTCATGAGCAGTTCCAGGATCTTGTTGAGCGTGTCATCCTTGACCATGCCGTCAATAAAATAGAGCTGCGCCTGGTGGTTTTCCATCTGCACGGTGCGGCTGATCAAATCAAAGCTGCGGTTCACCCGCAGCTTTTCAAGCATCAGGCTACGGTTGGCGGCAAAATCCGCCGTAAAGGTTTCAGTTGGCATAGCGGTGCATCTCCCCCTTTTGCGGTTAGTATTTTTGGGGAAGGGGGGGATTATGCAGAGCGATTGACATTTTGGGGCAAAGTTGGTATACTATAGGTGCAGGGAGGGATAGGAATACAAGGGAGGTTTTTGATATGTCACCCATCCGGCAAGAAGTGCAGGGATATATTGACCTGTTGCCCGACATGCAGTTGGAAGCGCTCAAGCCTATTTTAACCTTGCTTGCAAATGAAATCCCTGTTGTGGAAACCGACTTGACCGCAGAGGAAAAAGCGGCCGTCCGGCAGGGGCGAGCGGAATATGTCAAGGGCGGTTATGTGCCGTTGCACGGCGTGTAATACTATTTCACATCTAAAAATGCCAGTCACAGGTTGCAGTGTTGTTTTTAGGTTGCCCGGCGCACTGATAGTGCTGCCCTATGCAGCGCCATGTTCACAATACAGAGGGTATACCCGATTCATAATCGCCAAGGAAAGTGGATCAATAACCTGCGTTGGGGGCTATGAGCGCGCCGGGGTTACAATACACCCCAAGCGAGCCCAATCACAAATCCACGCAAAACATAAAATTAGTATTGCATTTTTTATACAGATGCCCTATAATGGACGTGACCTTAAATTTGATAAGGAGGCGTTTCTTATGGACTGGACAGCTGTTTTGGGTTGGCTGGAAGGCGCG
>JAITNG010000208.1 GCA_031290595.1 Oscillospiraceae bacterium
CGCGCCTTACTCCGATGGCGCCGGTGGCGCTTTTGTTGCCCTTCCAAGCGCACATTTGGCTGGTTTTGTTGCCAAAACGGCCACTGGCCGCATCGGAGTAGGGCGCGGCATGGCCACGCCGGGGTAGAACCTAAAAATAAGCCCAAATTAGACTGACGTGCAGAGCCGCCTGAAAAGCTATTGACAACCTGTCAAATTTAGGTTAATATAGGTATGGCCTGGGGAGCACATAAAGAAGTAACCGCCCCTGTGTCTCCCCAGACCGGGCGGTTAGTTCTTTTGTCATTATGAGGAAAGGACGCAGCCGATAACCGGCAGGTCACCTTCTATTTGTAGTATAGCACCCCCGCGCTGTTTTGTCAAGCCAAAAATCAAATCGTCAGGAGGCCTTCTTATGTCCACTGTCTATACCCCCGATTGGGAATCCATCGACAGCCGCCCCGTCCCCGCATGGTTTGCCGACGCCAAGTTTGGTATTTTCATCCACTGGGGGCTGTATTCCGTCCCCGCGTTTTCGCGCAAGGATTGGTTTGCCGAGTGGTACCAGCCGCAGATCCAGGAGCAGCAGAAGGAGGAGATTCTCGCCTTCCACAACCGGGTTTACGGCAAGAACTTCCGCTATGCGGATTTTGTGCCGCAGTTCCGCACCGAACTCTTTGATGCGGCGCAGTGGATCAAGCTCTTTGAACGGGCGGGCGCAAAATACATGAACATCACCAGCAAGCACCACGACGGCTTTTGCCTGTTTCCGTCAAAGTATGCCTGGAACTGGAACAGCGTGGATTGCACGCCGCACCGCGACCTTTGCGGCGAACTGCGCGACGCATGCGAAGGCTCGGCGGTGCGCTTTGGGGTCTACCATTCGATTTATGAGTGGTATCACCCGCTGTATCTTGAAAACCCGGAACGCTTTGCGCTGGAACACCTGCACCCCATGATGAAGGATCTGATCGAGCGTTACCAGCCGCACACGCTCTTCACCGACGGCGAATGGGATCACCCGGCGGAAACCTGGCATTCGCAGGAATTTTTGCAGTGGCTCTATAACGATTCTTCTGTGCGGGATTTTATTGTGCCGAACGACCGTTGGGGAACCGGCACGCGCAAGGCGCTGCACGGCGGGAACGCCACCACGGAATATGGTTCGCTGGAACTGCACACGGCGGATTTCGACTTCCCCAAGCCCTTTGAAGAGTGCCGGGGCATCGGCGGTTCCTTCGGCTTCAACCGGGCGGAGGAAGCGGAGGATTACCTCACCGGCGTGCAGCTGATCCGGCTCCTGGTGGATCTGGCCGCGCGGGGCGGCAACCTGCTGCTCAACATCGGCCCGGCGGCGGATGGCACAATCCCCGCCCTGATGCAGGATCGTCTGCTGGAAATCGGCCGCTGGCTTGCCGTCAACGGCGAAGCGATTTACGGGACGCGCAAGGGCGTTCAAAGCGCCCAGGAAGGGGTTCGTTACACCCGCAAGGGCGCTGCTACCTACGTGTTCCTCGAACACTTCCCCTTTGGCGCGGTTGTGCTGGAAGACCAGCCCTATGACCCCGCCCGCACAGCAACGCTGTTGGGCTGGAAGGGCGAAGGCAACCCGGTCACCACCGTGAACGCCGACGGCAAAACCGCCCTGCGCTTTTCCGGCTTCCCGCCGGAAGCCCTTGAGAGCAAGTGTTATTATTGCGTGCGGTTGGGGTGAGGCGCACGCAGGTTTTGAAAGAACGCCGTCAGCTCCGCTGCGCACTCTGCTTCCAGGCAGCCGCCGGTGACGGTCGGCCTGTGGTTGAAGGGCAGGGCGAACAGATCGATGACCGAACCTGCGCAGCCCGCCTTGGGGTCGCGTGCGCCAAAAATCACCCGGCGGATGCGGGCGTTGATGATCGCGCCCGCGCACATCGGGCAGGGTTCCAGGGTGACGTAAAGGTCGCATTCCCAAAGCCGCCAGCCGCCCAGGCGTTTGCAGGCGGCGTCAATGGCCTCCATTTCTGCGTGGAGCAGGGCGTTTTTGCCCTGCTCCCGCCTGTTTCTGCCTTCGCCGACGATTTCGCCCCGGCGCACTACAACCGCGCCGACGGGCGTTTCGCCCGCAGCGGCGGCTTTACGCGCCAGCTCCAGGGCGTGTTGCAGAAAAACTGCATCGGTTGTTTCCATCATTCCAGCCCCTTCAGCAGATCCCCCAGCGTCGTGTGTTCTTCGGTGGGCTTGGCCTGCAAAAAGCGTTCGGTTTCGCGCTTGTTTGCGCCCGCCGCTTCGTGGCGCTGCTCAAATGCACTTGCCTTTTCGCGGAATCCGCAGCCACAGGCGAACATGCGCTTTTCGCCCTCGCCGCGCAGTTCCAGCTTTTTGTGGCATTCGGGGCAGCGGGCGTTGGTCAAAACAGCCAGGGATTTGCGGTAGCCGCAATCCCGGTCCGGGCAAACGAGCATCCGCCCCTTTTTGCCGTTGACGTCCAGCAGCTGCTTGCCGCATTCCGGGCAGCATTCGCGGCTGAGGTTTTCATGCACATACGCTGCGTCGGAGGCCACCACGTTGCTGACCAGCTGCGCGGCATAGCGACGCATTTCTTCCTGGTATTTTTGCGCCGGGCGTTTGCCGTGGGCGATCTCCGTCAGCTGCTGTTCCCAACTGGCGGTCAATGCGGCCGAGCGCAGCTCCGCCGGCACAATACCGATGAGCTGCTTGCCCTTGGCGGTGGGGTGGATTTCCTTGCCCTTGCGTTCCACATAAAAGGAATCAAAGAGCTTTTCAATAATATCCGCCCGCGTGGCGGGTGTGCCCAGGCAGGGCGGCACCAGGTAATCCCCCGCCCGCACGTTTGCGGGCAGGTCGGGCGGGTTTTCCATCGCCGTGAGCAGCGTCGCTTCGTTGTATCTGGCGGGCGGCTTCGTTTTTCCCTGTGTTAAGAGTACGTTGCTTGGGTTCAATGCTTGCCCCTGCGTCAGCGGGGGGAGCGGCTGGCTCCGGACGTCGTCCCCCTCCTGCTCGTCGTCGTCTTCGCTCAGGTTGCCGTAGACGGCGCGCCAGCCGGGGGAGCGTTCCGTTTTGCCCTTGGCGTGGAAGCTGTGACTGCCGATTTGCAGTTTTACGCGCACTTCATCGTATTCATACGCGGGGCTGAGGACGGCCAGGAAGCGCCGCACCACCAGGTCATAGATCTGCCCTTCTTCGCGGCTGAGCCGGGTGAAGTTGGCCGATTCTTCCGTGGGGATGATGGCATGGTGATCCGTCACCTTTGCGTCGTTGACCAGATAGCGCGTGCTGCATTTTTGCCGCAGCAGTGCCTGCGCTTTTTCGCGGTATTGCCCCACCGCAACCGCCCGCAGCCGCTCCGGCAGACTCGGCGCCACATCCTGGGGGATGTAGCGCGAATCCGTGCGGGGGTACGTCACCAGCTTGTGGGTTTCATAAAGGCTCTGCATCGCCGCAAGGGTCTGCTTGGCCGAAAGGGCATATTTTTTGTTGGCGTCCCGCTGGAGTTCCGTCAGATCATAGGCTGCGGGGGGCGGCTGGCTGCGGAACTCCTTCTTGAGTTCCGTCACCGTGGCGCGTTTGCCCTGCAATTGCGTCAGCAGCGCTTCCACCGGGGCAAGGTCAAAAAAGCGGCCTTGCTTTTTGCTATCCTGATACAATGCATGGAACCCCGCAAAATTTGCGCGTATGCCCCAATATTCCCTGGGGTGGAAGTGCAGGATTTCCTCTTCCCGCTTCACAATCAGCGCCAAAGTCGGCGTTTGCACCCGCCCGGCGGAAAGCTGGGCGTTGTGCTTGCAGGTCAGCGCACGGGTGACGTTGAGGCCGACCAGCCAGTCGGCTTCCGCCCGCGCCTGTGCCGCCTGGTAGAGCGGCTCGTATTCGCGCCCCGGCCGGAGCTTGGCGAAGCCTTCCTTGATGGCTTTATCCGTTTGGGAAGAGATCCACAGCCGCCGCAGCGGTTTGCGGCAGCCCGCCTTTTGGAGGATCCACCGCGCAACCAGCTCGCCCTCGCGCCCCGCGTCGGTGGCGATGATCACATCGCCCACATCCGCCCGGCGGAGCAGCGCCGCAACGGCGCTGAACTGCTTGCCGGTCTGCTTGATGACCGTGAGCTGCATCTGTTTGGGCAGCATGGGCAAATCTTCCAGCCGCCATTGCTTATATTTATCGTCATAGCTTTCCGGGTCAGCCAGGGTGACCAGATGCCCCAGCGCCCAGGTGACAATATAATTGCCGCCCAGCAAGCAGCCGGGGCCGTTCTGGCGGCAGCCCATCACGCGGGCAATTTCCCGGGCAACGGAAGGCTTTTCGGCAAGAATAAGGGTCTTGGGCATTTTTTGATGCTCCTTTTATCACGGTATAATATTATTCCTCCATTAAAAGCAGTGCTTCATTTTTATGTGCCTAGACACGGCACGCCGTGTCCCTACAAAGGCTCATAAAATTACAGAGGAGCGTTGGCGTTGCTTCTCG
>JAITNG010000014.1 GCA_031290595.1 Oscillospiraceae bacterium
GCAAAGCTCGCGCTTGCTTCGGGCTTTCTTTGTTGTGCCTATTTCTCATGCTTGCTCACCTCCATAAATTACCTGCTGCTTTTTTGTTTTGGGGCTTGACTTTTATTAGCAGGTTTCAAAAACGGCATAAGTGTACTTATCCTAATCTCAATCAAAATCAAATTATCGTAAAGAACCTGTAATAATCATCTGGATTTTCTTCGCAAATCTGAAGAAGATTCTTGTCAAGCTTATTGCTTGAATGATATGTCAACAGAAAACTATAAACCCCTCCATATGTCCCGTATCCAGTGATGTACATCGTGTGCCATGCATCTCCCACGATACCTAAAATCGGAATTTTATTGAGTATCTGAATCACATCGCCACTGTAAAAAGGTCTACCGAATATTTCGCTTTTATGAGCTAAAATATAGCTACCCTTGTACGTTTCAACGGTGACACGCTTGGACCAAAATTTATTGAATTCCTTTGCGCTTATCCATGGGCTTGGGTCGGATAGACTCCAGGAATTGTCAAGTTGGGTGGTGTTGCTTGGAGCTAAATAATTATTATTCTTCTTATAAATCCACCACACATCTTGGTAATGCACACCCCCCGCCAGTATACATTGGGAGACAAAATTTGCGCAGTCGCCACCAATAGCTGAAACATCAGGGTAAGCGCTTACTCTGCGATTATAGTTTTCTTTTGCATACTTAACACCCAACGTCGGAGAATACTTGTATACTGGTTCAAAAAACCATTCATCATTGTGCGTTTGGTTGTATTGCCATTGAAAAACATTCGCTCTGTTTGAACAACTTGCATTATCCACCGTAACCACTCTTGTGTAGTTGCTACAAGCGGTGCGCATCACATAGGAGCCATCCACAGTTCGTACAAGCGCAAAACGTTGGTCACTCACGCCTAAATCCGAGTAAATATCAATGTTCCCACCATTTGCGCTACCACCAGGAAAAACATCCAAAACGAGATTGGCTGAACCAACCATAGAAACAATTTTATACAATCCGCTTCCCACATGGACTACCTTCCACATCTGGGCTTTCGTACCATTCATGGCATATTGCTGAACATTTGTTCCGCTTGCGGTACCCGCCCCTGTCACATCTAAATAGCGTCCACTGTTTGCATTTTTAATGTAGTATACCTCTCCGCTGACTAGATATGCATCAGCCGAATAGGCAGCGGACGGAACAAACAGAAGCGATGAAAGAAAAATGACTGCGGAAAGAACCAAACCAATCGTCCTAAATAATTTGCGTTTCATTAGCTATTACCTCCTCATAACTCAGCAGCATATCGGTCGAATAGCTTTCAAGCCCATTGGACTCACCCCTTACGTCAAAAATTTTTAACACCTGAGAAATATTTCCTGTAATGCTATTATACTATTTTTGAAACGACTTGTCAATATAAATAAAAAATTTTTTTTAAAAATTTTTTATTTATTCAAGACCTCCCCCAGCAGCGCCCCGATCACCCGATTGGAGAGCAAAAAGCCCTCGCGCGTCAGTGTGATTTTGCCGGGTTCTGTGCGCAGCAGGCCGTGGGGTTCCAGGGATTCTGCGGCGCGGCGCATCGCTGCCGGGATGCCGTGGCCGAAGCGCGACAGCAGCAAATCTTCGCGCAAGCCTTCGGTCAGGCGTAGGCGCAGCATCGCGTATTCCGCAAAATCGCCGCCTGTACCGTCTTGCGTGGGCGCGGCGCCCGCCAAAAAGCCGTCCAAATCCCGCGCATAAAGCCAGCGCCGCCCGCCGGTGAAGCCGTGTGCGCCCGGTCCCAGGGCAAAGTAGGGTTCGGCGTTCCAATAGAGCAGGTTGTGGGCGCTCGCCCGGCCGGGGCGGCAAAAGTTGGCGATTTCGTATTGCGCATAGCCGTTTTGCGCCAGCCAGGCACAGGCGGCAAGATACAGTTCACACTGCGCGTCTTCCTCCGGCAGACCCGGGGGCGGCTTGCGGGCAAACGGCGTGCCGGGTTCCAGCTTGAGCAAATAGGCGCTGATGTGCGCCGCGCCCAGCTCTGCGCAAAAGGCCAGCGTTTCGCCAAGGCTCGCTTGCGTTTGATGCGGCACGCCCAGCATCACATCCAGCGATATATTTTCGACCCCGGCGGCATGGAGCCGCTCCACGGCCAGGCGCAGCTGCGCCGCCCCGCTCCGCCGCCCCAGGGCGCGGCGCTCGGCTTCCACCGCCGATTGCAAACCCAGCGAAACCCGGTTGACCCCCTGCGCCGCCAGCAGGGCGCAAAGCTCCTGCGTCACATCGCCGGGGTTGCATTCCACGGTGAATTCCGATGCGGGGTTGCTGCGGGAAACCCGCGCGGCTTCCAGGATCTGCCGGAGGGCGGGCAGTTCCAGCGCCGAGGGCGTGCCGCCGCCGATGTAGACCGACGACCAGCGCCAGCCCGCCGCTGCGGCTTCGCGCAAACGGCGGGCGATGGCTGCGGCATACGCCGCCTGTTGCGCATCGCCGGTGCGCAGCGCATAAAAATCACAATAGGGGCATTTGCTCCGGCAAAAGGGAACGTGAATATAGCAACCGACGGGAGCGGCGGCGGGCTGCTGCAAAATCATAGCCGCCACGGCTTCCTACCGCAGCCCCAGCGCACGGTTCACGCCGAGGGTGAAGAGGATGCCGTTGCCGGGTTCATCGATGTGCAGACGCGCGCGGATCGATTCGACGATGCTTTCGCTCTGCGCAGCTTCCACCAGGATCATGACGATTTCTTTTTCCGGCTCCACCGGCATGGCAAAAAGCACCTCTGTTTCGTGAATCCCGGAACCGCGTGCGCTGATGATGGTGCCGCCGCGTGCGCCCGCCGCTTTGGCGGCCTCCACGGTTTCTTCCGCGCAGCCCTTATCCACCACCACAAAAATCGCCTGATGCATATCGTCGTCCCTCCGTTCTAATTCCGCCGCCGCGCTGAAGGCACAGTGCCGCGTGCCGATGAAGTTGCACAGCGGCATCGAAAAAGCGATGCCGCGCCCGTGCTTGTGGAACGCCATTTCCGCCGCCAGCCCCTCCATAATGGGGGGAACCAGCGCCTGTTCGGCGGCGATGAAGAGGATTTCCTTGCGCACATCAAAGATGTCCAGCGCTTCCAGGAGGCGGTTTTTCACCGTACCTGCCCCCAAAAAGATGGTTCCGCCCCGTGCGCCGTGCCGTTTGGCAAGGCGCAATGCACGCGAACCCTGGCCATGATTCACCACGCAGCAGAGTATCTCAAAATCAGCCATGCGTCTTTGCACCACTCTTTTTCCTTGATTTGAGCTTCACGAGCAAGCCGAGAAGCTGCAACGTAATGATGGGCGTCATCGCCACCAATGCAATCATGCCGAATGCGTCCTTTAACAGATCGGCGCCGGGGATGGAATCCGCCACACCCTGCGCAAACGCCAAAACAAAGGTGGCGGTCATCGGCCCGGAAGCCACGCCGCCCGAATCAAACGCAATGCCAACAAACAGCTTTGGCGTGATGAACGTGAGCGCGATGGAGATCACGTAACCGGGCAGCAAATAATGCCACAGTTGGATACCCGGCACGACGATGCGCAGCACCGAAAGCCCCACCGCCAGCCCCACGCCGATGGCCAGCGCCGCCAGCACGATGTTCTTTTTCACATACCCCGCCGTCACGGTTTCAACCAGTTCGGTGAGCACATGCACCGCAGGTTCGGCCAGGATGGTCAGCAGGCCAATCACGAAGCCGACCGCGACCGCCCAGCCCTTGTGATCCAGCATACCGATTTTTTGCCCGACGGTTTTGCCGACTTCCATAAAGCCCGCATTCACGCCGGTCAAAAAGAGGATCAGCCCCAACAGCGTATATAGCAGCCCCTTGAGCAGACGCAAAAAGCGCTTGCGCTTGAACTTGAACACCGCCAGCTGAAAGACCACCGTGATCACCACCAGCGGCAAAAGCGCGATGGCCGCATCCAGCGCCGCATCGCGCAGTTCCCACAAATAGAGCTTCCACAGCGGGAGCGCCGCAAGACCCTGCGCCGGGAGTGCGCCGACAAGATCGCTCTTGGCAAACAGCCCCATCAGCATCACCCCAAGGATCGCGCCGGTGGAGGTGACGGCCACCAGGCCAAAGCTATCCTTTTCGGAAGCCTTGCTGTTCTTCTTCATGGCTGAAACGCCCAAGGCAATCGACAGCACAAACGGCACCGCCAGCGCCCCGGTCGTCGCGCCGGAAGCATCGAAGGAAATCGCAAAAAATTCCGGGGATACAAAAATCGCCAGCGCAAAAATCAGGCCATAGAGGACGAACAGCAGCTTGTAGAGCGGAAAATTATACAGAATCCGCACAAAGCCCACCACGAGCATCAGCGCGACGCCGCCCGAAACCACCAGCAAAATCGCCGGGGCGGAAACCGAGCCGCCCGTCACCGCCGCCACCTGGCCGGCCAGGATTTGCAGATCGGGTTCCGCAATCGAGATGAAAAAACCCAGCACAAGCCCGGCAACGGCAATCACCCACACGCGGTTGGATTTGGAAAGCGACTTGCCGATGTGCTTCCCCAGCGGTTCGATGCCAATATCGACGCCAAACAGAAAAACCGTCAGCCCGAACAGAATCAGCACCACCCCAATGGCGAAGCGCAGCAGCAAAGCGCCCGGCAACGGCGTCACAGTGAAGTGCAGGAGCAGCACAATCAATGTGACCGGCAGGACGGAAAACAGAACTTCCCTGAACTTTGCCAACAAAACCCGCAAGGCACATACCCCCTCTCCCCTCTTCTGCGTTCATTATAACAGGTGCAGAGCGCGATTGCAAGAGCGGATTTGGAGGCGGCGGGCTTTCACGCAATATTCCGATACGCCACAATCTTTTTGAGCAGTTCCAGGATGGCGGTCTGCTCTTTTTCGGGCAGTGCCGTCACAAGGTCGTAGCACGCACGCGCAGCGGCATTTTGCGCGTCGCCTGTTACGATGTTTTCAAATAGAACTTCCAGCGGTAACGCCAGCGCCAGCGCCACTTTTTCCATGCTTTCCATGGTTGCGTTCTTCTCGCCGCGCTCCAGCTGGCCAATATACGTGCTGTGCAGCCCTGCGCGTTCGGCCAGCTCTTCCTGGCTCCAACCGGCGCGGCTCCGATAGGCACGCAGACGTTCGCCAATCGTTTTTGCAATAATCGACATAATTCCACCTCCCAAATATATACTACAAATGTCCAAAGGAAAATGAAACAGACTATTGATATTGTTCGCAGTCGATGCTATACTATAAATATGATTTTTGGAAGGTTGGCCACTATGAGTATTGAGCAGCACCGTGAAATCACCTGTTGCTTTGCGGGGAACCGGCCGCTAAGTTTTCCCTTTGGCTTTGAGGAGGAATGCGCCCAGTGCAAACGGATCAACGGCCAACCGGGCGGCACCGCGCAGACGCTCGCCTATGCACAGGCGCAGAAGGTGGAAGTCCGGCTGCTGCGCCTGTGAAGATTGGGAACAGCAAACGCCCACGATTCACAAACGGAAATCGCGGGCGCTTTTATGGTGTGTTTTTGGGGTGCGTTACACCGCCGCTGCGCGTAAGGAGTCGGAACCCAGCGTGGCAATTTTTTCTTTTGCAATCCCCCGCATGAGGAAGACCGCGACCACGAGCGAACAGGCTTCGGCAATGGGGAACGCCCACCACACGATGTTTTCGGCGTTCTGCAGGGCGGCGAAGAGGAGCGCAACGGGCAGCGCGATGATGATCAGGCGTAGCAGCGACACCACGAGTGAGCGCATACCGCTCCCGAAGGCCTGGAAGATCCCCTGGAAGGCGATATTCGCCCCCGCAAAGAGATACCCCAGCGTGATGATGCGAACAGCCGTCACACACAGCCGGATGGTGCCCTCCGCAAGTGCGAACGCGCCCATGAGCCGCCCGGCAAAGACTTGCAGCAACACCGCGCCCGCCGCCATGATCACAAGGGTGTATATCATGCCGTATTTGACGCCCTCCCTGGCTCTGCGCTTATCCTTCCGCCCGTAATTGAAGCCGATGATGGGGATGAGCGCGTTGTTCATGCCAAAGGCGGCGAAAAAGACGAACTGCTGAATCTTATAATACACGCCGTAGGCCGTCACCACGGCGCTGGAAATTTGCCCAAAGATGATATTGACCCCGTAGGTCATGAAGGACATCAGCGCCTGCATCACAATGGCGGGCAGGCCGATCTGATAGATTTCGCGGATCACGGCTCTGCTCGGCTTTAGGTAGGCAAGGCCGACGTCCAGATCCTGGGTATGCGTGTGGTGGAACGCGGCGCTGATGACCAGCGTGGCCACCTGCCCGATGACGGTTGCGTAGGCCGCGCCGCGCACCCCCAGGGCGGGGCAGCCGAGCCAGCCAAAAATCAGAATCGGATCCAGCGCCATATTGATGGCGGCGCCCGCAAGCTGGGCAATGGTGGAAGGGATAGTGCGCCCGGTGCCTTGCAGCAGCTTTTCATAAATCATAGAAAGAATTGCGCCAAAGGAAAGCGTGGTGCAAATGCCCAGGTATTCCGCGCCCATTTGCAGCACCACAGGGTCGGCAGTCTGCGAACGCAAATACGCTTTTACGCCGAAAAGACCCACCAACAGAAAAACGGCATACGTGCAGAGCCCCAAAAAGATTGCGTTGCCCGCAATCTGGCTGGCTTTTTGGCGGTTCCCCTGCCCCAGGCTCCGCGAAAGCAGCGCGTTGATGCCAACGCCCGTCCCCACGCCGATGGCGATCATCAGCATTTGGACGGGGAAGGCCAGGGTGAGGGCGTTCATGCCGTATTCCCCCAGGCCGCTCAGCCCGGCAGTATCCGGCATCCGGCTGACGAAATAGCTATCCACAATGTTATAAAACGCCTGCAATGCCATGGATGCGATCATGGGCAGCCCCATGGCCAGCATCAGTTTTTTGACGGGGACGACCCCCATTTTGTTTTGCGGTGGGTTTTCCATGCAAGTACCATCCTTCGTGTGAAAATAAAAAGAACGCGCCGCGTGAATCAACTGGATTTACGTGATTCACACAACGCGTTGGCTGTTGAATAGTATAGCACATTTTTTGGGTGCGATGCAAGTGTTTTTTTAAATACAAAACGCAGCATAGAGGGGTACGGTCTTTTTGCCGTCTTCAAAGCCAAAGTTTTTGGTGCAAAGTTTGATGGCATATTCCGGCGCATACGCAGCTATATACACCGCAAGGCTTTTGGCCTTTGTGTTCTCGGCGGATTTCACTTCAATGGGGATCACCTTGCCGCCGCGCTGGATCACGAAATCAACTTCCGCGCCGCCGCGCTCACTCATCCAGTAATAGCTTCTGTATTCATTGGCCGCAAGCTGGGCGCAAACGTAGTTTTCGGTCATCCCGCCCTTGAAGTCGTTGATCTCGCCCGTATCGTATAGAACATCTTCGGCGACAACATCCTTCTTTGCGCAGAGCAGCCCGGCGTCCGATACATAGATTTTGAAAGCATCAATGTCGCGGTAATTTTCAAGCGGCTTTGCGGGGCGTTCCACGCGCTGAATCCGCGTCACAATGCCGGAAAGCACGAGCCATTCGATGGCGTTTTCAAACGCAGCCGCCCGCGCCCCCTGCTGCATCAGCTTATACTGAAAGCGGGTGTTCTTTTTGGATAGCTGCACAGTGATGTTATCATAGACCAACTGGGTTTTCTTGATTTCATTCGTCACGTTGTATTTGCTCATGTCTTTCAGATAGCTTTCCAGAATCATAGTCTGTATGTGGCGCAGCAGGATGAAATCTTTGGTTGCAAGGTATTTTTCCACGCATTCGGGCATACCGCCCACCACAAGATACTGGCGGTAGTAGGCAAGCGCCGCATCGTGAAGCGCCACAGGCAGGGGCGTGTTGTTTGCAAAGCAATTTTTGATTTGCGCGACCAGTTCTTCCTCGCCGTTGGCGATCAAAAATTCCTCCATATCCATGGGCAGAAGGGTTTTCATATCCACCTTGCCCACAGGGAAGGAAAACTTGCCCCGGTTGACCGCCACGCCGAGCAAGCTCCCGGCAACAATGATGTGATATTCCGGCGCATCCTCGCAAAAATATTTGAGCGAAGTGAGCGCACGTTCGCACAACTGCACTTCGTCAAAGACAATCAGCGTTTTTTCTTTGATGATCGTCTGCCCCGCTATGCGCGAAAGGAGGGGTATGAGATAGGAGGGCGAAATGTTTTCATCAAACGTTTTCGCCAGCAAAGGGCTTGTTTCAAAGTTGAAATACGCCACATTCTCATACTGCTCCCGCCCAAAGGCAAGGATGGAATAGGTTTTGCCCACCTGCCGCGCACCCTGCAAAATGAGCGGCTTGCGGTAAGGGCTGCCTTTCCACTGCATCAAATAGGTCATCATTTTACGAACCACGAAATCACCTCCACGCGTTTTCTGTTCTATTGTAACACATATTCGCGTAAATAGCAATGGAATATTTTTGAATTATGACACTAAACTACGCGAATGCGGGTGGGATGCTCTCGAGGGCATACGTAAATCACAAAACATGCAAGGACTTTCTGTATCTACACAACACTTTTATCACAGAACTTTTGTGATTTCCACCACGCGCAGTGTGTCGTCCTCCACGGCAAAGCGCACGTTCAGCCCTGCAAACTCCATGCCATAGACCCGCTGCGGGTCATTGTGGAAGGCGGGGCGCGGATCGAGCGCCAGGCTTTGCAGGAGCGCCGCCCGCTTATCTGCGGGGATCACCGCCGCCAACTCCGGCGGCAGGGCGACGTGCAGCTTTGCGCGGTCGGGCGCGGGCGCAAAGCCGTTTGCGGCTTCCGGGATGCTATCTGTGTAGGGGATGTAGGGCTTAATGTCATAAATAGGGGTGCCGTCCATCAAATCGGCGCCGGCGACAATTATTTGTGCATTCGCAGGGTTTTCAAGCGCAACACGCACGAGTTTTACCGCCGACAGCCCCAGATTATTGGGACGGAACGGCGAGCGGGTGGCAAACACGCCCACGCGCTCATTACCGCCCAGGCGGGGCGGGCGCACCGTCGGCGACCAGTCCGCATCCGCATGGGCAGAAAAGCCCCAAATCAGCCAAATATGTGAAAAACCCGCAAGGCCGCGCAGGGCGTCGGCGTTTTGAAATTCCGGCGCAAACAGAATCGCCGCCTCAGCATCGGGCGCCAAACCGCTTTGGCGCGGAATGCCGAACTTGCTGCCGTAATCGCTGCGGATGTGCGCAATGGGGGTGATCGTGCGTTTCATTGATTTGCCTCTCCAACATCCCGCAGTATCGTTGCATTCTCCGTCGGCGTTGCAAGCAATTCACGATTCAGGAGCTTGTTCTTTTCGCCCAAAAGCAGATTGCCGAAAAAACGGTCAAGGTATTCCTGCGTTGCGTGAATGCCAATCTTGAAGTCATTGTAGTTTGCACGCACCAGCGCATTGCGAAAGTACCAAGCGTTTGCGGCAAAAATATCATTCGTCACATCAAAGCCAAAGGTGCGAAGATATTTGATGGCAAACACCGCCGTAGTGCGGGTGTTGCCCTCACCGAAGGCGTGAATCTGCCAAAGCCCTGAAACAAACCTTGCAATATGCTCTATCGTTTCCCGCATGGAAAGCCCTTTGTAATGGAAGGAATTTTCTTGCAAAAAATCATAATCCAAGGTTTCACGGATGCTTTGCGCGCTGGCATAATACACTGTTGCGCCGTTCAATACCCATTCGCTCTTGCTGATGTTGTAGTCGCGGATTTTGCCCGCAAACGGATAAATACCCGCAAACAAACGGCGGTGAATGGAAATATATTCGGGAGGACTGCGTGAAAAAGTCTTTTCGGCAAGCATCTGCGCAATGCGGGCTGAAACCTTGTCGGCTTCTTCGGTGCGGCTTTCATCCTCTATCTGGACTGGATGGGCTTTGTAGTAGCTTTCAATGCGCGTGTTCGCCTGCGCCAAAGTGATGTTGCCATTGATGTTTTCGTTTGCCGTGGCAATCAGATAATCGGAAGGTTTTAGCCCGTCCACCTGTTGCAAGCCGATTGCGGTATCCCAAAGATAACCGCGTTCTTTCTGTTCCGGCTCGCCTTGGGCGCTATAGTTTTCAAGGTCGGTCATGGCGACGCCTCCTTACGTTGATGATATGACTATTATAGCACAGCGCGGGGCAAAAATCAACGTGCTGGTGATGCAAGCTGCCGTTTTTATATGCAAAAAATAAATCCCAAAAAACACTTGACGAATTATATATCCTATGATATAATGATAATCGTTATCATTATATTTTATCTTGACACCAGGAAGATTGGAGAAGGCTGCATGATGAAATACAGCAGGCAAAAAGAATTGATCCTGAACTCGCTGAAAGAACGCCGCGACCATCCGACGGCGGATATGCTTTATTTTGATTTGAAAGCCGGGACGCCGGATATTGGCATCGCGACGGTTTACAGAAATCTTTCCAAGTTGAGCGAAGAGGGCAAAATTTTACGATTGCACTTTGCCGGCGAGGCGGATCGGTTTGACGGAAACACAGCTCCGCATTCTCATCTTGTTTGTTCTGTCTGCAAAAATATTTATGATATTTTCCCAATGAGCGCGGAAACTGAGGCGCTGAATGACATTGCGAATCGGCTATCACAGGAAATCGGAGCGGAACATTTGGGGACGGAGTTCAACATACGCGGCGTTTGTTGCAGCTGTAAGCGTGCAAGCGGCAGCTTAGGAGGTGAAGTTTTGTGAACTTTGGCGGGTTGATTCTTGGCGTTGTAACGCTTGTCGTCATTGGCGCGTTGCATCCGGCGGTCATCAAGGCGGAATATTATTTGGGCGCGAAGGCATGGCCGATATTTTTCATCAGCGGCGTGGGCTTCGTTGTGTGGTCGCTGTTCTGCCGGAATTTGTTGTATTCCGGCTCGCTGGCAATCCTCGGCGTTTCGTTGCTGTGGTGCCTCATCGACTTGCGCGACCAAAAAAAGCGCGTGGAAAAGGGCTGGTATCCGGCGAATCCAATGCGCGCCAAAAGCGGTTATTATCATTTTCTGTGAATCTAAAAAAATTAAAATGAATGGAGGATGCAATCTATGCCAGACAACAAAAACAAGCTCACAAACGAGGTGGGCGCACCTGTGGCGGATAACGAGCATTCCATCACCGCAGGGCCGCGCGGTCCTGTGGTCATGCAGGATGTGTGGCTCATGGAGAAAATGGCGCACTTCAACAGGGAAGTGATCCCCGAACGCCGTATGCACGCCAAAGGTTGGGGGGCTTACGGCACACTCACGGTCACAGGCGACATCTCCAAATACACCAAGGCGGCGGTGCTGCAACCGGGCGCAGTGACGGAAACATTCACCCGCTTTTCCACCGTGGCGGGCGAGCGCGGCGCGGCGGACTGCGAACGCGACATCAGAGGCGTGGCGACCAAATTCTACACCACGGAGGGCAACTGGGATCTGGTCGGCAACAACACGCCTACTTTTTTCATCCGGGATGTACATGATTTCAGCGACCTGAACCGTGCGGTAAAGCGCGACCCGCGCACGGGCAGACGTTCCGCCCAGAACAACTGGGATTTTTGGACGCTGCTGCCGGAATCTTTCCACCAGCGCACCATTGTGATGAGCGACAGGGGCATCCCCGCCTCGTTTCGCCACATGCACTTCTTTGGCGAACACACCTTCTCGCTTTACAACGCGGCGAATGCGCGGGTGTGGTGCAAGTTCCACTTCATCACGCAGCAAGGCGTCAAAAACTTCACCAATGAAGAAGCGGGCAAAATCAACGCAGAAGACCGCGAATTCCACGGCAAAGACCTGTTTGACGCAATTGAGCGCGGCGACTTCCCCAAGTGGACGCTGTATGTTCAAATTATGACCGAGGAGCAGGCGCG
>JAITNG010000086.1 GCA_031290595.1 Oscillospiraceae bacterium
AATGCGCACCAAACATGCGTGGGCGCGGCGGCGGGCTGCATGGAGTGCCGCCGTAGCATAGAGGCCTGCCCCACCGGCGCACTGGGTGCGGGTGGGTTTGACCGCAACCGTTGCCTTTCGTTCCTCAGCCAAAAGAAGGGGGGTCTTACGGGCGAAGAAGAAGCGCTGCTCCGCCGGGGCGGGAGCGCCTGGGGCTGCGACATTTGCCAGGAGGTTTGCCCGTGCAACGCGGGGCGCACCCCCGTGCCGCTGCCGGAATTTTTGCAGGATCCACAGCCCCGCTTGCAAAGCGGCACAAGCCCGGGCGGGCGCGCATTCGCCTGGCGCGGCGCCGATGTGCTAACACGCAACCTCCGCATCTTAGCTGGCTCGCAAGGCACTTGATTGCTTTGGCAGTTCTAACACAAATTATTATTTATTATTTGAACAAAGGAGTGTACCCTATGAAAAAACGTACCCGCCGCATCATCTCTGTGTTCCTCCTCCTGACCTTGCTCTTTAGCAGCGCACTGCCCGCCCTGAGCGCGGCCGCCGCCGGCGATAACGCGATCACTGTCGTCAACGCCGACCCCTCCGCCGTTGTGGGCTACGCGCCCTATGTGTTGCCCCCGGAAGCCGCCGGTGCGGAATATGTGCCGCTGACGCTGCTGCAAAGCGGCTCGCTCCAGGCAAGCTGGCCGGTATCCGGCGGCTTGCAGACGCAAGCCAGCGGGGCGGATGCATTTGTGGATGCGCTGACCGCCTTCGCACCCGGCGTTGACCTCAAAGCCTACGGTCTGACGAGGGCACAGGCGGAGAAGATGATGAACGACACCATCAACACCCGCCCGGAGCTGTTCTATTTCAACGGCATTTACTTCAGCATGGACGGCAACACAGTTTCCTACATCTGGTTCATGTATACGGCGGCGATTTCGGTGGTCAAGGCGCAAGCCGCACGGCTGGCAGCGGAGGTGGAGTACATCCTGAGCCTGGTACCCGCAGGGTTGAGCCAGGTGGAAACCGTCCTTTGGGTCAACGAATATCTGGCAATGAACGTTTATTACCCCGTCATCCCGGCCAATAGCGCCGAAGACCCCTATTGGTTCAACGTCTATGGCATTTTGGCCAACGGCATCGGCGTCTGCCAGGGCTATGCGCTGGCCAACTGCCTGTTGCTGGATAAACTGGGCGTCACCTGCGCGTTCGTCGTCAGCGACCAGATGAATCATGCCTGGAACCTGGTGCGGCTGGACGGGCAATGGTACCATGTGGATACCACCTGGAACGACGGCGCAACGGAATACCATCTGCTGGACGTCCCCGGTTACGTCAACCACAACTACTTCCTGCTCAGTGATTCCGTCATGAAGGACGCCAACCACAGCCACCACGACTGGGTCGCCCCCGCCGCCGCAACAAGCAACACATATCGGAATTACTTTTGGACGAAGACCACCAGCGCCCTGGCGCCCCTGGATGGCAAATGGTATTATGTTGCGGATAGCAACACCTGGGTTTCTCTCGGGGGCAACTACAACAACAGCTACGCGCTGCACAGCTATGATTTTGCCGATGCCAGTGATGCAACGGTCGGTTCCATCGCCGTGAGCGTGCGCCCCGTGCCGACGAATACGACAACATTCAAGGCCTACCGCCGCACGCCGAGCCTGGCCTCGTTTGGCGGCAAGCTGTATTCCAACGACGGGAAAACCATCTTTTCGATGGATACTGCCGGGGGAAACAGAGTCACCCTGAACAGCGAAAATCTGAACGAAGCCAACTACCAGAGCATCGCGGGTTTCGCAGTGCAGCACGGCCAAATCCGATACGGCGTCTTTGATATGAGCAGCAGCACTGGCGGCACCCTCTATTTCAACTACCCCGGCGCAATCCTGGCGGCAGCGCCCACGATGCCGCCGGTGCCTTACTTCACGGTGAACGTCCAGGATAACATCGACTTGTGCTATCACGAACCCTTCAAGCTCATTTCCACCCCCCAAGCCACCCGTATTGAAGCGGAAGACCCCAGCCTGGTGAAAGTGGACGCCGACGGTACGCTGCACAACGTGGCCTTTGGCAAGGATGAACTGACCGGCGTTTGGGTCTACGGCCCCGACGGGCAATACACCTACGTCATCGTCGCAGTTTACACCGATTGGTGGCAGTGGATCATCTGGATCCTCCTCTTCGGCTGGGTATGGTATTGACCTGCAAAGTAAAAGATTCAAATTGAGAAAGAGGCAAACAAACACTTTTGAGTAACTTCCAAAAAGATTTGACCCAGGGCAGCGTCGCCCGGCACCTGATCCTGTTTTCGCTCCCCTTCCTGGCGGCCAACTTCCTCCAGGCGCTCTACAATATGGCCGATATGTTTTTCGTCGGGCGCTTCAACGGTTCCATCGGCGCTTCGGCGGTGGGGGTCGGCGGGCAGGTCACCATTCTGATCATCAACCTGATTGCCGGGCTGGCCGTGGGCGGCACGGTGCTGATCGCCCAACTCATCGGCGCGGGGCAGCAGGAACGCTTGCGCAAAACCGTCGGCACCGTGTTCACGCTCTATGGTGCGGCGGCGCTGCTCATGACGGTGATCATGCTTGTGCTCAACCCCAAAATCGTCGGTCTGCTGGCGGATGCGCAAGCCTATGACCAAACCCTGCAATATGTGCAGATCTGCACGGTCGGGCTGTTCTTCATCTTCGGCTACAACGCCGTCAGCGCCGTGCTGCGCGGGATGGGCGACAGCAAGCACCCGCTGTATTTCGTCACAATCGCGGCGCTGCTCAACATCGGGCTGGACGCCGTCTTCTGCGGCCCGCTGCGCATGGGCGCGGCGGGCGCAGCCTGGGCAACGGTGATCTCCCAGGGGATCAGCTTCCTGCTCTCGGTCGTCTTTTTGCGGCGTTCGGGGTTCGTCTTCGACTTCCGCCTCAAAAGCCTGCGGGTGGATCGCGGCATCGCCAAGCAGCTGCTGCGCGTCGGCTTCCCCTCCTCTTTGGGGGCGACGACGGTTTCGCTTTCCTTCATGGTACTCACCGGGGTGGCCAAAAACATCGCCGGGCTGGTCGGCACCACGGCGTTGAGCGTGGCGGGCAAGGCCAATTCCGTGGCGATCCTCCCGGCCATCGCCATGCAAGCGGCGGTGTCTTCCATGGCGGGGCAGAACCTGGGCGCGGGCAAGCCCAAGCGGGCGCTGCGCACCACCACCACCGCCATCGGCATCACCCTGGGCATCACGCTGGCGCTGTTTTTGCTCATGCAGACCTTCGCGCCGGTGGTCGTGCGCTTCTTCATCGGCGACGACAACGGCCTTGACCCCGAAACCGCCCGGCAATGCCTGGAACAAAGCGCGGCCTACATCCGCTCCATCAGCTGGGATTACCTGCTGGTCAGCGTTGTGTTCAACATCACCGGCCTTGCCATGAGCGCGGGTCACACCACGTTTTCGCTGGTCGTTGGCCTGACCAGCTCCCTGCTGGTGCGCGTCCCCGCCGCATGGCTGCTGGGCAGCAGCTTCGGCCTGACCGGCATGGGCTACGCCGCGCCAATCGCCACCGCCGTTTCCATGGTGATCGATATAGTTTACCTCGCCAGCGGCAAGTGGAAGAAGAGCAAGCTAATGCAACGGATGGACGCGCCGGTGGGGGAGTAGAGCGCATAACCGGGGAGATGTTAATCAATTAAAAGCAGTGCTTCATTTCAGGCACCTGGACAACACACGCACGCGGGGCGCCAAAAAGGCGCCCCGCGTGCCGTAAAAATATTCTCATATGACCTTGGGTTTGCTTCGCTTGGCCGGGTTGCGTTCCAGTTGGGGCTGTGCGCCTTCGGTGACGCAGGGGCCGGTGATCAGCACCCGCTCCACTGCCGGGTCGGAGGGCAGGGAATACATCAGCGGCTGAAGCAGCTGTTCCATCACCGAGCGCAAGCCGCGTGCGCCGGTCTGCTTTTCCAGCGTTTTTTCCGCCACGGCGACCAGCGCGTCGTGATCCAGCTCCAGTTCCACGCCGTCGTAGGAAAACAGCTGGCAGTATTGCTTGAGCAGGGCGTTGCGCGGTTCGCTGAGGATGCGCACCAGCGCGGTCGCGTCGAGTTCTTCCAGCGCCGCAATCACGGGCATCCGCCCCACAAGTTCGGGGATCAGCCCGTAATGCACCAAATCCTGCTGGATGGTCTGCTGCACCAGCCGGTCATATTTGGCCTTGCTTTTATCCTTGATCTGTGCGCCAAAGCCCATCGAAGAACCGCCCAGGCGGCGTTCCACAATCTGCTCGATGCCGGAAAACGCGCCGCCGCAGATGAAGAGGATGTTGGCGGTATCGATTTGCAGAAAATCATCCTGCGGGTGCTTGCGGCCGCCCCGGGGCG
>JAITNG010000158.1 GCA_031290595.1 Oscillospiraceae bacterium
ATTTGACCACCAACATCTTATGCACCGAAAAGGCGTTTTTCATCGGCAAAGAAGCCGTGGATGCATTTGTGGCATATATCCGGGCGAACGGAACAAAGCGCATCCCCGAACCGGAGCAAAACGGTGTGGACGTGCCGGAATAAATCCCCTACAGCTCCAGCCCCATTTGCACCTCTCCGCTGTCTTCGGGCGTCAACAGCACGCCCGCGGCGGGGAGGTTCTTTGTGCGGTAGCGGTTGGGGCTTTGGTATTCCCCTTCGTTATAACTGCGCAGACCTGTGACGTGATTGTTGCGGCGCAGGGTCATCACCGCCACGCCCTGGGTATCCTTGGTGGTTTTGGGGGCGATTGCGCCGCTGTGGAAGAGCAAACGCCGCCCGCTGCTGGATTCCACCACGCAGTCGCCGTCCGCTTGCAGCGCCAGCATCGCCGCCAGGGGCAGCTTATCGGAATACGCCTTGATCAGCTTTTTGCGGTTCGTCTTGGTGGCGTAGGCGTTCAAATCCACTTTTGCAATTTTTCCGTTTTCAAACGCAAAGAGCAGGTAGCCGCTGTAATCCTTGGTCACCACCATGCATACGGCGCTTTCGCCCTCCTCCATTTCGAGCCGGGCGGGGATGTAATCGCCCAGGGCGCTGGCCTTGGTATCCTCAAAATCGGAAGCAAAGGCCTTATATACCTGCTGCCGGTTGGTGAAAAAGAGCAGCTCACTGGCGTTGCCCGCTTCCATTGCCTGCGCGACTTCGTCGCCTTCCTTGCACTTTTGCTGGTCGTTCATGCGCAGCGAAGCCGGGGTGATTTTTTTGAAGTACCCTTCGCGGGTGAAGAAGAGCGTGACGGGGTAATCCTCCGCTACGGGCGCTTCTTCGATTACAGGCAGCTCATGGGCAAAAATGATCTCGCTGCGGCGCTCCCTGCCGTAGTCCTCCGCAATCTCCCGCAGGTCGTGCGCCATGATTTCGCGCACCTTGCCCTCGGAACCCAAAATCCCCTGCATCTCTTCAATTTCTGCGCGTAGCTGCTCCCGGTCCGCCGTGCGCTTGAGGATATATTCCCGGTTCAGGTGGCGCAAACGGATTTCCGCTACATATTCCGCCTGGATTTTATCGATGCCGAAAGCGATCATCAAATTGGGGATGACTTCGCTTTCCTCCTCCGTTTCGCGGATCACGCGGATGGCCTTGTCAATATCCAGCAGGATTTTTGCCAGGCCTTCCAGCAAATGGAGCTTTTCCTTCGATTTTTCCAAATCATAGGCAACGCCCCTGCGGATGCAACCGCAGCGGAAGGTGATCCATTCCAGCAGCAGTTCGCGCACGCCCAGCACGCGGGGGCTGCCGTTGATCAGCACATTGAAGTTGCAGCTGAAGCTATCTTCCAGCGTGGTGCAGCGGAACAGGCGCTGCATCAGTTTATCAGGGTCAACACCCCGCTTGAGGTCGATGGTGACCTTCAGGCCGCTCTTATCGGTTTCATCGCGGATGTCGCTGATGTCGCGGATCGCGCCGCTCTTGACCCGCTCCACCACTTTATCGATGATCGCTTCGGCCGTGGTGGTCGAGGCAATCTGATAAATATCGATGCAGTTGCTCTCTTTATCATATGTATATTTTGCGCGGACGCGGAAGCTGCCGCGCCCGGTTTCATAGATTTGCTCAAAGAGCGCACGGTCATAAAGGATCTGCCCGCCGCCGATGAAATCCGGCGCAAGCAGGGTTTCCATAATATCGTGCCTGGGGTTCTTGGCCAGGGCGATGGTGGTTTCGCAAATTTCCCGCAAATTGAACGAGCAGATGGAGCTTGCCATGCCCACCGCGATGCCGGAATTCAGATTGACCAGCACCGAAGGGAAGCGCACCGGCAGCAGCGTAGGCTCCTGCATGGTGGCGTCGTAGTTATCCACAAAATCCACGGTGTTCTTGTCAATATCGCGGAACAGTTCTGCGCTGATCGATTCCAGCCTGGCTTCGGTGTAACGCGAAGCCGCCCACTGCATATCCCGCGAATACGCCTTGCCGAAGTTGCCCTTGCTATCCACAAACGGGTGCAGCAAGGTTTCGTACCCGCGCGAAAGCCGCACCATGGTTTCATAAATCGCGGCGTCGCCGTGGGGGTTGAGCTGCATGGTGCGCCCCACGATGTTGGCGGATTTTGACCGCGCCCCGGTGAGCAGCCCCATTTTATACATCGTATAGAGGATCTTCCGGTGGGAAGGCTTGAAGCCGTCGATTTCCGGGATTGCGCGGGAAAGGATGACGCTCATCGCATAGGGCATGAAGTTCTTCTCCATCGTTTCCGTCACCGGCTGATGGACGACCTCCCCTGCCCCCAAAATATGGGCGTTCTTTGCGGCGTCATCGGGCTGCCGCGCTTTTTTGCGGGTCTTTTTGGCCATGCTGCTCTCCTTCTCTGTTTTCACTGCACTCTATTGTAACGAAAAAACGGAGAAAAGTCAAGCGGCATGTGAATTCCGCTCAACAGCGCAAAAGCCGCTTGCTTACAGGCGGCTTTTCTTGTTTGTTCTGTTGACTTTTCGCAATTTCAGCGTATAATAAAGATATACTTTCGGTTTCACAAATCAAAAAGGTGGTTGAACCCATGCTGCGCTTGGATCTGAAATTGCCCCGCATTTTTTTGCTTGCCTTGGTTTTTGCGTTGTTGGTTGCCGTTTCCGGGTGCGGCGGCGGCAACGAACCCACGGCGCCCGAATATGCCCCTTCGCCTTCCGAACGGGCGGAGATGGATTTGAAGGCGACGCAGGCGTTGATTCAAAAATACCAGGTCAGCGCCAGCCTGGGGCTTGAAAGCCTTGCCATCTCCCCGCAAAAGCAGGATACTTTTCTGTTTGAAAACACCTGCTTTTCCATTTTGCGGAACCATGACTTTCTTGAAAACGCGCCGCAGCGGTCGGACTACCTGCCCATCATTTTCAACCGCTACGGCGCTGCGCCCATCCGCACCATGGGGAACTACGTCTACGCCGTCTATGAAACGGACGCGGGGACGCGGGTCTACCTCTACTTCCGGCGCAGCAACGATTACAGCCACCTGGGCGGCTACGTGATCCTGATGAACCGGGCGCTCTACCAGAGCGATTTTATCGGCCTCCAAAAGGGCGACACCATGGCCGACGTCCTCCGGGTGGATCCAAACGCCGCGCTCTACCTGCAAGCCTATGACGCGGAAGAAGCCACATGGCTGCTCAACCCCGATAGCAGCGGCTGGCAGATCACCACCACGCATTTGCTG
>JAITNG010000177.1 GCA_031290595.1 Oscillospiraceae bacterium
AACCCCACTACCCCCCCAGCGCCCGCCCTGCCTGGTACACTGCCAGCGCCGCCAAATAGGCGAAGCCGGTTTGCCAGGCGAGCGCCAGCAACGTCCAGCGGCGCGAACCCATTTCGCGCTGGATTGCGCTCACGGCGGCCACACAGGGCGAGCAGAGCAGGTTGAACAGCAAAAACGAATACCCCGCCAGCGGCGTGAATGCGGACCCCAAATGCTGGCGGGGCGCGCCATCCCCGCCGCCGAAGCCGTAGAGGATCCCTAGGGTGGAAACCACGTTTTCTTTGGCGATCCACCCGGTGAAGGTGGCGACCGCTGCCTGCCAGTTGCCAAAGCCCAGCGGCGCAAACAGCGGCGCAACCCAGCGCCCCAACGCCGCCAGCAGCCCTTCGGAAAGCCCGCGTGCCGCGTGTAAACCGCCGTCTTCCCATTTTACGTTGGATAAAAACCACACCAGCAGGGCGGAAAGCAAAATCACCGTCCCGGCTTTTTTGAGGAAGGACGCGGTGCGTTCCCGGACGCTGCGCAGCAGGTTGGCGGGCGAGGGGAGCCGGTAGGGCGGCAGCTCCAGCACAAAGGGAGCTTCCCCCCCGGGGAAGATTTTTAGCCTGCCCAGCAGCGCCGCCGAAAGCAGAATCGCCGTCAGGCCGCACAGGTATGCGCTGGGCGCAATCCACCATGCCCCGCCGAACAGCGCCCCGGCAATCAGGGCAATCAGCGGGAGCTTGGCGCTACAGGGCAAAAAGGTGCAGGTGATGATGGAAAGGCGGCGCTCGCGCTCGTTTTCAATCGTGCGTGCGGCCAGGATGCCCGGTACGCCGCAGCCCGTGGCCAGCAGCATCGGCAAAAAGGAGCGCCCCGAAAGCCCGAAGCGCCGGAACAGCCGGTCCAGCACAAACGCGATGCGCGAAAGGTAGCCGCAGCCTTCCAAAAATGCCAGGCAAAAAAACAGCAGCACCATCTGCGGCACAAAGCCCAAAAGCGTCCCCACGCCGCCCAGTAGCCCTTCCAGCAGGATGGACTGCATCCACGCCGAAACGTGCCAGCGCAGCAAAAGCCCTTCCAGCAGCCCGGGGATGCCGGGGATATAATAACCAAAAGCGGAGATCCCGCCGCCGAACACGCCTTCCCCGATGGCTTCCGAGAGCCATGCGCCCAGGGTGCTGACGGAGATATAATACACCAAAAACATCAGCAGCGCAAAGAGCGGCAGGGCAAGCCAGCGGTTGAGCAACACGGAATCCAGCCAAGCCCCCGGCAGCTTCCGGCGGCCATAACGGACGCACTGCGCACAGAGTCGGCCAATCTGATCATAGCGCCCCCCGGCGATGATGCTATCCCCTTCGGCGGCGGGCTTTTGCGCTTTGTCCGGCACTTCTTTCAATAGCAACGGGTCGCCTTCAAAGATTTTGATGGCATAAAAGCGGCGCAGCTGTATGCTGGCCGGTAGGCTGGCTTCGATGGCGTTGAGCGCCGCTTCCGCCGGGGCGGGGAAGCGACACCAGGGGACGGCGGCAGGCTGGCTGGCCAGGCCGGGCAACGCGGCGGCCAGAGCGGCCACGCGGTCGCCCTTGAGCGCCGAAACCGCCACCACCGGGCAGCCCAGTTCTTTTGCAAGCGCGTGTAAATCAAGCACATCCCCCCGCGCCAGCACAACATCCAAAAAGTTCACGGCCACCAGCACCGGGATCTGCAATTCCAGCAGCTGTGTGGTCAAATACAGGTTGCGTTCCAGGTTTGAGCCGTCCACCAGGTTCAGGATGGCGTCCGGCCGCTGGCGCAGCAGCGCTTCGCGCGTGATGCGCTCTTCCGGCGAAAAAGGCGAGAGCGAATACACACCGGGCAAATCCAGCAAAACAGTGCCGCGGTTGCCCAAAAGGCGGCCTTCCTTTTTTTCGACCGTAACGCCCGGCCAGTTGCCGGTGAATTGGTTGGAACCCGTCAGGGCATTGAAGAGCGTAGTTTTGCCGCAGTTGGGGTTGCCTGCCAGGGCAATGGTGGGCATAGGGCGGCCTCCTTTGTGTGCGGGGGGGTTGTACGGAATAAACGCAACTTAGCGCAATACTATGCGCACGGGCGGGTGAATATGCTTGCAAACGGCCAATTTTCCCGCGCTCCGCCCAACAAAACCCACAGTCGCTCCAGAATTTTCCCCTCGCAATCCCCGCCATCCCCTGCATATCTCTACCATCTTTTACGAATACTACCCATACAACCAGAATAATGAAATGAAGGAATGATGCGCAGATGAAAGCAACCGGAATCGTGCGGCGGATCGACGATCTTGGCCGCGTTGTCATACCGAAGGAAATTCGCCGTACCATGCGGATCCGCGAAGGCGACCCGCTCGAAATTTTCACCGACGCCGACGGCGAAGTGATCTTCAAAAAATATTCCCCCGTCGGGGAACTCTCTTCCACCACGCGGCAGTATGCCGAGGTGCTGTTCCGCGGCACCAATCTGCCCGTGCTGATCACGGATCGCGACCGCGTCATCGCCTGTGCCGGCCTTTCCAAAAAGGAAGCTATTGACCGCCGCGTGAGCGCTTCGCTGGAAACGATCATCGAAAACCGCACCAACTTTGCCGCATCGGCCGACGCAGAGCGCATGCGCCCCATCGAAGGCCTGGAACGCGAAGGCGCCGTGGCCTGCCCCATCATCGGCGGCGGCGATGTTTCCGGCTGCGTGGTGATGCTGGCCAACGAAAACGGCGCGCTCCCCAGCCAAACCGAAATCAAACTGATCCAAGTAGCAGCCAGCTTCCTAGGCCGCCAAATGGAAGAATAGCGGTTGCACCGCAGCTTGGCGGCTGTGCCGCAATCACAGTTAGGTTGGATAGAACCGCAAGCGCCTCCATCGTTCATTGGAACGATGGGGGCGCTTTACCTATTAATCAAACCTAACGGTGATTGCGGCACAGCCGCCAAGCCGCACCGCAGGTGCCGCAGGTGCCTAGTCTAGGAAGTCGG
>JAITNG010000070.1 GCA_031290595.1 Oscillospiraceae bacterium
AACAGTGCGCAATCCCGTCTGCACGAAATTTCCACACCGCAGGAAGTGCTGGATTCTGTGGTCGGCGAAGTGCCTGGGCTGAACGGCAATGTTGATACCGTGTACCTGGACTTCTACAACGGCAATGCCGTTTTGACGGTCAACGCCAAGAGCCAGGTAACAAAGACCACCGGCGGCTTCCAGATTAAGGCCGACGCAAAGGGTCTGTACACCAGCATTGGCAAGGGCGACTTCAAGTGCGACATGTCGCGTGTGGTTGAAGCCACCAACTTCGTCTGGTAAATCCCCCAACTTTTGCACCCCCGCCCGGCGGCTTCGGCTGCCGGGCGGTTTTTTGTTGGAAATTGCATGCGATTCCGCAATTAAAATTCACCTTGCCCAAAGCGAACATATGATGTAGTTTTTTTATTGTGAAACAGTATAAAGCCTATTTTTTCCTGAAAAGTCGAATTTTCAGAAAATTTCACCTTTTTCCGAAAAACGACTTGCAATCCGCCTTATGGGGTACTATAATATATATCATAAAAAATGATGTCTGGAGGACATAGATGATGAAAATTCTCGAAAAAGCCACAAAATGGCAGTACGGCGGCGGACTGCGCCGCATCGCCGTTTTTGCGGTCGTGCCGGTGCTGATTGCCCTTGCGGGCTGCGGCGGCGCACGCACCAGCGAATCGCCCGGCGGTTCGGATGTGGCTTCCGGCACGGCCGTGCAAGCGGTTTCCACCAGCGCAACGGAAACCACCGTGCCGCCCGCACCGACGGTTGACCCCGCCCGCAAGATGGTGGCGCTGACCTTTGACGACGGCCCCAGCGGCACAGTCACCAACGGCATTTTGGATGTGTTGGAAAAACACGGCGCAAGAGCTACATTTTTTTGCCTGGGCAACCGCGCCCAGGAATATGAAACAACCCTGCGGCGCGAAATTGCGCTGGGGAACCAAGTTGCCAGTCATTCCTATGCGCACAAGCAGCTTTCCAAGCTCAGCAAAACCGCCTTGCTGGAAGACCTGAAAATGGCCAACGATGCGCTGGAAAAATATTCCGGCGTGCGCCCCCACGTGCTGCGCACCCCCTATGGGGAAAGCAAGGCGGAATTGATGAAAAACGTAGGGATGCCGGTGATCCTTTGGGATATTGACACCATGGATTGGTACTATAAGATTGTGAAAAACGACAAGCGCAGCGAAGCGGAAATTGAGCGGGACTACCGCAAAATTGTGGATGAAGTGCTGGATCACGTGGAGGACGGCGACATTGTGCTGATGCATGACCTGTATACACTGACGCAGCGGGCGGCCACGGAGGTCGTTGAAACTTTGACCAAGGATGGCTGGCAGCTGGTGACAATCGACGAGATGTTCGCCGCCAAAGGCAAGACGCTGGAAGCGGGCAAGTATTATCGGTTCGCCCGCAGCCCGGAAAGCGCCTGATAAATATTTTCGCAGCAATCGTTCAGTTCCGGGAACAGCCCTTCCGCCCTTTGGCGGAAGGGTTCTTTTGTTGCACAGCCGCCTTCGAGCAAACCGCGCAGCGCCGTTAGCGCGTCTTCCGGCGTTTCGGTCAGCGGCCCCAGGCCGTCTTCCAGCGGCAAATCAAGCGCACTGTAATCGTTCAGCCCGGCGCGGAACAGCGCCAGATCCGGCATAAAATAAAGGATAGGGCGGCGGAGATAGGCAAAATCAAACACAAACGACGAAATATCGGTGATGCAAACGGCGTAATCAGATTCCGGCGTGCCGGGCTGCGCAAAACTGACGCGCCCGCCCGGGAAGCTGTAATGTTCCTTATAAAACCCGAAGATGGGGTGCAGCTGCACTTCCAGGCGGTAGTCGTATTGTTCCAGCAGCGCCGCCAGTTCCGCGGAGCCAAGCAGCGCCTGGCTCTGCTGAAAAAAGGCGGAAGCCTTGAAATAGGCGTGCTTGGGCAACCACTTGCCGCCGTCTTCGCGCCCAACAAGATATTTGCGCCAGGAGGGGGCGTAGAGAATCGTGCGCTTGGGCGGCGCGGCGCGGTCGATGCGGTCGTAGCGCGGCATCCCAAAGGGCAGCAAATCGCCGGGCGTAAAACCATAGTTTTCCACCAGGTTCCGCTGCTCAAAGGTGGTGGAAATCACCTCTTGATCGACGTTCACCCGGTCAAGTGCATACTTCCACGGCAAATGCGCGTGCAGCACCCCGTGCTGGAGGTAGATCAGATCATAGTGGAAGAAATCCGCAACGTGGGGAATCTGGTGGGCGGCAAAAGGGATATAATTGGAAGGCTCGGCAAAGGCGGTGATCACCTTTTCAGCCTGCACAAACAGCGCCAGGTGCCGCTTGCTGCCAAAGCGCACGGTGTGCTTTTTGCGCACCCGCCCACCCAATAAAGCGCTGCGGTTCAGGCCGTCCTGCAGCACATAGTAACGCTCCACGCCATCCTGCTTTTTTATGTCGTGGAGGAACTGGTCATAGCCGTTATCCCGCAAAACATTGGCGCAGTCATAATAGAGCCACACGCGGCGGTCGTTCTGCCGCGCCGCCATACGCGCCAGGCGTTCGCGCAGCAGCAGGTGCCGGAAGGAATTGGCCAAATAATAGCGGCGCAGCTTGCTCTGCACCTGCTTTTGCGCGGCGACGGTGGGCTTGCGGAAGGTAAAAACATCCCCCTCGCAGCCAATATCCAGGCCACCGCGAAAAATGCGTAGGCGCTGGAACTTGGGCTGGAAGGGCGTTTGCTCCCCAAAATCCAGGCTGGTTTCAAGCCAGTGGCCTTCCAACAGCACGGCAAACGCAAGCGTCGTCACCCCTTCCAGCGGGAGTTCCAGCCGAAAACCCCAGAATGTGTTGGTTTTCACTTTGGTTTTATAGTAGCTCCAGGAGGATTCGCGCAGCGCCAGCGGTTCCGTGGGTTGACCGTTGATTTTCGTATACAGCTGCGGCATGGCAGTGAAGCTGAACACCGGGGATTTTAGATGTCCCAAAAGAAACAAGCTGTTGTTTTGCAGCATAAATTTTGTTATGACGCACTCGACGCGCTTTGCTGCGAAAAGCAGCGCATCGTTGTGCAGTAGGCCAAGCGCCTCCGGCCCGGCAACAAAGCGCATGTCCTCTTGTTCATACTTCCAGTGGAGAAAATACTGGGTGTGATACACCTCTGTGTTGGGGTACGTGAGGATAATATCGTCCTCCACCCGCAGCAGCAGGGCGCGGACGCGTGCCTTGGCCCGTGCCAGCTGCTCCGGCGGGTAATGGGTGGGCAGGAGGATGCTTTCCTTGGTCTTGCGGCGCAGGTCACCCACAAACAACGCCTGCACATAGCGCGGCACTGCACCGCTATATTGGCCAAACAGGCCTTCAAACCAGGCCATGGTGGATTCAAAGATGAAATAGGGATAAAAATAAGTCGCCACGATGCTTTCGGCATTGCTGCGGTTGTAGCGGTATTCCCCCCGGGCGCAGTAGCCGATTTTGCATTTTGGCAGCAGTTGTTCGGTGCAAAACTTCGCGTCTTCGTGGCGGAAATCCGGGGTTTCATCAAAGAAAACGCCCGCCTCGCCCCGGTTTTTGATGCATACATTGACGGTGGTCTGGGCAATGAAGGGGAACATGTTGAGATCATAAACGCCGCTTTGGGGCAGATAGCGGTAGCGGTAGTGCGGGGGGCGCTTTTTGCCGCCCTGGTATTGCTCAATTTTATACGTAACCAAATCGACTTCATCTTCGTGCTGCGCAAAAAAATCCGTGACGGCCAGCACAGTATCCGGCGCAAGGGTGTCGTCAGAATCCAAAAAAAAGATGTAGCGGCCTTCCGCATGGCGCAGGCCGAAGTTCCGCGTGGCCGAAAGCCCTTCGTTTTCCTTGCTGAAGTAGCGGATCCAGTCATACCGCGCGGCGTAACGCGCACAGATGGCGGGGCTGCCATCCGGCGAACCGTCGTTGAGGAGCAGAACCTCCATTTCCCCCTGCGGCACGGTCTGCGCCACCAGGGAATCCAGGCACTGCGCAAGGAATTTTTCAACGTTATAGACCGGGACAATGACCGTCGCTTTGCGCTTATATGTGTTTTCCATGGGCAGATCCTTCCTTTTTATGGCTGTTCGCTTTTGCCGGATGAATCTAGTATAGCACGCTTTGCGCGTGAATGCAAGATGCTGGTTTGGCGTGACAGTTTTCCGCCGCCAAAAATTGCATTGGCTCCCCTGCCCCGCGCCGCATAGACTATTACTATAGAGCCTATTACGTTAGAAATGGAGCCAATCTATGTGCGGAATCATCGGATACACGGGGCTGGAGGAAGCCGCCCCCATTTTGCTGGACGGCCTGGAACAGCTGGAATACCGGGGCTACGATTCGGCGGGGCTGGCGCTCTTCACCCGGGGCGGCAGTCTGCTGCGCTTGCGGGCGGCGGGGCGGCTCAGCGCCCTGCGCACGCGCGTGCTGGAACAGCTGCGCCTGGGGGCTGACCTGCATGGCGCCGCCGGGCTTGGCCACACCCGCTGGGCAACCCACGGCGAGCCGACCGAGCGCAACGCCCACCCCCACCGCAGCGCACAGGGGCGTTTCATCGTTGTGCATAACGGGATCATTGAAAACCATGCGGCGTTGCGGCGGGAACTGGAAGACGCCGGGGTCGTGTTTTCCTCCGATACCGACACCGAAGTCATCGCCCAATTGTTGGAACAGACGGACAGCGGCAACCCGCTGGAAACGCTGCGCCGGGTTTTGCCCCGGCTGGAGGGCAGCTATGCCCTGGGCGTGCTTTACCACAAGGAACCGGGCATACTCTACTGCGCCCGCAAGCAATCGCCGCTGCTGGCGGCCAGGAGCGAAACCGGCTCGCTGCTGGCTTCCGATGCTGCGGCGCTGCTGGCGCACACCCGCCGGATCATCCGGCTGGAAGACGGCGAAATGGCACGCCTTTCGCCCGATGCAATCCAGTTCTTTGATGCTGCGGGCAACCCGGTTGAAAAGCAAGCCATCGAAGTCGCCCGCCACGTGACGGCGGCGGATAAGGGCAGCTATGCGCACTACATGCGCAAAGAGATCGCCGA
Source organism: Oscillospiraceae bacterium (assembly GCA_031290595.1). Taxonomy (GTDB): domain Bacteria; phylum Bacillota; class Clostridia; order Oscillospirales; family Acutalibacteraceae; genus WRMQ01. The sequence goes on from JAITNG010000070.1 coordinate 5,033, forward strand.
ACAGCCCGCAGCGGTGCAGCGTACCCTAGCGCCGCTCCTGCGCGACGGCCAACTGCACCTGGGCGAAGGCGAGCGTGCGCTGGCAAAGCCGGAAGAGATCCGCCGGATCCTCTTCCTGGGCTGCGGCTCCGCCTGGCACGTGGGCGCGGTGGGGCGCATTTTGGCCGAAGAATTGTGCGGCATCCCCGCTGCGGCGGAGCTGGCAAGCGAATTCCGCAGCCAAAAAAGCGCCCTGGATTCCCACACCCTCTGCGTGGTCGTCAGCCAGAGCGGCGAAACGGCGGATACCCTCCTGGCGCTGCGCCTGGCAGCCGAACACGGCGCACGCACGTTGAGCATCGTCAATGTGGAAGGCAGCTCCATTGCAGAAGAAAGCGGCTGCGTCATCTTCACCCAAGCGGGGCTGGAAGTCGCCGTGGCTACCACAAAGGCCTACAGCACCCAGCTGGCGGTGGTTTACGCCCTCTGCGCCCGGCTGGCGCAGCTGCGCGGCACACTGGCGGGCGGGCGGCTTGCCGCGCTGCTCCACGGGCTGGCCGCTTTGCCGGATCAAATGGACGAAACCCTGCGCCTGACCGAAAGCGGCGCAAACGCCTGGGCGGAGGAAATCCACCGGGTGGAACACGCCTACTTCATCGGGCGGAACCTTGACCACGCCGCCGCGCTTGAAGCCGCCCTCAAGCTCAAGGAGATCAGTTATATTCACGCCGAAGCCTACGCCGCCGGGGAACTCAAGCACGGCACCATATCGCTGCTCGAACCCGGCACGCCGGTGGTCGGCCTTTGCTGCCGCAGCGCAGTGATCCCCAAAACGCACAGCAACCTGGAAGAATGCCGTGCGCGGGGCGCGGCGCTCTTCTGCCTGACCACGGATCCGGCGCTGACGCTGCCACGGCGCATCCTGCTGCCGCACTGCCACCCGCTGTTTGTGACCTCGCTTTCGGTGCTGCCGATGCAACTTTTTGCCTATAAGTGCGCGGATTTGAGAAAATGTGATATAGATAAGCCAAGAAGTCTTGCAAAATCCGTCACAGTGGAGTAAAATAGAGGAGCAAGAAAAAACGGATGGGAGAATAAGACATGGAAGAACGCGTACTTGCGCCCAACGAGGGCAAGGAACTGGACATCGCAACGCCGGACGGCATTTATCTGCGCTACCCCCTCAAAACGCACGTTGTGATGAAGGAGGACAACCTCGAAGCCCTGCTGGACCGCTACGTCAAAGCGCACATCCAGCCGGAGGACATGCTGTTCATCAGTGAAAAGATCGTCGCCATCACCCAGGGCAGAGCCTTTGATATTGACACCATCAAGGTTTCGCGCCTGGCGAAGTTCCTGTGTAAGTTCGTCTATAAGTCGCCCTACGGCATCGGCCTGGGCAGCCCCTGGACGATGCAGCTCGCCATTGAGGATATTGGCATACCGAAGATCTTTTTGGCCGCCTTCTGTTCCGCCGTGACCAAGCCCTTCGGTATGCGCGGCGTGTTTTACAATATTGTGGGCGACAAAGGCCGCGCCATCGACGGCCCCTGCGATTACACCCTGCCGCCTTACAACCACTACGCAAAGCTCGCGCCAAAGAACCCGGATGCGGTCGCGGCGCGGCTGCGGGATCACCTGGGCGGCAACGCCGTTGTGGTGATTGACGCCAACGATATTGGCCGCGAAGTCCTTGGCCGCAGCGATCCTTCCATCAGCATTGCCCTTTGCAAGCAGATTTTTGCGGATAACCCCCTGGGGCAAAAATCGGAATGCACCCCCCTGTGCCTGGTGCGCCGAGCGGCAGATGTTGTGGAAGTATAGCCCCTTCCGGCAAAACAGCACAGGCGACGGCGGCGATGTATTCTTCCGGCATGGCGGGATAAAAAACGCCCCCTGCCCCGCCCGATTTGAAGATCGCTTCGCGGCGCACCCATAACTGCAACAGCCCCAACGCCTGTTCTTCCGGCGTTGGGGCAAGTTTTTTGCGGATCGCTTCCGGGTTGCGGATGCGCCGGTGCAGCCATTCCACATCGCAGCCGATGCGGCCGGCATCGCTGACCGCCAGCAGCACCAGCGCACCGCTGTGGCTGATGCTGAATTCCGGCGCACCGGGGATAAAAGGCTGCCCACCAGGTCGGATTTTCACGGCTTCGCCGCTTACACACAGGCGCAGCAAAGCCAGCCCGGCCTCGTGCTGCGCCTTGTAGGAACAATCGCCCTCCAGGAGGGTGTAATACAGCTGTATCAATCCAAAAAGTCCCCGTTGATTTGGAAGCCAAAGGCCTTGCCGATGGCACGCAGATTGTCATCCGTGATGGTTTGCAGCACCGGCTGCCCCGTCGCCATGACCTTGAGGATAATCCGCGCCGCTTTATCAATGGCGTGCATCATCCCAAAGGTGGCGTCAAAATCATCGCCCGCACAGAAGATGCCGTGCTGCGCCCAGATCACCGCCGCAAAGCGCTCCATTTCCTTGGCCGTCACCAGCGCGATTTCCGCACCGCCGCAGACCATCCACGGCACAACGCCCACGCCTTCGGGGAAGATCACCACGCACTCCGTCATCGCCTGCCACAGCGCCCGGCTAAAATCACGCGCGCTTATGGGCAAAACGAACGTCAGTGCAATCACATCCACCGGGTGCGCATGATAGATCACCCGCGAACGCCCCTGTGTGGCCGCAAAGCGCACGGAATGGTTGAGGATGTGCGTGGGGAATTCGCTGGTGGGCTTATGCCCCACAGTCAGCCCCCAAACAATGCGATACGCATCGCCCACTGCGTTCAGCTGCGCAATGCCGATGTTCTCTTCCGGCAACGGCAGGATGTTCTGAAAATAACGGTTGGTTCCGGTGACAATGAAGGTTTCGCCCCCCAAATTCGGTGCGTCCACACCCAGCGGGATCCAGTCGCCGGTGGTATCCAGCGCATCGCCGCAAGCGGCGACCTCTTCGGCCGCCATGCGGTAGCTCATGTTGCCGCCGTTGCGCTCATGCCAGCCCTGCCGCCAGCCGTTTTCGGCACAGGCGATGAAGGCTTGCAGCGCGGGGGTTTGCAGGATAGTAGCAGAATTTTCCATGGTGTCCTCCAAAAATAAAATATTGACAAATTCGGATATGTACGCTATACTGTACATAAGATAAGAAAACGAAAGGGGCAATGCCAAATGACCAACACAAACGCAACTAACTTCCGCCAAAACATTTTCGCCTACCTTGACCAGGCGATCCGCCACAACGAGGTCATCAACGTAAGCACCAAAAACGGCAACGCAGTGGTCATGAGCGACGAAGACTACCGCGGCCTGATGGAAACCCTCTACCTCTACTCCATCCCCGGCATGGTGGAAAGCATTTTGGACGCCGAAAACGAGCCAAAGGAAGACCGCATCAAAATGAGCGAGGTGAACTGGGATGCCCTATGAAATCGAGTTCACCAAACAGGCTATGAAAGACCTGAAGCTGCTAAAAACAGCGGGCTTACTGCCCAAGGCGCTTGCCCTGCTGAGTACCATACAGGCCGATCCCTTCGTTTACCCGCCCTCCTACGAAGCGCTGGGCGGCGACTTGAAGGGAAAGTTTTCCCGCAGAATCAACATCCAGCACCGCATGGTATATGCGGTGGACGAAACGCGCCAGGTCATCGACGTGCTGCGCATGTGGTCGCACTACGGCGAATAGCGTTCAACGTCGATTCCCATCCAAGTCCGCATCAGGCCAAAGCCTTCGCGTTCATAGAGGCGGCGTGCGCCCTCGTTAAAGCCCCAGACGTTGAGTTCCAGGCGGGTCAAGCCACGTTCCTTCGCCAGCTTTTTGGTTGCGTCAATCAACTGCGTACCGATCCCCTGCTCCCGGCAGGCTTCATCCACGCAAAGGCTGTTCAGTTCGAGTATACGGCTTGCTTTCTGGGTAGCGCTTTCGCCCTGCTCGCGCACGTGGCTCAATGCGATACCCAGCAAGGTTGCGCCCTGCGCTGCCACAAGCAAAGCCCAGTCGGCATCCTTGAGCAGCTTGCAGAACTCCTTTTCACTGCGATCCGCAACCGGTTTGAATACACCCGGCATAGCGTCGCAGTGCATCTGCGCAATCTGCCGTTCCAACCGCACATATTCGGCGTAATCCGAACGGCTCGCCGGGCGGATTATCATGGCGAATCAACTCCCATCAAAGCAAGATAGTCGCTTGCCGTCAACACCTTTGGGTGTTCCAGCTCCATTTGCTGAAAATGCTTATCCCCGCTGACGATATATTCTACGTCGGCCAGGATCGCCGCATTCAGGATGGGAGCGTCTTTGGGGTCGGCAATCAATGCGTTTGCCTCTTGTGGAGCAAGAATCAACTCGTATGGCAGCGTTTGCAGCAACGTTTCCAAGTCCGTCTGCTTTTTGGGGAATTTACGCTGCGTCACATCCCGTAGTTCATATATGGTGTGATCCGCAAGCACAAGTTGATGGTGTTCAGAGGCGTGCAAAAGGGAGCGCCCCGGCGTAGAAGCCGGATTCAGCAAAGCTGAAATAATAATATTGGTATCAAAGAGGATTTTCACGCCTGCGTCCCCTTCCCATACCGCACTTCATCCACCCATGTCTGCACCTCTTCTTCGCTTGGATTACCCAGTTCCTCCGCAACGCCCGCAAACGCTTCTTGCGCACGTTTTAAAGCGGTGACTGCTGCGTTCTCGACTTCAAAGCTCCCGTCTTCGTGCTGGATAAAAAGCAGCTTGTCGCCCTGCTTCAGTTGCAAGGCGCTGCGCAACGCATATGGTATCGTGATTTTCCAGTCATCTGATACTTTTGCCAGGTTCATTCGCTCATCTCCTTTTCCAGTCTATGATACCCCTTTTTTCCCTTTTTGAGCAGCACGGGCAGTTCTTCTTTTGCGATGGCGAACGCGATGGAATCCGCTTTTGCGTCGTCCACAAACACGCCACCCTGATCCACCAGGCGGCGGGCTTCGCCGCGCGATTTTGCCAGGCCGGTCTGCACCAGCGCCGTGACGATGTCGATTGCGCCGTCGGTGAAGTCCGCATCCGCCAAAACGGTCGTCGGCACGGATCCGCCCTCGCCTGCGCCCGCAAAGAGCGCTTTTGCGGCCTCCTGCGCCTTTTGCGCTTCGGTCTGGCCGTGGATCAGCGCGGTGACTTCAAAGGCCAGCTTTTCCTTGGCGGCGTTGAGCGCGGCGTCTTGGAGCTTGGCGTATTCGGCGATTTCTTCGAGCGGCAAAAACGTGAGCATCTTCATGCAGTTGATCACATCGGCGTCGGCGACGTTGCGCCAGTATTGATAAAAATCGTAGGGGCTGGTGCGTTCCGGGTTCAGCCAAACCGCGCCCTTTTCGGTCTTGCCCATTTTTTTTCCTTCACTGGTCAGCAGCAGGTTGCTGGTGAGGGCAAAAACTTCCTTGCCGTCGCTGCGGCGGCAAAGCTCCACGCCGCCAATCATGTTGCTCCACTGGTCGTCGCCGCCCATTTCCAGCACCGCGCCAAATGCACGGTTGAGGTGCAGGAAATCGTAGCTCTGCATGATCATGTAGTTCATTTCAAAGAAGGAAAGGCCTTTTTCCAGCCGAGCCTTGTAGCATTCCGCCGCCAGCATCCTGTTGACGGAAAAATGCACCCCGACTTCCCGAAGGAACTGCACATAGTTCAGATCCAGCAGCCAATCGGCGTTGTTGACCATGATCGCCTTGCCCTCGCTGAAATCCACCATGGTAGCCATCTGCTGCCGGAAGCAGCTGATGTTGTGGTCGATTTCCGCCCGCGTGAGCATTTTGCGCATGTCGGTTCTGCCGGAAGGGTCGCCAATCAACGCCGTGCCGCCGCCAAAGAGCGCGATGGGGATATGCCCGGCCTTTTGCATGTGGCTCATCACAATGGCCTGCACAAAATGGCCGATGTGCAAGCTATCCGCCGTGGGGTCAAAGCCGATATAAAACTTCACCGGCTCCGCGCCCGCCAGCAGCGCCTCCACTTTTTCGGGGTCGGTGACCTGCGCCACCAAGTTACGCGCCTGTAGTTCTTGAAAAACATTCATTGTCAGATCATACCTCTTTCATTATAATTCTATTATAGAGGAACACCGCCGTTTTGTCAACAGACAAAAAAATTGCCGGGAGCCGCACGGGCTTCCCAGCTGTGTTGCCGCGTTCGGCGGGCTTTTTACGCCGCGCCGCCGGGCAAACCGAAGGAAAGCCCGTATCGGTAATACGAAACGAGCGAAGCGCGAGCATAGGCGCGGGCGGCAATAACCGCAACGGGCTGTAGCATGGCGATGTTCCTCCTTCTCCCAAGATGGCGGCAACTTTCTACTATAGATATAGTATACGCTGTTTTTCGGGGAATGTCAAGAGGGTGGGCGGGTTTTTTCGCTGGGATTAGAAAACGTTATTTTAAAGCCCCGGTCGACTGCTAGTCGACCGGGGCTTCAAAATACCCCTTACCCCAAGCAAACATACGATGAGGAATCGTATAACGCACCTGGACACGGCACGCCGTTCCAGGCGCCTACAATGAAGCACTGCTTTTAATAGCAGTATAATATAAGACCCAACCGTGCTGCGCTCCGCGCCACCACCCCGGCGCTTCGCGCCACCCCTCCCACGGAGGGGAATTTCCGTGGCCGTTGGGTTCGTGTGACAATTCCCCTCCCGGGGAGGGGAGCCGCGCAGCGGCGGGGTGGTGGCGCGGAGCGCAGCGAGGTCGGCTTTTAGATGAAGAATCGTATAACGCAACAGCCCACCGTTGTAAAACAATCCCCAAAAATCAAAATTTCGCGCGGCCGCTGACGCGGCAAGATTGATTGCGTCTGCGGACGCATGGATTACATCGCTTCGCGCTGTTTAGATTCACGATTCCAGATTTAGCCACAAAGCAGGG
>JAITNG010000068.1 GCA_031290595.1 Oscillospiraceae bacterium
CGCTGATGGTAATAAACTGCATTCGTTTGCTCCAGCCTTACCGCCTCGGTTTTGTCTGCCAGCGCTTTTTCGTAATCTTTTATCTCATGCAAAGTTGAGCCACGCGCTTGGTAATACTCTGCATTCGTCGGCTCCAGCCTTATTGCCTCAGTTTCGTCTTCCAATGCTTCTTCGTAGCGTTTCAAACGGTGCAATGCGTAGCCACGATTTGCCACATAATGCGCATTATTGGGCGCTAATTTCACAGCTTCGCTAATTAGCTCCAGCTCTTGTTTCGAGCCGCGTGGTGCTGCAAGATACCGTTTATAAAAGGCGTCTGCTTTGTCTTCGACGGAATCGCTCAGCGGTTGAATGGTTGCCCCTTGGCCTTGCCCGGTTTCTTTGCCCGACTGCATTGCAGACAGCTGGTTTGAGAAATTGCGGAATTGTTCCATCATCATGTTCATGCGGTTGTTTGCATTACAGTTCTCTATTTCACATGTTGCCAGCCGTCCTTCTATTGCGGTTTTGATTTCATTTACTTCGGCCAGCTTGGCAAGCATGGAAAATACAAGCCGTTCAGCATCTTTTTCTGCTGCTTGCGCCGCCTTTTGTGCCGCTTCGGCGTTTGTTTTTGCATTCTCCACGTCCTGCATTTGCTCCCGCAGCTTTTCTACGTGTTCCTTCTGCAAAAACACGTAGTTCATGATTGGCATGGCTATGCTGAAAATCGTGAACACGATTGCCGCCACGGCTAGCATGTTTTGCATGTCATTTTGGTAGGTTTCGTATTCCGCACGGACGATTTCGCGCACTTCGTTTTTAAGCAGGACTTCGGAAACTTCGGCGTTTTTTTCATACTGCACCACGACCGGCGGGTTATCGCCCGGCGTTGCTTTCTTCATGCTGTGCAGCGTCAAAAAACACCAGGCCGAAAGCCCCATCGTCAGCACCGCAACTACTGCGAGAAAAAACCACAGACCATAGGAATGCCTCGCACTTTCGCCTTCTTTTTTGCCCATAGATACCGCCCGCTCCCCTACAAATTTTTACCAACACAATTATACCCCAACCCGCGCCCGATTGCAAGCGCTAGTCTATCACCAAATCTTCCAGCGTTCCCCCTGCGGGGATCATGGGTAGCACCTTTTCGTCTTTGTCAATTTGGCATTCGATCCACACCGGGCCGGGGTCTTTGCCTTTGATGATGGCCAACGCCTGTGCGAACGCCGTTTCAAATTCCGCCAGGTTGCCGCAGCGGAAGGCCGGGAGGCCGAAGCCTGCCGCCAGCTGCACAAAGTCCGTTTTGCGTTCCGGGTCGGTGCTGGAATAGCGCTTGCCGTAGAAGGTCGTCTGCCACTGGCGCACCATGCCCAGCACGCGGTTGTTCATGATCACGGTGATCACCGGCACGCGGTAGCTCACGGCGGTGCAGGCTTCCTGTAGGTTCATGTGGAACGAGCCGTCGCCGGTGATGTGGACGACGGGGCGGCTGCCGTAGGCGGGCGGGGCGTCGCCGGGGGTTTTGGCCGCTGCGCCGAAGGCCGCGCCAATCGCCGCGCCGTAGCCGAAGCCCATCGTGCCAAGCCCGCCGCTGGTGAGGAAGCTGCGCGGCCGCACGTGGCGGCAATACTGTGCCGCCCAAAGCTGGTGCTGCCCCACATCGGTGACGTAAATCGCGTCCTCCCCCGCCAGGGCAGAGATGCATTGCATCACCTGGTGCGGTTTTAGCTGTGTTGCATCATCCTTGGGGTGGTAATCCTGCGACTGCCATTGCTGAATTTGCGCCGCCCACGCGGGGCGCTGCCTGGCTTCTATCAGCGGAAGCAACTGCGTAAAGATCGCCCGCACATCCCCGGCAACGGTGCAATCCACGGGGACGTTCTTGTGGAACTCCGCCGGGTCAATATCGATCTGGATTTTTTGGGCATGAGGCGCAAACTGCGCGGGGTTGAGCGCCACGCGGTCGCTGCACCGCGCACCGGCAATCAGCAGCACATCGGCGTGCTGCACCGCCCGGTTGGCGGCAATGCAGCCGTGCATCCCAATCAGCCCCAGGTTGTGGGGTTCGCCGCAGCCCAGCACCCCGGCGGCCATCAGGGTGTAGGTCGCCGGAATATCCGCTTTGCCGCAAAGCGTGCGCAGCAGCTCCCCTGCCCCGGCGGCAGAAACCCCGCCGCCAAAATAGATCACAGGGCGTTCGGCCTGGTTCAAAATAGCGGCGGCTGCGGCAATGGAGCTTTGTTCCGGATTCCCCCCAATCCTGCTTGCGGCGGCTGCGGCACTGCCGACCGGCCGCACCACAGGCGCCGCAGAAATGTCTTTGGGGATGTCGATTAAGACGGGACCTTTGCGGCCTTCCTGCGCGATGGCGAAAGCTGCGCGTAGCGTGGGCGCAAGGTCTTCCACGGTTCTGACGACAAAGTTGTGCTTGGTGATGGGCATGGTGATGCCCGCAATATAGACTTCCTGAAAGGAATCGCGGCCAATCAGGCCGGTGCCGACGTTGCCGGTGATCGCGACCATCGGGACGCTATCCATGTAAGCCGTGGCGATGCCGGTGACCAGGTTCGTCGCCCCGGGGCCGCTGGTGGCCAGCACCACGCCCGTTTTGCCCGTCAGGCGGGCGTAGCCGTCGGCCGCGTGCGCCGCGCCCTGTTCGTGGGCGGTCATCACATGGCGGATTTTATCGCGGTATTGATAGAGCGCGTCATAGATGTTCAGCACCGCACCGCCGGGGTAGCCGAAAATTACGTCAACCCCCTGCTCCAGCAGCATTTCCATCAAAATTTCAGATCCATTCACGCTTGATCCACACCTTTCTTTTGTGATACTTGTTGTATCCCCTGCCACAATCCATAGGCCGCAAGCGGCAGCAGGAGCAGGGCATAGGGGAAAATATATTGGGATTTCCCCTCAAACAGCTGGTGATAGAGGAACCCGCCAAGCACCGCTGCGGGCAGCGCCAGCAACGATGCTTTGGGCTTGCGCCGCTGGAAAATCGCCCCCAGCGCCGCCAGGGCATAGAGCGCCGTTTGGCAGAGGTTCATCCAGCCTTGCAGCAGCAGCCCGGTTTTGCCGGTGTATACGCTTTGGGCAAGCGTGTTGAGCGCATCGCCGCCGTGTTCGCACGCCGCATTGACCCAGATGCTTTCGTAGGTCGGCTCGCACCACTGGCTTTCCGCCTTTTGGAAGAAGAAGCGCAGCGCCCTGCCGGGTTCCCTGGCCAATTGTTTGAACTGCGTTTGCAGCGTCGCGCGGGTGATGGCTGCCATCGCCGCCGGGTCGCCTTTGGCCTGGTAATACACGCCCGTGGAATATTGGGGATCCCACCAGCCGGGGCCGAGCTTTGAAGTTTCGGCCAGCCCCATGGCCAGCCACGCCGTGCGGGGGATGCCCGCCCCCAGTTCCGCGCCGCTGCGGCGTTCATAAAGCAGGGTAGGCAGTGCGCCCGCCGCCAGCACGCAGCCCACGCTGAGGGGAATCAGCAGCAGACGGAGCCACGCCCGCCGTTCCTTGCGGAAATACAGCAGCAATTGGATGCACAGCGCCGCCAGCATGATCATACTGTTGGGCTTGAGGGCGCAAGCCAGCGCGATGCTCCCGGCGGAAAGAACCGCCCAGCGCCACTTGCCCGTGCGCAAAAACTGCATCTGGAAGACGGCGGCCAGCACCGAAAAGAACAGCCCCGGCAGCACGCCATAAAGAAACGTGCCATAAAGAACCGCCGGGGTGAAGCCCATCAAAAAGAGGAGCAACAGGTTCTGCGGCAACCGCTTGCCGGGCAAAACCAGCTTCATCCACCAGAGCAGCAACAGGCACAGCCCGCAAAGCAACAGCACGTTGCAGGTCTGGAAAATCATCACCGCCGTGGGGTAGAGATCCGCTTGCGCCACATGCAGCGCGCGCAAGAGCGGCAGCGTGACCCGGAAGCCCGCTTCCAGCCAAAGCGTAAAGCCCAGTTGGAAGGGGAAAAACTGAAAGTACGGATAGCCGGTTTCGTGCAGCCGCCCGAAATCGCCCTGCGCAAAGGCGGCGCCCGCCAGCGCAACGGCGCGTTGATCCGCCCGGGGGGTGAGCTGCGCCGCGTGCGCCCAAAGCAGCCCCAGCGCCAGCACCCAAAGCGCCATCACCAGCGCCAGCTTGTTGGGGTCGCACTTTGCCAGCCGCCCCCGCAACAGCCAGGCGGCCAGCCCCAGCAGCGGCAAGAACAACAGATGCGGCCAAAAGGAATCCGCCGCAAGCAAAACAATGTCGTCATGCGTCGCGTTTTGGTGGATGTGCGCCGTGCGCAGGGCGCTCATGACCGCAAGGCACAGCAACAACAGCGCCATCGCGGCATAAAACGCACGCTTGAGCCAAAGCGCCCAGGCTCCCCGGTCAGCAGTTTTATTCGATTTTTCAGCAGAAAAAATCAATGGTAACAGCCTTTCGTTACGACGAATATGCGCCTGTTATTGCGCCAAACTTATGCGCAAAAGCGCTGCTTTTTCCTCTGCCCGGCGGAGCGTTTCGCGCTGCGCGGCAACCACGCTTTCGGGCGCTTTGGCCAGGAAGGATGCGTTGCCCAGCTTGGCCTGCACGGATGCAATCTGCTTTTCCGCACCCTCCAGTTCCTTGCGCAGCCGCGCCTGTTCGGCTTCCAGATCCACCAGTTCGCCCAGGGGGATGGTGATGCGGCAATCCGCCGTGACGACAGTGACCGCGCCATCGAGTTCAAAGCCCCCCGCCACAGGCTCCACCGCCGAAGCGCCCGCCAGGCGGCGGAAGAATTCTTCGCCCGCCGTGAACAGTTCCGGCGTGGCCGATTCCACGTGGAGCTTCGCCTTGCGGCCGGGCGGGACGTTCATTTCTGCCCGGCGGCTGCGCACCGCACGGATGGCCGCCAGCAGAATCTCAGTTTCTTTTTCTTCATCGGGGTATTCCAGCGCGGGGTCAAAGACCGGCCAGGGGGCGAGCATCAGCGAAACGCCCGTGTGCGGCAGCGCTTGCCAGATTTCCTCCGTCACGAAGGGCATGAACGGGTGCAGCAGCCGCAGCGTGCGTTCCAGGGTATAGACCAGCACCGCCCGCGCGGTTTCCGAAGGCTGGCCGCCGCGTTGCAAGCGGGTTTTGCTCAGTTCAATATACCAATCGCAGAAGTCGTCCCACAAAAAGTCATAGATTTTTTGCAGCGCGATGCCGAGTTCAAATTTTTCGAGATTTTCCGTCACTTCCCCCGTCAGCCGGTTGAGGCGGCTGAGAATCCAGCCGTCCTCCCGCTCCGGTTGGGCGGGCAGGTGCGGCGCGGGTTCATCCTCCCCCAGGTTCATGCGGATGAAGCGCGAAGCGTTCCAGAGCTTGTTGGCAAAGTTCCGGCTGGCGGCAACCTTTTCATCCGAAAGGCGCACGTCGTTGCCCGGGCTGTTGCCTGTGATCAGCGAAAACCGCAGGGCGTCCGCGCCGTATTGGGCGATCACTTCCAGCGGGTCAATCCCGTTCCCCAGGGATTTTGACATCTTGCGCCCCTGCGCGTCGCGCACAATCCCGCTGAACAGCACAGTGCTGAAGGGCGTTTGCCCGGTGTGTTCCAGGCCGGAAAATAACATCCTGGCCACCCAGAAGAAGAGAATATCATAGGCCGTCACCAGGGTGCTGGTTGGGTAATAGCGGGCAAGGTCGGCGGTTGCATCCGGCCAGCCGAGGGTCGAAAACGGCCAGAGCGCCGAAGAAAACCAGGTATCCAGGCTATCGGGATCCTGCGCCAGGTTTTGGCCGCCGCAGTGGGCGCAGCCGGCCGGGGTTTCCCGGGCAACGGTCATTTCGCCGCAATCGGCGCAATACCACACCGGGATGCGATGCCCCCACCACAGCTGGCGCGAGATGCACCAATCCTTGATGTTCTCCATCCAGTGGAAATATGTTTTGGTGAAGCGTTCGGGCACCATGCGGGTTTCGCCGCTGCGCACGGCTGCAATCGCGGGTTCCGCCAGGGGCTGCATCCTGACGAACCATTGCAGCGATACCCGCGGTTCCACCACCGTGCCGCAGCGGTAGCAGCTGCCGACGTTGTGCTTCATCGGCTCCGTTTTGGCCAGGAAGCCCAGCTTGTCCAGCTCCGCCACCAGCTGCTTGCGGCATTCGTAGCGATCCAGCCCGGCGTATTGCCCGGCGTTTTCGTTCATCCTGCCGTCGTCCGTCATCACATTCAGCACCGGGAGGCCGTGCCGCAGACCGACCTCAAAATCGTTGGGGTCGTGCGCCGGGGTGATCTTCACCACGCCCGTGCCAAAGTCCATTTCCACATAGGTATCGGCCACCACAGGGATCCTGCGCCCCACGACGGGCAGCACAACTTCCTTGCCGATGAAGGCCTTGTAGCGCTCGTCCTCGGGATGCACCGCCACGGCAGTATCGCCGAGCAGGGTTTCAGGCCGGGTGGTTGCCAGCAGCAGCGACCCGCTGCCGTCGGCCAGGGGGTAACGCAAATGCCAGAAGTGGCCGTCTTTTTCCTCATAGTCCACCTCGGCGTCCGAAATAGAGGTCAGGCAGTGCGGGCACCAGTTGATGATGCGCTCGCCCCGGTAGATCAGCCCTTTTTCAAAGAGCCTACAAAACACCTCGTTGACCGCCTTGTTGCAGCCCGCATCCATGGTGAAGCGCTGGCGCTCCCAATCGCAGGAAAACCCCAGCTTGCGCAGCTGTTCCGTGATGCGCCCGCCGTATTTTTCATTCCACTGCCAGGCGCGTTCCAAAAAGCGCTCGCGCCCCAGGTCGTCCTTGGTGATCCCCTCCAGCGCCATGGCTTCCACGATCTTCGCTTCCGTGGCAATGGCGGCGTGGTCCGTGCCGGGGAGCCACAGGGTATCATAGCCCTGCATCCGCCGCCAGCGGATCAAAATATCCTGCATGGTGTAAGGGAACGCATGACCCATATGCAGCTGCCCGGTGATGTTGGGCGGCGGCATCATGACGGTGTAGGGCGGCTTCGTGGCGTCCCCGCTGGGGCGGAAAAACCCGCTGTCGCTCCACCACTGATACAATCTCTCCTCCGCTTCGGCGGGTTCATACTGCTTGGCAAGTTCCTTCGGCATACTACTACAAATCCTCTCACATAAAATAAAAAACCGGCAGCTTCCGCCGCCGGGCATTGCAGATTTCCGCAAGTCAAAAGGCTTGCGCGGCGGCACAACATTCACACAGGCCGTTCACGATACTACCGTAAACAGCCCTGCGTACAACAACCAGTGCATTGCCGCGGTTCATGGTGGCTTTCTCCTTCTTCACTTGCTTCGCTGGAGTTTTATATAGTATAGCAGGGACGGCGGGGAATGTCAAGAGGCAATTTTTCATGTGTTGTTCGCCACGTCCAGTATGATTTTGGAGTGTATATTTTCCACAAGCTCGCCAATGCCCTGCACCGTGTTGCCGCAAATCACAACCCCGTCGCTGGATTTGACGGAAATCGGCGGAAACGGCACGTTCCGCATGGCGTTCCCCTCTATGCGGATGTTGTGATGCACCGTTTCCTCCACAAACACCGTGTTGGTGGGTTCCACCAGCACCGCACGGTTGCAGTCCTCAAACACATTGCCCGCAATCACCACATCCCGCACAGGGCCGGATTCATACCAGCCTGTGGCGTCGCCGGAAATATAGATGGCGCTCATATGGATATGCGAAAAGAGATTATCGCGCACCACAACGCGGCGATTGGCGCTCACCAGCAGACCCCGCGTGGGGATTTGCACAAAGCGGTTGTGCGCAATGGTGACGTCGGGGATCCGCGTCACATTTTCCGCAGCATAAACAGCGCCGGGCGGCAGCGCGGGCGCAGACGCCAGTGTGACGGCAATGCGGTAGCGGTCGGCGTCGTCCGGCCCTTCCGCCGCCAGCACGCGCAAGGGTTCCCCTGCGGGCAACAGGCTGGCGCTATCATAAAATTGAATTTCGTCGCCGGGGAAGATGCAGGGATACCCGAAAGTCTGGTGATGCATAAAGCGCAGAACAGCCCGCGCACCGCGCAGTTCCTCCAAGCGCAGGAACACGCCGTGGATGTTGATGGGGTCGTCATGGGGGTTGTGGAAATCGCAATGGCAAATTTGCACCGCGCCGGAACAGTTGACGCACTGGATCATATCGGCAGCGGAAGCCGTCATGCGCCCCGGTTGCTCCGCGCGGAAGCGAACGGCCTCGAAGCTGACGTTTTCGCAGCACTGCGCCATCACGCCGAAGGCATAAAGATAGCCGATGCGCAGATCCGCAAACGTGAGGTTCCGGCAGCGCTGCGCAAAAATGCCACAGCCATCGCGCTTGGTGTTGCGCAGCTGGAAGCAATCGCCCACGCCCACATCCCGCCCCTGGCTGTAACGCATTGTCACGCGCCCCGGCACATCCGTTTCCACTGCAACGCAAGTGCTGAACGGATTGCTGTTGATGCGGTAAACCATGCCGCTATGCGCTTCAAAGCGCTGCACCGCAATCCCCTCCCCGGCCGTATGCAGCGAAAAGAGGAGTTCGCCGGTGTAGGGATCCACATCCCCGCGAAACAGCACGCCCCCTGCCGCAGCCTCGCAGGTGTAGACCGCCGGGTAGGTAACTGTCACCACGGTTTTATCATCCGAAACATCCATAACCGTCAAATCCACGGTGGAAGGGCAGTGGTAATCCACCGCAATGCCGGAGATATGCAGGTCGCTGCAATCCACAAAGGCCAGGGCAGTCAGCGGGCCATGAAACACAAACGCCGCGCCCTCCCCGGCAAGCGTCAGGCCGCGGCACCCTTCCAGGTAAACGCCGCAGCGCTTTTCCGGCCAGGCCGCGCAGTCTGTGTTAGAAATATAGAGCGCACGCGGGGCGCTTTTTTGAGGGAAAAAGTGATAGGTTCCCGCTGCAAACCGCAGTTCCCCGCTGCCGCCCAGCGCAGCCGCCGCTTGCTCAATCACACCCGTGAAGTCATAGCCATCGCCCGTGCGGGCGCCGTCTTCGGGGTGCAGCATGGTGGTTTTCATCATAGGAGGCCTCATTTCCTGCATTCTTAATTGTGCGAAAAGTATAGCACAGAACCGCCATATTTTGCAATTTGAGCAGTTTCTTTATTCCACAACAACTATAATTGCCCCAATTTCCATGGGCGGTTCGCCCAAAGTCAGTGTTGCTTCGCCTTTTTTTAGCGCGTGCAGATAAGCGACGCCGTCTTTGCTCTGTAGTTCAAAAATACCGGCGGGTTTTATTGTATGGCCGATACCATCACGGTAGTCTGTGGTTATTTTTTCATCAAGCCGAACGGTATCCCCCGTCTGCAATCGAATGGTTTTTTGTGGTACAGCAAAGTTTGCCAGACGCAGGGTAACGGTTGTTGTTTTTCCCTCTTGCGGGAGAATCACATGGCCGTCCCGGGCTGGGGTTAGCGCCTCGAACGAAAGAAAGCCATTGGATTGGTTGATGAATAAGCTGACACTCGTGCTGGCAGGAACATATCGTGGCGCATAATGCTCATCGATCTCGCCCTCCAAAATATAATCGCCATCCCTATAATAACCGCTATATAGTTGATTCAGCACTTTGCAATAGGCGAAGCCGCCATCCTCCGGGTGCAGCGAATCAAAATGTGGGCTGTAATCCACGCCGTCAGCTTCCCAGAACCATATAAAATCAGCGCAA
Source organism: Oscillospiraceae bacterium (assembly GCA_031290595.1). Taxonomy (GTDB): domain Bacteria; phylum Bacillota; class Clostridia; order Oscillospirales; family Acutalibacteraceae; genus WRMQ01. The sequence continues at coordinate 9,622 of JAITNG010000068.1, forward strand.
AACAGTGCGATTTCGTGCTTGCCTGGTTTTAGCATAGGCCGTTCCGGGTCGTTGCCGCGTGTATCGAAACACATTCCTTTCCAGTGCCTCGAACCAAAATCATCATCGCTGGAGGCATCATGTTCCTGCGCTTCATACGCATCCACCACCTCGCTGCTGCCGTCTTCATAAGTAAGTTTGACTTTGACGCCCTCGATTTTGGGTTGCCCCAGCAGTTCATAAAACACAAGCGGTTTTTCCTGGCTCACCAGTGCAGCGGAAACGACTGATTTTATTTCGTGGTTGCACGGGATTTCAGGCGCATGTGTTCCATGCAACAACAGCAAAGGTCCCAGGCATGTGATCACGAAACGGGAATTACAATCAAGGCGATTTTCCATGGTTTCTTTTTCATTAGAGTAGGCACCTCGCTTTCGTTTGGTTTGCTTGGGTCAAAACAAGCCTATAAGTTACAATTGCCCTGTGCTGGCCATGCAGAAGCCCTCCCATACGCTTTTCTTTAGTTATATCACAAAACAGGAGGTTTGTCCAGAAAAAATGCTTGACAAGGCGCAAGCGATAATATATAATAATCCATAGGAATACTATGATTAACAAAAACAGGAACGAGGATCGCCATGCTTGAATTACTGCATAAGTTGCCCTACAACGCCGGGCATGACCCGCAGTGGAGGGAAAAGGAGCCAGGTCTGCGGGAAGTGATCCGCAAGTACCCCGACATCCCGCCGCTGGTGATTTTGAAGACCGATTTGCAGCGGCGCGGCGTTAAAATGACAAAGCGTGCATCGGCCGCAGTGGATACGAAAAAGGTTGCCGTCAACGTGCGTGCCAATAATTTTGAGAACCTGATGGGCGGCCCCACGCCTGTCGGGGTTTTGCTGCGCGACGGCAGTTCTGTCATCACCTATGTTGCCGGTGCTGCGGAAGAGCCGTTTGCACGCATTCGCGACCCGTATTATATTGATCTTTCCACGGATGGAAAGCCGGTGATTGTTGACGACGGGGAAGTGATTGATGAGGCGATTTATTGGCCCAGGCCGGATTATTACGACAAGGTGACCCGCAAAGGCACGCCCATGTGGCAGGTGCTGGGTGCAAGACCCCAGCGCCTTGAAATCAACGGTTACCAAAACTGCGACTTCTGGAAGAAGGGGCAGCCCTGCCGGTACTGTTACCTGGGGTTTTTGTGCAAGATGCTGCGCGGCAAAAAGAATGAATTCATTGACCTGGAGGATGCGGCGGAAGCGGTGGGCGAAGCGCTGAAGCAGCCGGGGCGGTACCGCTCAATTCAGCTTTGCAACGGTACAATGCTTGGCGGCGCAGAATTGCTTGACGACGAGGTTGATTATTATATTGACATCCTGCATCGCATTGAGCGTTATTTGCCCGGCCACGACGCCATGGTGCAGATGGTGGCCACGGCGTTCAACGAGCGGCAGCTGCGGCGGTTGAAGGATGAAACCATTCTCACGGGCTACACATCCGATATTGAAGTGCTGGACGCCGAAGTATTCCAGCATTTGTGCCCGGGCAAGGCGAATGCCATCGGTTATGCCGAATGGAAAAACCGGCTGTTCCGGGCGGTGGATATTTTTGGCGCGGGGCGCGTGACGACCGGGATTGTTTCCGGCGCGGAATTTGCGCAGCCGGGCGGATTCACCACCGAAGAAGAAGCCCTCGAACGCTGCCTTGCCGAAGCGGAGGATTTTGCAAAGCACGGTGTGGGAATCTGCCAAACGGTGTATAACAACACGGCGCCGGGCTGTGCGCTTTATAAGCAGCGCAGCCAGACGCTGGAGTATAACATCGCCTTCCTGAAAGGGCTTGATGCAATTTCCCGCCGCTGGGGCGTCGGCTTTGAATTCGACGACTACCGCACCTGCGGCAACCATCCGAACACCGACCTTGCAAGAATTTGATGTGAAAGGATACAAAGCTATGGCGGATTTTGATTTGAAGCATCTGCGGGAAGCACTTGCGCAGGAGGGCGCATTGAAATTCCTTGCGCGGCAGATAAAGACGGCAATGCCCAAACCGCGCTGTCTGCCTATATTGACACAGACGAAGACGGCAACGTCATCTATTGGGAACCCCTTGAATTTTCCGGAATCAACCGTGCGCTGACTTACAGCCTCTGGTTCAAAAAAACAATCAGTATCACCATTGTGAACGGCGAAAAAACTATGAACTGCGGGGTACGCCCCTCCGTGCGCTGATCACGGGGGAAGAATTTGAGGCGGCATATCGGGAATTCCGCGCGCGCAACGGCGCGGACGCTGATCTTTCCACCGTCTGGGTGATCAGCCCGGCGGAATGGATCGACCGCCAATACGAAAACAGCCGTGCCGCGCACGACGCACAGCACAGCTTTGCAAAGCACCTGGATCGGCTTGCGGCTACGCTGTAACCGCGGGGCGGCGCACCCGGTAAAGCGCAAGGGCTGCAACCATCAAAAAATAAATGCCGCCAAGCAGCAGCGTGGAGGCTGCATACATGCGCGGCAGCACCGCAGAGGCTTGCACAGCCTGCCCGGTGCTGTAGCCAATCGCCAGCAAAATCAGCGGCACGCCCGCGCCCGCCACGGTGTAGCCGATTTTGCGGGTGAAGATGAACAAGGCGTAGCAAGAAGCGTTTTCCTGCCGCCCGGTGCGCGCTTGCTGGTCATCCAAAACGTCGTTGACCAACGCCCATAATTCCAGATTCAGCGCGCCCGTGCCAAGACCGGCCAGCGCCAGCCCCGCCAGGAAAACGGCGGGGCTTTGCGTGTGCAACGCATAAAGCAGCACACTTGCCAGCGCCGAAAGCGCAAGGCCCGCCGCGCACACGGATTTTTTTCCATACCGGCGCACCAGCGGGTTGATCACCGGCAATAGCAACCCCTGCGGCGCATAGGAGCAAATGCTTGCCAAGCTGTAAAGCGCCGGAGCCGCAAAATAATCTTTAAACAGGTAATTGAACATGGTGGCGCTATAGACCTGGCTGATCTGCAACAGCATCCCCACCAGGCACAGCGCCCAAAACGGCTCGTTGCGCAACAGAGATTTCAATGTGCGCAGCAGGTTGGGCTTTGCCGCGCTCACCTGCGGGAGGATGCGCTCCTGCGTCCAGCGGTAGCTGAGCAAATAGACGCCGCAGCTCAGCGCCGCCAAAACAGCGACGGCAACGGTAAGTTTGTTGCCATCCAGATATTTGATTCCGGCGGCGGTGGTGGAATACACAAACAGCGGCAGCAGCACCTGCCCCGGCAGACCGCCCAACGCGCCCCCCACGGCGCGGCTCATGGAAAGCTGCGAGCGCTCCGTCGGATCCCTGGTCATCAGCGACGCCATCGAACCAAAAGGGATGTTTATGCCAGTATACATCATGGTGTAAAGGATATAGGTGGCAGCGCCCCAGGCGAGGTAGCCCGTTGGCGAAAGCCCCGGCACCTTCAAAAACACCAGCACGGTGCTGAGCGAAAGGGGCAGCGACAACCGCAGCAGCCAGAGGCGGTATTTCCCCTGCCGGCCTGCGGGTCGCCGGTCGGTGTAAGCGCCCCAAAGCGGATCGTTCACCGCATCCCAGATGCGGGAGGCCAGCATAAGCACGCTGATGTGTTTCAGCGGGATGCGCAGCACATCGCTAAAAAACATCTGCAAATAGGCGCCGACGACGCCCCAACTGAGCACATTGCCCACGTCGCCCAAGGCGTAGCCGATTTTATTTTTGAAGCGCAGCTTTTGCTGCACTGCGTCGGCGAGTTCTTCTGTTGCCATCACAAAGGTTCCTTCCTAAGCGTCCGTCCGTTCCAGCCACTTCACAACCCGTTCAAACGCCCATATTGCCGCCCCGGCGAACAACCCGGAATAGTGCGCCACGTTGTGCGCCAGGTTGACGGGGTAATACGCCAGCGGAAACCCCGCCGCTTCCGCATCCACAAAGGATCCGAGAACCAAGCAAAACACTGCAATGCCACCAAAAACCCGCTGGAACCGATCGGATCGCTTCACTGTGGTAAAATAATCCAGCACAATATAGGCAATAAACGCATAGTTTACGCCGGAATAGCCCACGCCCTCATTGGCACGGTTGAACACGACCGCCAATAGCCCGGCTGAAAAAAACGCAAATATCAGCACCAGCAAAAGCAGCTTCAGCGTGCCGGTGCGGCGTTCCAAATACAGCCCGCAGCCCAGGAAGGCGAATGCATTCATGAGCACGTGGCTCCAACTCAAGTGGCCAAAGGATGACGTGAGCGCAGCCAACAAATTCAGCGGCACAAATGCCTCCCATTCCGGCGACGAGCGGTAAAACCAATAACACCAATTTTCGCCGGAACCCAGTGCGGCAAACAAAGCGATGTTCAGTATAATCACAAACGCCGAACCCGCAAACAGCCAGTTGCGGTTGCGCGGCGTAAGGCGCTTTCCCTGTTCCTGAAAGAAAATCTTATTGGCGCTCAGCAATTTGCGAACCCCCCAATTCGTTCTATGTTCATAATTCATATATGAATACTATGATTATAGCATGTATCTGCATCGCTGTCAAGTGAAAATTTATCTTGGCTTGCGCCCAAATTTATTTGCGAAAAAGCGTATGCAATTTATTATATTTTACTTGACATCTGCCCTCCAGCGCGTTAAAATAAGACGGATCGAAAAGAGGAGGAGTATAATTATGCCACAACCATCCAACAGCGCCAGTCACCAGCAGTTCACCCGCGATACGCCCGAAGCAAAGCCGGAATTCCGCGTTTTGGCCTTTACCGATACGCATTACATGAACTTCCGTGCAGGGCATCATCCCAAATACAATCCCCCCGCCGGAACCTGCGACCCCTACATGCTCGCTTTCATGCGCGCCTCCATCGCACACACGAAGCCGCATTTGGTGGTGTTCAACGGCGATGTGCTGAGCAACGACGGCCGCCATGGCATCGTGTGGTCAGAAGCCGTTGGCGAAAACGGCTACTCGCACGGGATTGAGGAGGTTCTGGAGCCGGTGAAGGAGGCGGGCGTGCCCTTTGTGATCGTCTTCGGCAACCACGATATGGGCGATATGCTCCAAAGCCTCAAAGAACCGGGTGCGCCGCTCGAAAGCAGAACAAAGCTGATGGAGCTCTATCTGCAAGCGGGCGGACCCCACATCGTCAACCGCGCCGCCATGGCCGATGGCCGCCAGCATACGGACGCCAGCGGCGGAGTGACCAACCTCTATTGCCCCATTTGGAGCGCGGACGGTTCCAAAATTTGCAACAATCTCTATTTTTTTGACAACGACATCAACCAATATGAAGGCATTGAAACGCACCAGCTCGATTGGTACCGAACTGTGAGCGACCAACTCAAAGCGCAAAACGGCGGCGCACCCGTGCCGTCCTTCGTCTTCCAGCACGTCCCCTTCCCCGAAATTTTTGAATACCTCCGCCCGGCGCGGAAGAAACGCGAACCCAAAACGCGCGAATTCCTGGGCAAAGATTTTTGGTGGAAGCCGCCGTTCCCCAACTTCCTGCACATACATGGCGTTATGATGGAAATCCCCTGCCCCGGGCGGACGACCGGGCAGTTACAGGCGCACCTGGAACAAGGTGACGTGCGTGGCATCGCCTTTGGGCATGACCACGTCAACCAGTTCACCGTCAACGCCAAGGGCATCAAGGTGGAACAAATGGGTTCGGCTGCCCTGGCCGGCGGCTACGGCACCTATTGCACACGCGGCGCGAACCTGTTCACCTTTGCGGAAGACGGCAGCTATAAGCGCCGTTCATATAGCTACCTCCAGATGAAGCGGAGAGTTCCGCATTCCGGCATCACGCGGCTTTGGCGGCTGTTTTTCTACGACCTAAAGCGCGTTCCGCTGTTTGTGTGGCAAAACCTGTGGCAGGCTCTGCTGACCCCTGCGCGGTTGCTGCGCAAGTGGAAATAAGGGTGTTTGCCGAGCATTGAACATTTTCATTTCAAGGAACATGATAAGAATATGTTTTTGGTGGAGAAAAAAGCGCTGATTATTGCCCTTGTGGTGATTGTATTGGCGGCGGTTGCAGGAGGTAGAGACTGTTAAGTAACCGCAGATTAACTTGCAAGCTCCAAGAAAAAGTGATATAATAAAGGAAACGGAAAGAGGTGCGAAATGGAACAGATGACACTTGCGGATATGGAGTATGCAAATCGGCACAAAAAACGCGGCAGGAAGAATTTCTGGAGGCGATGGACGCGATCATGCCGTGGAAACGACTGTGCGAAATGATCAAACCGCACTATTTTACGAACAAAACGGGGCGCCCGCCACGCGGAATTGAGCTGATGTTGCGCATGCACTTCCTACGCTATTTGTCCACAATTTTGCGCTTCCCCTCTTGCAATTGCTGGCGCGTTGCTATATAATGTAGTTGCTATCCAAAAGGCATGCGGGAGGAGGAACCGGGGGATGGGTGGAGAGTATTCTGCGTTTGAAGTCATCCAGGGGGTCGCTGGGGGCGTTGAGTGTTTGGCTGTGCTGGGCGCCGGGGTTTCTTGGCTGGCATGGAGACATAATGCCCGCTCGAGGGCTGCGCTGACGCGGACGCTGGAGCGCACGAAAAACGATTACACGCGCTTTGTGAAGTTGCCGTTGCGGCGGATTCTATCGGATGAAAACAAGAAAAAGTTGACCTACCGCAAGCTGCGAAAAATCATCTGGAACGAACAGGATGCACATCAATATTCTGTGTTTTTCCTTGTGGATTCTGCCGGCAAGGGGAAAACGCTATTGATGGAGCAGCTTTATTATTATGTTCTGCGAAAGTGCCGTTGGCGCGAGCGTTTTGGGCAAAAATTATCCGCAGGGATGCCCGGTGTGCAGTTTCATCGGTGTTCAGAGGGCTTGCCGATTAATCAAATTTTCAGTGAAGACGGGCAGTTTTTGCTCATAGAGGGCTTGGATGAAACGCCCGAAGAAGTAGATAAAGCGCTGGGGGAGCTGATTGAAAAAATCCAGGTGAACCATGGGCAAAACGCAGACCACAGCAGCGCAAAAGTCGTGGTAATCAGTATGCGCAATGCCGTGTGGGATAAACTGGAGGCGCAGCTGAAAGATGCAAAACGCACGCCTTCCGGCGGCGGGCGTGCGCTTAGACCCTTCCATTTGTGTTTTGATGATTTCAAAAGAACACACGAGGAAGGGAAGGGGGCTTCGCCCTATTATTTGCATCGGATCAAGCGCTATGCAAAGGCGGTGTTTTATCACGAGATAAAATATCACAAGCGGCAAGCACGGCTTTTCAAAAAAGAGGGGGTCGAGTCCGTTCCGCCTACAATTGGCGTCCGGAAAAAATGGAAAGCGAAAAAAGTCCTTTTTAAGTTGATTAAGAAGAATGGAAAACTACGCGACAGAATCTTGTGGTGCGTTCCGTTTTATGCCGCTCATGCGGACGTTTTGAAAACAAAGATGACAGGTCATGCGGAAATCATGCAAGCCATTGTGGAAAAACGGCTCAAGGAGGAATTTGAAAAGGCGCTACTCGCCAAGACGGCGGACGGATTGGGTAAGGAAGATCTTAAAAAGTTTAACGAGCAATTGTTAGAGTATGTTGGCAAATTCGCATATAAAATGTATGAAGATGACAAGGAAAATGGCAATCCGCGATCCCCAAAGCTGCGCGAAGATAAAGGGAATTTTTCGGATTTTTACCCGGATGAACCAGAAACGCAGATTTTCAAGCACCACACCAGCGCATTCCTTCGCCGTGACAATGGGTATTTCCAGTTTGAACATGCACTTTTTCGTGAGTATTTTGTGGTACGGGCGTGGTTGCTTTCACTCAAAGAAGAGCAGACAGAGAAGAGAGCCGAAAAAATCAAAACAATGCTCAACGAAGCCGGCGAAAACATGCAGTTGCAGAAGGAAACTACCGAACAACTGATTGCTCCCCTTGCTAAAGAACTTAATATTGACTTAACGGAAACTTGGCTTCACATCATTCGGGACGCTGCAAAATCTGACGTTGTGCCATTTGGCTCGTATCGCTGGCGCGTGCTGGAAAAGAACGACAAAGAGGCTTTGCTCATCAGCGAAAACTGTGTGGAACTCCGCGCTTATAATGAAGAGTTTAGACCCACCACGTGGGAAGAATGTGACTTGCGCAAATATCTGAACGGCAAATGGTTATCAGAAAATTTTAGCGAAGCTGATAGAAAATGTATTGTTGAGAAATCAGTTGCGACCAATCCAAATCCTTGGTTTGGTACAGATGGGGGTAAGCCAACCCCTGAAACAGATAAAATCTTTCTGTTGAGTTTGGAAGAACTGGTGACGTATTTTGGCGACAGCGGTACGATAGAAGAAGGCAAGAATGATGAGGCAGAACGCAAATGGTATTTCTCGGATCAATACGATGAAGCGCGGAAAGCACAATACAACGGCGAACGGTCCTGGTGGTGGCTTCGGTCGCCCGGCGGCACTCCTTACCGTGCCGCGACTGTCAACGATGGTGGCAATGTCGGCCTCTCTGGCCGCTATGTCTACGACAGCTCTAGCGGCGTGCGCCCTGCTTTGCGGCTAAATCTGGAATCGGGAATCTAAACAGCGCGAAGCGATGGAATCCATGCGCCCGCAGGCGCAATCAATCTTGCCGCGTCAGCGGCCGCGCGAAATTTTTTTTTGGGGGATTGCATTACAACAGCCCGCCGGTGACGGCGGGCTGTTGCGTTATCGCAGCACGCCCCTACGCCGCCGCCCA
>JAITNG010000154.1 GCA_031290595.1 Oscillospiraceae bacterium
TAAATTCTGCCATGTGCCGCACCCTTTCTTTTGTAACATAATAATAGTATACCCAAGATAACGGGGAAGCGGGGGCAGACGCACGGCCTGCCTCCCACTGTATGATATTCTGCCCCCCGTAAAATTGACACTTTGCTTTGGCTTCCAATCAACCCGTATATTGCGCCTGATAGAGCGCCAGCAGACCCACATGGCCGCCCGTGGGCGAAGCGCTGACGGGGGATGCGCCTTCCATGAAGCCGTTGGAGGAGGGCGAACTGCCCACAAGCACGAAGGTGCGCCCTTTGCCGCCCGTGGCATAGAGGGCGTCCGTCCCGTTGCCGCTGACGGGGATGAACTTCACCGGCGCGCCGTCATCGCGCAACACCCAGGCAAAGCTATCCAGGTCGCCGCCGCCGTAGGTATAATTCATCCAGTCATAGAGGAACGCCTGTTCCGCCACGGGTTTTTTGGTGGTGCCGGTGACGACGAAGCCGCCTTCGATGGCCGCAACGCCTGTGGCTTCGTCATCGGTCGTATCCCCCAGGGAGCGGATCCACGCGACGGTGCCGTCGCTGTTGTATTTCAGCGCGACGGCGTCGCGGCCGCCGAGCCGGGTGAAGTTTGCGCCAAAGTTGCCCGAAAAGCTGCCGCTGCCATAAGAGGGAGCGGAAATGTAGCCCACGGCAACGACGCCGCCGCTGGCGGGCGCAAGCCCGGTGATGGATTCGCTGCTGTTGCCCGCAAAGGGCTTGAGCCAGTAGGCTTCCAAATTCTTGTTGAAGCGGATCATCACGCCGCCCAGCTGCCCAAGGCCGACGATGTTGGCAAAATCATAATCGCTGGCCGCAGTCCGCACCGCCGCATAAATATCCCCCGTGGAAGGTTCCACGGCAAGGGCGATGAAGGAGCTATCTTTGGAACCCGTCATCACGCGCTTGCCATAGACGTTGCCGTCTTTATCCATCTTGATGGCAATCGCTTTGATGGCGTCTTTTTCAAACGTGCCGCCGGTGCCGACCTGCATGACCTTTGCAATCAGGCCGTCGAAGTCGCCGTCCGCCGAAACGGTTCTGCCGCCCACCACAAAGCCGCCGTCCGGCGTTGCGGCTACGGAAACAAATTCATCGGTCAGGCTGCCGGTGAAGGTCTTGAGCCAAATCTTATCGCCGCTCCCGCTCAGTTTGATCACCACAGCATCCGTGTCAGTGCCGGCGTGGGTGGGCGCTTCCAGGTTCGTGGCGCTGGTGCTGCCCACGGCAACAATGCTGCCGTCCTTCAGCACGGTGATTGCCGCCAGCAGGAACGCGCCGTTGCCGCCGAAGTATTTTGTCCATTCAACCTTGCCTTCGGGGCTATATTGAATGATGGCCGAAAAATATTCCGTGTAGCCCGCAGGTGCGCCGGGCGCAGTGCCATCCACCAGTGCGGCGACGACGTAGCCGCCGTTCTGCGTGGCCGCAACCGCCCTGAAGCGCTGGTGCCCGCTGCTGCTGCCGAAGGTGACCAGCTTGCTGCGCTGCGCCCCCGCCAGCAGAATCGCAGGTTTTTCGGCGGGCTGCGTTTGGTCGGCCAGGCTGAGGTTCCCCCCGCCGATGGTTTCGGCCACAGGCGGCCGTATAGCGGTATCGCTCTTGGCGCCGCCGCTCGGCGCGGCTGTGGAGCCGGGGCTGCTGCTCGCAGCGCTCGCACCGGCGGGGTTGGTGGCGCCGGCGGGCTGGGTCGAAGGTTGGGTCACGGGCGGATATTTGACCGTGCCGTTTGCATCAATCGTGAGATCGACACCGGTATCCGCTTTGACCTTGTCTTCCACCAGCTTGCGCTCGCTATCGGTCAGGGAGGCAAGGTCGCCATCCCACACAGGGACCGTCTGCCCGGCCGGGATGCTTTGCCCCTGCCGCGCCGCATTCACCGCTTCGGCGGCGATGCGCAGCAGCTCTTCCTGGCTTAACGCGCGCGGCGGAGCGGGGTCTGTTGTGGTGGGTTCCGTCAGGTCGTCATTGGGGACGATGGGGTTCCAGCCCTTGTTGGGCGTATCCACCGCCTCGGCAGGCCCCGTGTTTTCGGGTGAATCTTCCACCGATTTTGGTTTACATGCAGCAAACAGGCTCACGATCAGCAGGAGCGCAAGCAATGCCGCAATCACCTTCCTTGCTTCGCCATTGGTTTTTCCTTTTGTTTTCATTTGAGTATCACCAAACCTTTCTTTGCAATCAGGCAAGCGGGGCGTATCACCCCGGCATTCCCCTTCCCCTTCTTAAAATGAAAAGGCACCTAATCACATTTTAGCACATCTTGCGTCCGTTTGCAATGGCTGGAACGCAATTTTATGGGCTGTATTTTTAGAAGCAGGGCAAAAAAAGGCCGATTTCCGTCACCGCAGCGCCATTTGGAGCGCCGCCAGGATCGCCGCACCCAACCCTGCGGCGCACAGCAGCGCCGCCGCCGTGAGCAAGCGCGATTGCGTAATCTTGCTTGGCGGGGGGGCGCTGGCCGCGCGCGCCACAGCCTTCGCCCGGTCCCGCAAGGTGCCTTCGCTCAACGCAGAATATTCCGGCTTGACGAAAAACAGCACCCGTTCAAAAAATTCGCAGTCGCTTTCGATGACCTCAATCACCCGGTGGTTTACGCCCTTGATCATACGCAGCCCTACCTTTCTGTCGCTGAAGGAAGCGATCCTCCTTATTTTGGGCAGGGGAAGGTAGGTTTACGCACCGCGGCAAAATTTTTAAGTGAAAAGTGAAAAACGAAAAGAGAAGAGTGAAAAGTGCAAGGCTGCGCGGACGCAGCAACTTTTCACTCTTCACTCTTCACTCTTCGTTTTTCACTTTTGCGCAAACAGCGCAAGGCCTGGTACACCATCACGGGCTCGAACCGTGGACACCCTGATTAAGAGTCAGGTGCTCTACCAACTGAGCTAATGGTGCATATGCGCAAAGTTCAAAACCAACGTAGATCATTATACACGAGCCATGCCCGTTTGTCAAGAGGACGGGCGGAGATATTTTGGGTTTGCGAGAGATTTTTTTCGGAGCGTTTCTCCCCTTTCATGCTGTGTGATTGCCCCATAGCGCAGGCGCTTCCCTCTTACAAAACAAACGCATCGCCTTTCTTCCACCATTCTTCATATGCTTCGGGGGCATGGCTATAGCCCCGCATGAATTTATATCCAAAAACACCATCTGTTTTAAATGCTTTGTGCTTGCTGGATTGTTTCCACAGTTTTGCGTACTGTGCAGCGTTTCAGTCGCTTGATGTGGTTCTTCATTCAAATACGGGGAATATGTAGCGACCGGGCGTATCATAACACAACCGCCGTCAATCAGTGTCTGTATCGCTTCGGTTTCAGATTGCTTCCGTTGGGCAATCCTTGTTCGCTATCGCGAACCCTGTCCACCTTTTGAGGAGAAACTTTTCAAAAGATGTGACGCTGTCAACCGCCACAAAAGGGCGAACATGGACGCCAAGTTGAATCATTGACTGGACGGCACACAACGGCTATACACGTAGCGGTCTGCCTCTTATCCGGCAAATGGACTTATACTATTCCTTGATCAAAAGCAGTGCTTCATTTTTATGTGCCTGGACACGGCACGCCGTGTCCAGGTGCCTGTGATAATGCATTGCTTTTTAAAGCGGAACCAGTATTAGCGAAGTGCGTTTGGGGTCCGCTCAACCCAGAGGGGGCATTGCAATTATCTATGCCCCCGTCTGTTCCGCCAAAGCTGAAACCCCCACCCGACCAGCAGCGCACTTGCCTCCACACGGTTGGCCTTGGCGAGCCTGTGCCAATCGACGGGCGGCAATTGCAGCCCCAGCAGCGGTTCGGCCAGGGCGAGCAGTTCTTCCGGGCTTTTGCAGGGGAGGATCTCCCATTCCAGCTTCAGCAAGCGCAGCTTGAAGTGGAACAGCGGCTCCAGCAGCCCCTGCTCCACCTGCCAGGCGAGGTTTGGCAGCAGCTCCGGCAAGCGGCGCAGCGGGTTTTGCGCAATTTCTTCCACCAGGCCAAAGAGCGGGCGCAGCAGTGCGTCCGCCAAATAATCATGGCGATTGTCTTTCGCCGTGCGCCAAAGCGCGGTCAGCGCGGCGGCGCTCAGGACGTCCGGGCAGTCCAGCGCTTCCAGCAGGGGGAGGATCGCCGTTTCGTATTGCCCCGGCCGTCCGTTTTCATCATCCTGCAACCCGCCCAGTGCGGCCAGAAGCGATTCCAGCGGGCGCAAACCGGCGCCGCAAGCGCGTAAAAACGCTTCTTTATCGCCATCGGCAAAGCCCCATTGGATCGCCGCCGGATCGTATTCCTTCCAGCTGCCGCCAAGCGAGGCCAGGGTCGCCGCTACCTGCGGATAATCCGGCAGGGCGGCAGCGACCTTTTTCGGCGTGGGCGCAAGGAGGTTCACCACCAATTGCGGCACGCCCCGGGCGACTAGTTCACCGGCAAGCGCGGCTTGCAAGCCGACCACCCGCCCGGCGCAAACGTTGCTGTAAAGCCGCGTGCGCAGCGCAGCGCCGCCCTGCGCACCGCCAAATTGCCCGGCGGCCAGCACGGCCACCGGCAGCGTCACCAGGAACCACACAACCGCCAAGCCACTGCTGAGCAGCCGCCGCGCCCGCCGTTGCTTTTTTGGTTTTCGCAAGTTTTTATCGCCCCCTCTGCCGCTAAAAATTAGCGTTCTACGTTTTAGTATGGCAGAAAGAGGGGCGTTTTTGCGGCGATTTTCAGTTGGAAATAGAAACCGTGATTTGCCTCTGCACCTGCGCACTGCCGTTGCAGATAAATGCACACAGCGCATCCATGGCAACCGGGATCCCCGTCGCCAGTGCGCAAGCCTCTATTTGCCCCTTTGCGGGGATCGGCAGCGCTTTTGCAAGTGCAAATGCGCGTGCATCCTGCGCCAGCAGTTCGCAAAACAGCGCAAGCAACTTGTCGTTCGTGCGGCTCAAATTTTGTGGAATCCCACGGGAAAACAGCGCGATGTTGTTATCAAAGTTGGGCGCCATGGATAAAACCGCGCCTGTATCCGCATCGCGCAGCACGCCATAATTTTTCGTATGCCTGTCCATATTGAAGCACAGGGCGTCAAGATAGATAATCTGTAAATACGCACGCGCAATATCCGGCGAAATCGCAAAAAAGGCGTCGAAGTTGCGGCCATAGTCCTCGTCGTCGCCCATGATTCCGTCGGCAGACTCGAAATTCACCGCCGCAAAGCCGGTGAAATCCGGGCTGGCGACTGTCGTGTTTTCCGCATAATATTCGGCCATGGGGAAGCCCAGCGCCTGCCCCAACCGGCAGATGAACAGCTCCGAAAACCGCTCCAAATCGTTGCCCTGCTTCACCATCCACCAGCGCCCGCCGCGCAGCTGCCAGCATTTTTCGTATGAACCGATGTTCGTCAGTTCCGGCGTGTGTGAATATGGCTGGTTAAAACCATCGGGGTCGCCGCGCAAAGCGAGGGCTGCAAATTGGTTTTCGCGGAACTGCACGTCGGCGAAAGTGAGCGCTTCGCCCGCAGCGCAAAACCAATAGGCGTCGGTGATGGTGGCGGCGTGGACGCGCAGCACGGCTTCCATGTCGTCGCCGCTGGCGATGCGCAAGGCACGCTTGAGCAGCCGTGAATTGGTGCGGTGCGCGTCAATCGCCCGGCTCCGCAACCAAGCCTCCAAATCCTTGGTACGCAAAAGATACAGCGGCAGCCGCGCCGCATCCCACCGGGTCAGCAAGCCATCGCGCACCACGCCCACGGTTGCATCCCGCAAACGAATTTCGCCGTTCAGGCGCATGAAGCCACCACCTTCCTTTTCTTTATTATATACGCCCTTGCAGGAAAAAGCAAGCTATTCAGGGCAAAAATCGACGGTTGCTTCTGAT
>JAITNG010000160.1 GCA_031290595.1 Oscillospiraceae bacterium
GAGCAAAAATGCACCGCCGCGCAGCAGACATATGCGCCAATGCTTCCAGGATTTATCGTGCAACGCCTCCAAAAGCAGCGAAACCAGGATGGCCAGCACGCAAATGATCCCCATAGGTCGCAGGACGTTCAACAATGCAACGATTACCCCTGCCAACGCCGCAAAATACCACTTTTTTGTTTCGTGCAACGCAAAGGCAGCCAGTAGTAGCACAGTCGCCATGTGTTGGTTGGAAAGCTGAGGAGCGGACAAAAACCAGGCGAGGAAAAATGCGGCCAAGACATAGGTGAACCGTGCGGCGGCGGCATCCATTTTTCGGCACGCCAGGCGGTAAATCTGCCAGTTAATGAGGTTCATCAAGCATATGTTTAAGATTTTTGCTGCGGTGAAGTGTGCGCCAAATACCCGCACAAGCAAGGATTCAAAAAACGCCATACCGATCTGCCAATTATAAACGTGAAAATAGCTGCCGGGCGTACCCCCGGCAACGAAACGCCTTTGCGCAATTTCCACGGCGCCGCCCCATATCTGGGCATAATCACTGCATGGCTCTGTTTGAAAGGCTAGCAGCAATATTACATACCCGGCAGTTGGCAGCAACAGCATGAGTGACCGAAAGTGCAGTTCCTTCATTTTTTGCACCGCAGCGCCCAACCAAAGCAATAGTGCCACCAGAAAAAGCACAGGTAAAATCCAAAGCAGTTCCCAAAGATAAATCAAGAATCCTGTTGTTGCACCGGGGATAATATACAGCAAAAAACAAACGCCAACGCTCAATACCGAAAACGCCAAAATCCCAATGGTCAACCAACGGAACAGGAATTCAGCAAAGTTTGCGGTTTTTGTTTGCAATGGTTGCTTCAATTTCATGGTTGGTACCCCTCCATATTTTCATTTCACCCCGGTTGCCGCCAGCATCAGCTTTGCGGTCAAATCCCAGCGTTGCTCGCCACGCCGCCAGGCCTCTACCCGGTCGTCGAAACGCGCATGGAGCAGAGTCAAAAGCCGTTCGCGCTCCTTTGGTTGCAGGGCGTCTGGCGCAAGGCGGGTGGATTTTGCGACGCTTTCCACGCAGCCAAGGCGCTCCACCTCCATTTGCTCAAGCGCCATGGCGGGCGGCACCTGCGGGGAATCCGGCGCATAGCTGCTGACGCAAAAAAACTGCACGTCCACTTTGCGGAAGCCCGCCGCCGTCAGTGCTAAGGGGAATTCGCGCTCTTCGAGCGGATAGGCGCACACTTGCAGCGGCAATTTCCCCTCCCCTGCCCGCCAAAGCCGCTCCCAAAGCGCCAGCTCTTCCGGGCTTGCGCCGTCCATCCCGTGTTCCGGCAGGGATGCGTTGGTGCGCACCGAAAGCACGGCAATTCGCCCGCCGGGGCGCAGTACGCGCTTTTGTTCCAGCAAAAACGGCTGCGTCGGCAGATGCTCAATCACTGTGTGCGAAAAGCAGAGGTCAAAGCTGTTTTCACCAAACGGCGTCGCCAGCGCATCCCCCTGCACAAAATCGCAAGGCAGCGCAAGTTCCGCTGCCTTGGCTTTTGCGTAGGCGATGAAGCCCGCGTCGGCATCCAGCCCCGTCACCCTTGTGCCGGGAAGGTGTTCAGCGAAGTGGTGGCAAAAGTAGCCCGACCCGCAGCCGACTTCCAGCACATCCATGCCCTCCGCTGCGCCGATGGCGCGCAGCCAAAGCGCCCGGTTGCCAGCATGAAAGCGCAGGGCGCGGGAGCGGTAAAGCTCCTCGGCACTCTGGATGTATTGCGACCAGTGGTTGCTCATGACGGCTCCCCTCGATAGATATGTGGGCATTCGGAAATGAACTGCTTTTAATCGGGGAATAGCATAAAAAGCCGCGCCGGATGATTCCGGCGCGGCTTTGGCTCTCCTCTATTTGAGAAATAGTAAGCCCGCTGGAACAGGGACGATGAACTGCGGGCATTACCCGTGCCAGTCGCCAATACGCTCAGTTGCGCTTATCCGAGCAATTACCTCATGATCAACAATTATGCCTATATTTCGAATTCCGATTTCTCTTTGATCGAAATTGTTGGCAACTTCCCACATTATGCCAATGTAGTAATTGCCATAGAATGTCGCAACATCAATAGCGATGACGTTTTGAAGTATATGCTTCCCATTTCTTGTTTCTTCATAACTGCCAAGCCGTTGACAGTGAAATTCAATAATTTCACCGTCAACGATAGCAATTAGTCTACCAATTTCGCTCGGCAAATCCGCAACGTTTTCTTTGATGTTTCGGCACATCATAGCCTCAAGCGTAGTAATCTCTCCGCTTTCGATGGCATCTACCAATACAGCGGCATTATGATCCATATCAAACGATAAAGATTGATATGAGAATTGCAATCCACCCCAGTTGGGGAATAGCATGAGCAAAAAAGCCAGTATACTTACGATGAACTTGTTAAACATGATTGTGACGCCCCTTCCTGTTAATGCGCGCTTCACCCCGCCGCAGTGGTCGTTGCGGCTTCGGTTTCTTCTTCCTGTTCTTCCTCCGGCGGTTGGATGCGGGTGCTGCCCAGCGCTTCCAGCACGGCGGTTTGCCGGCCGACCGGCACTTGGATGGAACCCACCGTGAACTGCCCGTCGCCCGTGATGTAAAGCGTGATCAGCCTGGTCTGCATCGGCTCCGGCCGCACAGGCACGCCGTCGGGCGCGTCTGCCCAGTCGATGGTGCTGTAGCCCAGGTATTCCACCTCAAGTTCAACGGAATTGCCGACCTTTTTGTAGCTCGCCACCCGGGGGACGTAGATGGAGAGCGTACCCGTCTGCGGCACGCGGTAGACCTTTGCCACTTCGTCGTATTCAAAGGTGTAATCTGCGCCCTCGATGGTCGCATGCACCGCCACCTCTTTGCCAAAGAGCCGCTTGAACGCCTTCTCCACATCCGCCTGGGGGATGACGATGAAGCCGTCGTCGGCGTCGGTCTGGTAATGCTCCGCATCCGGGTCGGCGCGTAGCAGCGACCAAATGCTGATGTCCAGCAGCTGCGTCGTGTTCGCCTTTTCGACCGAATCGAAGGGATCGGGGTCATGTTCCACAATGGGGCGGAGGAATTCCTCGTATTGCTGCACCTCCTGCGGATGCTCCGCGATCTGCTTCACACCCCTGGCAAGCAGCGAAACCAGCGTCACTGCGCCCACGATTGCCAGCGCGAGTAGCAGCAACCCCAGCGGGAATGCCCACTTGTGCGTCCTCTTGCCACGTTTTAACTCCGGCATACGAACCTCCTTATCTGCTGTTCAAAATCAGTCAATCAAAATCAAATGCGGATTTGCCCTTCGCCATAGATCATGTATTTTTCGCTCGTCAGGTGCCGCAGCCCCAGCGGGCCGCGTGCGTGGAGCTTTTGCGTAGAAATCCCGATTTCCGCGCCGTAGCCGAATTCGCCGCCATCGGTGAAGCGCGTGGAGGCGTTGACGTATACGGCAGCGGCGTCCACTTCGCGCAAAAAGCGCTGCGCGGCGGCGTATTCCTGCGTGACGATGCATTCGCTGTGCTTGGTGCCGTAGCGGCGGATGTGCGCCATGGCTTCTTCGATGGAATCCACCACCTTGACCGCCAGGATCAGCTCGCCGTATTCCGTCGCCCAGTCCGCTTCCGTGGCCGGGGTGGCGTTGGGGTCGCCGGGCAAAAGCGCCAGCGCAGCCGCGTCGCAACGCAGTTCCACCGGCCAGGCGGCCAGGCGCGCGGCCAAAGCGGGCAGCAGCGCCGGGGCAATGGCCTGATGCACCAAAATCGTTTCAATCGCATTGCAGACGGAAGGCCGGGTGGTCTTCGCGTTTTCGATGATATTGACCGCCGTTTCCACATCCGCCGCCGCATCGGCATAGACGTGGCACACGCCCGCGCCTGTTTCGATCACCGGCACACGCGCCTGTTCCACCACCGCGCGGATCAGCCCCGCACCGCCCCGGGGGATCAGCACATCCACCAGCCCCGTGGCTTGCATCAACGCCTGTGCACTTTTACGCGTTGTATCTTCCACCAGCTGAACGCCGTCGGCGGGCAAACCTGCCGCCGCCAACGCGCCCCGCAGCGCCGCAACAATCGCTGTGTTGGATGCAATCGCCTCCTTGCCGCCGCGCAGAATCACCGCGTTGCAGGATTTGATGCAAAGCGCCGCCGCATCCGCCGCAACGTTGGGTCGCGCTTCAAATATCACGGCGATCACGCCCAGCGGCACGCTCACGCGCTCCACCCGTAAGCCGTTGGGACGCACGCCGCCTCCCAGCACCAGCCCCACGGGGTCGCTTTCGCCCGCAATCGCCCGCACGCCTTCGCGCATGGAAGCGATACGCGCAGGGGTCAAACGCAAGCGATCCTGCAAGGCGCCGCTCATGCCGCTGGCAACGGCGGCGGCCATATCCCGCGCATTCGCCGCCAGGATTTCACCCTCCTGCGCTTCGAGCGCCTGTGCCATGGCGGCCAGCGCCCGGTTCCGCGCCGCGCCGGTGCTGAGCGCCAACACCTGCGCCGCAGCACGCGCCCGCCCGCCCAAAACTTCTATACTCTCACTCATAAAAAAGCTCACCCTTTCCACAGCACATCTAAATTCTACTATCTATCATCTAGCATCTCTTAAACCAGGTGCCAATTTGTCTGCCCTCAAAAAGTTGATAAAGATTTTCCGGCTGGGTGCCGTTGAGGATCACGGTATCGATCCCCGCTTCGGTGGCGGATTTTGCCGCCTGTAGCTTTGTGATCATCCCGCCGCTGCCCCGCAGGGTGCCGCTCGAACCCGCCAGGGCAAGAATATCTTCCGTCACGCGGTTGACCACCGGCAGCAGCACCGCGCTTTCGTCCTCCGCCGGGTTGCCGGTGCAAAGGCCGTCGGCGTCGGTCAAAAAGAGCAGCGCATCGGCATGGATCAGCTTTGCCACGATGGTCGCAAGCGCATCGTTTTCACCAAAGGTGGAATTCCCGATTTCTTCGGTCGAAACGCTGTCGTTTTCGTTGATGACGGGAACCGCCCCGTATTCAAACAGTTTGGTGAAGGTGTTGACCAGGTTTTCGCGCCGCTGCGGGTTGTCAACATCATCCCGCGTCAGGAGCAGCTGCCCCACCACGTTGCCGTATTCGCCAAAGAGCTTGGAATACAGCGACATCAGCTCGCATTGGCCGACGGCGGCGGCGGCCTGTTTGCCCCGGGTGTCACGCGGGCGGTCCGGCAAACCGAGCTTGCCCACCCCCACGCCGATTGCGCCGGAAGAAACCAGGACGACTTCCCGCCCCGCGTTGTGCAAATCGGCCAGAACGGCGACCAGGCGGCTCACCCGGCGCAGGTTTGTTTTGCCGGTGGCATGGGTCAGGGTGGAAGTCCCCACCTTGACCACAATCCGCTGCGCTTCCTGAATGCTTCGCATACCTTGCTCCTTCATTTTTTGCATTATTTTTGTTTCAATAGCTGCCGGAGCGCCTTTTCCGCCTTTTTGGAGCATTTGCCCAGCACGCAGAACGCAAAGGCTTCCGGCTGCAAAACCTGCGCGGCGTAGGCGCGGATCGCATCGAGCGTCACCGCGCGGTATTGCCGGATGCTCTCTTCCACCGGCGTCGTTTCGCCAAAGAGCAGGGCGTGAAAGGCCGCGCGCGAGGCACGCGCAGCGCCGGATTCCAGGCTCATCACCAGGCCTGCGGCGGCCTGTTCCTGCGCCCGGCGCAGCTCCTGCTGCGTGACGGAGGCGGGGAAATCCCGCAGAATGCGCAGCACTTCTTCCAGCGCCTGTACCTGCGTCTTTTCGCTCAACGCGAGGGATACGCCGGAAATCCCTTCCACGCAGTGGTGGACGTTGAAGTATTCCACGGAATACACAAGGCCAAGCTCTTCGCGCAAGCGCTGGAACAGGCGCGAGGAGGTCGCCCCGCCCAGCATGGTGCTCAGCAGCGCGGCCTGGTAGCGCTGCGGGTCTGCGCCGGAACAGCCGGGGAAGGCGAGGATCATCTGGTTTTGTTCCACCGGCTTGGCCGTGAAGCGTTCGCCCGCATGGAAAGCGGCGGGCTGCAAGCGCGCGGCGTGCAGCGGCGCCCCGCCCCCCGCCGGGATGCCGCCGAAGCGTTCGGCCACTGCGCTTTCCAGCGCTGCGGGGTCAAATTTGCCGCAGACGGAAAGCACCATCCGCTCCGGGGCAAAAAAAGTCGCCAGGTGCCGGCGCAGATCCTCCGTCTGCATGGCGGTCACGGTTTCCCGCGTCCCCAGGATGTTCTTGCCCAGCAGGTGATCCGGCCAGAGCATATCATAAAAAAGATCAAAAGCCAAGTCCTCCGGCATGTCTTCATACATGGCGATTTCTTCGAGGACGACGCCTTTTTCGGTTTCCAGATCCTTTGCATCCAACAGGCTGTTGCGGATCATATCCGCCAGCAGCTCCAGCATATCCTCCAGGTGTTCGGGCAGGGAGCGGGTGTAAATGCAAGTGTATTCCTTGCAGGTGTAGGCGTTCATGTTTGCGCCGCGGTCGTCCGCTTCTTCCGCCAGCTGGCGGGCGCTGCGGTTGGCGGTTCCCTTGAAGAGCATATGCTCTATCATGTGCGAAACGCCGGTCAGCTCCGGCTGCTCATAGCGCAGACCGGAAGCCACGCAGAGGTTCACCGTGCAGCTGCACGCGCTGGGCATTTCATCCACCAGCAGCCGTAGGCCGTTGGGGAAAATCCGCTGTTCGATCCTCACTCGCCTCCTTCCGTCGTCTGCGCATCCCGTTGGCGGCGGAAAAGCTCCGCCTCGCGCTGGGTCTGCTGCAACGCTTCTTCCCGGTCACAAAACATGCACTCAAACGCGCCGAAGATGATGGAATCGCCGTTTTCGAGCGCTTCGCTGCCCGCAACCGCCACCCCGTTGCGCAGGGTGCCGCCCCGGGAGCCGGTATCGGTCAGCACCCAGCCGTTCTTGCGCCGGGCGATCACCGCATGGTGGCGCGAAACGGTGCCGTAGCCCAGCACCACATCGCAGCGCTGGTGCCGCCCGATGGAATTTTCCCAGTGCAACAGGGGCAAGCGGTCGTGGTTGACGGGGTTGAGCAGCCAGGCTTCCGGCGGGCCGGTTCCCTTGTGCCGGGCAAGCCAAAGCAAGCTGACCAAGGCCAAAATAACGCCGATCAACGGCAGGGCAATGCGGTTCAACGCCAGCAAAAATGTTTCCATATATTTTATATTACTCCATTGAGATGCGCTGTTCCAGGCGGTGGATGTCGCTCAGGTCAAGTTCCTTGAGGTTGGGTTCAAAGAAGATGCCCGGTGCGCGGCCGCTGGGGTAAAGCTCTTTGAGCGGCAGCAACACGAATGCGCGGCGCAGCAAGCGCGGGTGCGGCAGCGAAAGCTCAAAGCTCTCGCTCTTGACCCCTTCATAGAGCAGCAAATCCAAATCAATGCAGCGGGCGGCGCCCCGTTGGGTGCGCACCCTGCCCATCGCCGCTTCAATCCCCAGGCACGCCCCCAGCAGCGCCATGGGGGAAATCAGCGTTTCCAGCTTCACCGCCATGTTGTGGTATTCTTCCAGCGGTTCGCCCGGCGGGGGATCCTCCGGCGCGGAGGCAAAGATGGAGGAAATCCCGGTAATTTTAACGCCCGGCAAGCGACTGAGCGCCTGCACCGCCTGGAGCAGATGGCTATCCTTTTCGCCCAGGTTGCTCCCCAGGCCAATGACTGCTTCACTCATGGCAACAAATCCTTCCTTTCCAGTTCCAGTTTGAATGCTATATCGGCAACCGTGCGCCGGATTGGCGCGTCCGGCTTGTGGACGCAAAGTTGCAGGGAATCCACCGCAGGGTTGGCTTGCAAAATCGCCGTGGCGGTGCGCCATGCGGCGTGTTCGATGAGGTTGCAGGGTTCGCCGTGCGCAAACACCGCTTCGGCCAGCTGGATGACCCCGGCGTAGTTCACCGTGTTTTCCAGTTGATCCTCCGCATAGGCCGACGAAAAATCGCCGCGCAGCAGAATATCCAGCAGGAAGGTTTGCCCGTCCCGGCGCTCTTCCGGGTTGCAGCCGTGGTAGGCGAACAGTTCCAGCCCCGTGACGCTGATTTCGCCGTTTGACCTTCCCTCTATTTTACACGCTCCGCCCGCGCTTGTCAATTCTTTTACGCCGTCATTTTGTTGGCAAGTGCGCGCCCGCGCCGCCAAACGCGCTGCCTGTACGGTTTCGCGCACATCATGGACGCGCAAAATATCCGCCCCGCCCAGCGCCGCGAGGGTGTGCGCCGCCACGGAACCGCCCAGGCGTTCCCCGGGCGCGGTGCCGCCCCCGGCCGCAAAATCAATCACCCGCTTGCGCGAAGCCCCCACCAGAAGCGCCACGCCGGGCAAACGCAGCGAAGCCGTGTGCGCCAGCAAGCGGAGGTTGCCCTCCATGCTCTTGCCAAAGCCGATGCCGGGGTCAAGGCAAAGCTGCTGCCTTTGCAGACCCAAGCCCAGCGCCTGTTCCAGCAAGGCTTCCAGCCCCGTGCGCACGGCGGCGACCGGGTCTTGCGCTTCCGGGATTTCGGCGTTGTGCATCAGCACCCAACCGGCGGCGTTGCGGCGAACCACCTCCGCCATGGCGGGGCTTGCCCTGCCGCTGACGTCGTTGACGACAGCCGCGCCGCGTTCGAGCGCGGCCTGTGCAACCTCCGGGCTATAGGTATCGACGGAAACCGGGATCGTGATGCGGCCTTGCAGCAGCGCCAACACCGGCAACAGGCGGCGCAGCTCTTCTTCGGGCGGCACAGGGCTGTGGCCGGGGCGCGTGGATTGTGCGCCGACGTCCAAAAAGGCGGCGCCCTCCGCCTGGATTTCCAGCGCCCGGCGCAGCGCGGCTTCCGGCGCATTGAACTGCCCGCCATCCGAAAAAGAATCCGGCGTCAGGTTCAGGATCCCCATCACCAGGGCTTTGCCTTGTTCAAACACAAACATCGCTTCAGTCCCCTTTCAGCAGGCTCATGACCTCCGCACGCGTCGCCTGGTCGCGCATCCTGCCCCGCAGGGCGGAAGAACGCGTCTGTGCGCCGGAAGCCTTGACGCCCCGCATGGTCATGCAAAGATGCTCCGCTTCAATCACCACCGCCACGCCCTGGCAAGGGATGCGGCGATACAAAAAATCAGCAATCTGCCCGGTGAGCCGTTCCTGGAGCTGCGGGCGGCGGGCGTAGCAGTTGACGATCCTTGCGAGCTTGGAAAGCCCAATCACCCGCCCGTCCTTGGGCAAATACGCAATGTGCGCCTTGCCAAAGAAGGGGATCAGATGGTGTTCACACATGGAATAGAGCGGAATATCGCGGACAATCACCATTTCGTCGCTTTCTTCCTGAAAGACCTTCAGGTGCACCGCAGGGTCTTCGGTTAAACCCGCAAACAGCTCGGCGTACATCCGCGCCACCCTATCCGGCGTTTCCCGCAATCCTTCGCGCGTAATATCTTCGCCGATCGCCTCCAGCAGTTCCCGGACGGCGGCTTCAATGCGCTGCTGATCCATCGTTGGCGTTTCCTTTCAAATACAAGTATAAGCATATTCAACCCAGCACCGGGATGATCTGCAAAATATGCAGCGCCTTGATTTCCGTGAACGAAACCCGCTGGGAAGAAATCTTCCGCCGGGATGCAATATCGGCGTTGGAAAGAATGCGGTAGATCCTTTGATCCTCAAACAGCCGTTCCACCGCCGCATCGTAGGCCGCGCGGGTTTCGCAGCGGAATTCCAGCAGCTCCGCCCCGGCGTCCACGGCTTCGGCCAGCGTCTGCGCCAGCACCGCTTCGGCGTCCCGGTCGATTTGCCGGAACAGCAGCCCCTTGACGGCAAAGTAATTGGCCTTCGTCGCGGTGCAGGGCATGTCGTCCGGCGTGAGGGCGTGCGTCAGCCCCATTTCAGCATCGGTGAGGTTGAAATAGCTGTGCAGCGGGCTGCGCGGGCTGCCGCCGTCCGCGCCCACGGGGTCGTTCCAGGTGGAATCCACCTGATACCATGCGCCGTCAATGCGCACCTTGTTCCAGGCGTGCTTTGATGTTTCGCCCGTGCTGTTGGTGGCGTCCCCCGTGATGATGCAGCAGTCAATCCCCTGCTGGTCCAGCAGCAGCACCAGTGCGCGTGAATACCCTTCGCAAGCGGCCTTCCCCAGCACCAGTGCGCCGTAGGCCGTGTTTTCATCGGCGCTGCCGGTGTAACTGTAATCGCAAAGCCCCACAAGCGCATCGTGGAGCGCCAGTTCCGTTTCAAACTGCGTCGCGTCCTCCGGGATTGTAACGGCAATGGAGGCGCAAACGGCTTCCAATTCCTTGCAGTGCTTTTCGTATTCTGCACGGTTCATGCGGTATGCGGGGCAGAACCAGGTTTTGCCGCCGCTCGTTTTGGTCATGCTCTCAGAGGAAAGGTGGAACAGCAGCGGGTGATCCCGCAAAAGGGCGTAATACACATTGGATATGCCGTTTTCGCCCAAACGGGGGATTTCGATGCGTTCCGGGAATTCCGGCAACGCCGTCAAAATCGCGTCGTATGCTTGCTTCTCATCCTCGGCAAGGGCTTTGTAGTGGCTGCGCACCCGCCCTGCTTGCGGCAGGTGCGGGGGATCCCCCGGTGCGCGGGGGGGCAGCGTCGTACTGGCGGCGGTGGGCAGGGGCGGCAGGGTGCTGCTCTCCCACCCGGGCGGCACAAGGTTGCGCAGCAGCCCGAAGCAAAACAGAACCAGCACGATGATCAGCAACAAAGTCAAAAAGCCGGTGAGGCAGCCGAAAGCGCCCTTCCCGCGCTTCTTTTGAGGCGGCGGGGGCAAATCCCATGGCTGCTGCCACTGCTGCTGCGGGTCGGGCTGCCAATAGGGCTGCTGATTGTTTGGCGGGGGTTGATTCATCCCGTTGTTCCTTTCGTGTTTTTATCAACTAATATTCCTGGTTTGTGACTGTGATGCCACCGCCTTGCAGCAGCGCGAAGAGCATATCCGTCTGCGCGTCAAAATCGATGGAATTGACGTCCGTTTCGGCCAGGTTCACCAGCTTTTCGTAGCGCTGCTTCAGCTTTTCAGGGCTTTCGGCGTATTTTGGGACGAGGTATGTTTCCAGCATCACGCGCAGCAGCTCCCCCTGCTGGCGCAGACCGTCTGCCTGCAATGTGCCAAGGTAGCGAAAATAGCGCAGCAGCCGGTCGCCCGGCAGGTTGTTCATCCCCGCCGAAAGCGTCAGCGTGAAATCCTTGGATTTATACTCCACCCGCTGCGGCACCTGCACGGGGACGCTCCCCATCGTGTTCACCGCCTGGGTGAAGCCCGCATCGCGGCTTTGAATGTACTTATCAATCCGGCCTTCGGTCAGCGCTTCCGCCGCCGCTTTGAGCTGTTTGACGCCGCCGCGCTGCATCGCCTGTTCCAGCGTGATTTCTTCGCCGTTGACCGGCGCCTTCGCCTGGGGCGAAAGAGGGAAAATATTGAAGCTGCGCTTGGCGAGATCCACGCGCAGCAGCGCCACAAAACGGAGCGCAGTGCCGCTGTCATCCGTTTCACTCAGCAGCAACACCGCGCTGCCCGTGTATTGCCAGCCCTCGGGCGGCTCCGTCGTCAGCGCATCCTGCGTGGGGTCGGCCTTCCCCCCAAAGAGTTGATCCAGCAACCCGTCGCGCTGCATGATAATCACAGAAATCACGCCCAGCAACAAAAAAATCGCCAGGAAGCCGAGCAGGAAGTGCGCCGCCTGCTCCATCCGCCGCTTCCGACGCGGCTTGAATTCCAGATCATATTTTGGCATTTCTCATTCACACTCCACTCTCAAGATCGCCGCAGATTCCCCGGCCAGGGTCAGGCGGCGGCCGTCCAGGCCTTCCCCGCCTAGCAGAAGCGCCGCACCCGCAAAGTGCGCGGGGAGTTCATAACAGATTGCGTGCGGGTTTGCGTTGGCTACGGTCATCATGCCAGTGCCGCGCAAATAGGCGATGCAGCCAAGCGCCGCGCTGATGACCACAAAGCCCAGCCCCGCAAAGGCTTCGCTGCTGTGGCGGAGTTCCCCCAGCGCCCGGTACCAGGCCAGGAGCGCTTGATCCTCCCGCCCCCAGGGGTAACAGCCCCGGTTGAACGGATCCATCCAGCCCTGCAACCCGGCTTCGTCGCCGTAATAGATGCAGGGGTTGCCCGGCAGGGTGAATTGCAGCGCGGCGCAGAGCTTCAGGCGGCGCAGCCCCTGCGCCCGCTGTGCTGGTGCGAGGGTTTGCCCGGCGTAGGCGGCGCGGTCTGCGCCGGGCGCCGGTTCCCCCGCGCCCAGGCGGGTGAGCGCCCGCACTGTGTCGTGCGTACCGATGTGGTTCATCAGCCCCCGCAGCGCTGCGGGCGGGTATTGCTCCAGCTGTTGCAGCACGGTTTCGGCCAGGCCGTCGGCGTCGCCCGCACGCGCAAAGCGCAAAATCGCTTCGGCCAGGGGGTAATTCATCACGCTGTGCATCTGCTTCCCCAGCAGGAAGCGCCGCCGTGCGCCATGGCTCCACTTGCGGCTTGCGTCCTCCCAGACTTCCCCCAGCACATAGCCCTCCGGGTCTTCTGCTTCCACGGCGGCAAACAGGCGGTCGAGGAACACATCCGGCAGCTCGTCGGCCACATCCAGCCGCCAGCCGGAAGCCCCGGCGCGCAGCCAACGCCGCGCCACGCCGTCTTCCCCGGTGAAAAATTCCAGCACAGCGGGGTGATCCTCCGCCAGCTCCGGCAATATATCGACGCCCCACCAGCTGGCGTAGTCCTCCGGCCAGTTGCGGAAACGATACCATGCAAAATAAGCGGAATCGCGGGATTCGTAAGCCCCCGCGCCGGGGTAACGGTGTTCTTTGTTAAAATAGACGCTATCCGCCCCCGTGTGGCTGAACACGCCATCGAGCAAAATATGCATATCCAGCGCCCGGGCGGCGGCGCACAGTGCGGAAAAATCTGCATCCGTGCCCAGGAGGGGGTCAATGCGCAGGTAATCCGCCGTATCGTAGCGGTGGTTGCTCTGCGCCAAAAAGAGGGGGTTGAGGTAAATGCAGCTGACCCCCAAACCGGCAAGATAGGGCAGCTTTTGCGCAATCCCCCTGAGGTCGCCGCCAAAAAAATCGTATTGCGTGATTTTGCCCTGTGCGTCCGGGTTCCAGTTGGGTTCCCCGCCCCAGTCGCCGCGCAGTAGCCGCCCGGCCGGGATTCCCCCTTTTGCCTGGCCGGAGGCACAGAAGCGGTCGGGGAAGATCTGATACATCACCCCGCCCGGCACCCAATCCGGGAGCTTTGCGCCGGGTTCGCAGACCGTCAGTTGCCAGTATGCGCTCTGGCCGATGCAGCCCACGCCCCTGCCCTCGTCGCCAATCACGCCCTGCCCAATATCGGTGAAGAACGCAAAGCGGTAGCGATACAGCCCCGGTTCCGGGATTTGCAGACGCAGATGCCACCAGTCTTCATTTTCGCCCTGCATCCCGTCCCACGCAAAATTGCTGCGCGTTTCCCATTCGCCGTCAAAATCCCCCCAGCACAGCGCAACCCCCCGGCAGCCGATGTGCCGGGGCAGGATCACCCGAAAGGTGACTTCCTCCCATGCTGCGGCCGCGCCGAAGGGTGTTTTGTGCAGTGCGCTGCGGGAACGGTACGGAACAAAATGCATGGTTTTTCTCACGATCTACAATAGTTTTAGCCTTGCGCTTCCTCTTCAATCAACAGGAAGCGTTCCTGCCCCGCCGCCTGTTCCAGGGTCGAAAACACCTGGATGGTGGGCTGCCCGGCGTTCCATCCGGCGTCAAGCGCCCACCCGGCGTCCCGGTTATCCACCGCAATGGCGTCCGCCGCCGAATTCCAAAGGTCGCCGCCGTATTCCTCCGCGCCATCCAGGGCGGCTTTGGCGGGCATCAGCGCGAGCAGGCGTGCGCCCCCCGCAGCCGCCTTGGCCTTTTGGAGGAAATCCCGCAACACGTTGTTCCGCGCGGCAAGGTCGCCGGGCGTTTCTTCGCCCGTGAACACCGCCGCCTGGAGGTTGCCGCCGGGGAAGCAGACGGAATCCAGCAAAACGTCATCCACCCCCAGGGCGGCCAGCTCCTGAATGATCCCCAGGATGTAGTTCTGCGCAGCTTCCGAATAGGGGTTGAGCCAGCGCTGGCTGAGTGCATCGCGCCAAGGGGTCGGCTTGGTGGTATCCTTTTGCAGCACCGTGCCGTCCATCATGATCCCGGCGGCCAGATTATCGCGGAAGCAATGCACCAGCGCCACCACGCGGATGCCCGCCGCCTTATAATCCTGTAGGCAGGCTTCCACCTGTTGGCGTGCCTTGCGGCTGGCACGCAGGGTTTGCATCTGCCCCAGGCCGGAGTTATAGGTCAGGTAGCCCTCTTTATCTTTGATCAGGATCACCGCCGCATTGCAGCCCTCCGCCTGTGCCTGTTGGATCATGCGGCCTGTGCGTTCGCGGCTGTCGAGCATCCGCAGGGGGGCGTAAAGCGCCCGGAGTTCCGGCTGCGGCACGGCGGGCGCGGGCGCGGCGGCGGGTTCCGTCTGGGGCGTCTGGCCGGGCGGCAGGGTCGTCCCAGCGGCATGGGCGGCGGGCGGCAGTTCCGAAATGCGCAGCAGGATCTCGGTCACGCTGAATCCAAAGGCCAAAATGATCAGCAACAGCAAACCACGGATCGCCGTGCGTGTAAATCTGCGCAGCAAGCGGGCGCGGCGGCTTTTGACCCCGATGATGGAATCATGAAAATCGCCGGAAATGCTTTTGCGCCGCCGGCTGAACCGCTGCCGCGGGACGCGCGGGAGCTTGCCGGCATATTTTTTTGCCGCACCGTGTTTCTTCACGCTTCACCCCCGACGCCGAAGAGCGAGGAACCCGTGAAGCCGGTGAAGGCCAGCGCCAGCAAGGCCGTGTAAATCAGCGTCGCGGGGACCCCTGTGAACATCACGGGGATCGCCTTGTTCTGCTGGAGCAGGTGCATCCCGCTGTTGATGAGCAGCGAAGCGCCCGCAAAGGCCAGCCCCGCGCCGACCCCCATGGCGATTGTGCGGGGGAGGTTGTAGCCGAGCTGGAAGCTCAAAAGCGGCACCGCCATCACCAAGGTGTTCAGCACCGCCATGCCCATGTATTTGAGCAAATAGGCCTGCGCCTTGAAGCGCACAAGCGAAAGCGTGGTGCAGACGATCAAATAAAGCACCAGCAGCACGCTGCCATAGAGCAGCACGTGCCACTGGAATTCGACGGTTTCCAGCTTCGGTATCCACACGGTGAGCAAGCGACAAATCGCCGCCGTCAGGGCGGAAAACACCGAAATCAGCAGCGAAAAGGTCAGCATCCCGCCGTTCTTTTTGGCCGCGCGGATGATCTCCGTCGCGCCCAGGCCGCCGCTGAAAACAAGGTTATAGAGGAACACGGCGTAAAGCGCCGCAGTGAGCATCGCCATCAATTGTTCCCGGATCACTTGGATTCCTCCTGTTCCAATTCATCGAGCGCTTCAAGTTCTTCGAGCGCTTCCATCGCCGCCGCGACCCCCTCTGAAACCGGCTCTGCGTCCGCATACCCGGCCTCGGCAACCAGGCCGCCGAACTCCGTTTCCTCCAGCTCCCGCAGCTCCGGCGGGAGGGCGGCGGCGGTCTTCTTGCCCTCCGCTTCCGCCACGGCTTCGGCGGGGATCGGCTTTGGATGGGCGGGTTCTTCCGGCGGTGGTTCCGCCGCCTGTGGCTCTGTTTTTGCTTCTTCGGGCGGATTTTCCGGCGGCAGCACACCTGCCGCGCTCAAAACCTGCCGCCGGGTTTCTGCATCCTCAAAGAGCTTGCGGGTTTTTTCGCGCCGCACCTCCCGGTCTTCGGGCGCAAGCTCCATCGCCTTGTGCGCACCGACGACGATCCCGTGTTCCGAAAGCGTGCGCAGCAGCAGTTTTAGCCCCGCCGCCAGCACCCCGACCACCAAAAAGCCGCCAAAGGGCATCCAGATCCCGCGCACATCAAAGGTGATCACCTGCCGCCCCAAAAAGCTGCCATGCCCCAAGAATTCGCGGATCACGCCGACCAGCACCGTCACCGTGCCGTAGCCAACGGCGGTCGCGGCGGCGTCCTTTAAGCAAGCGGGTGTGTTGTGCAGCACCGCAAAGCGTTCGCAGCGCACGGCGGCGAGGGAATTGATCGCCAGCAGCGGCAGAAAAATATCCATGGCCGCCACGATGGGGTCGTCCATGCGCCGCAGCACATATTGCAGCGGCACCACCAGCGCCAGCCCCAAAACATAATAACACGCCACGCGCAGCCAGGCGGGCAACCTGCGCAGCAAAAGCGAAGTCAGCGGTTCGCACAGCAGCAGATGCACCCCCGCAACGACGGCAATCACCAGCGCGGCGCGTAAGCTCGTCGCCACGGCGACAACGGGCGCAAGGCCGATGGCCTGCACCAGGACGGGGTTGGCGATCAGCGCATCACTCAGCCAGTGCCGCTCCTTCGCCGTGATGAGCGGCATCTCTTTCTCTTTTTTGGCAGCCATCTAAGCAACCCCCTCCCTCTGCTTCTTTTGCGCAAGCGCCACCTTCAGGTGCGCAATCTCGTTTTTGGCGCGGATCAGCAGCGGCATGGCGGCGTTGGCCAACAGCAGCGCGAAGCAAGCGCTTTCTTCATAGCTGCCCAAATAGCGCAGCAGCATCGCCAGCACCCCGGCCATTGCGCCGTAGCCCGCGCGGGTAAACCAGCGGCGGGGGAGCGTCGCGGGGTCGGGCAGCAAAAACACCGCCGCAAAGGCAAGGCTGCCGGAACAAAGCTCCATCCAAACGGAATCCAGGCGGCTGCCCGCAATGCGCGGGAAGGCGAAGGCCAGCAGCGCCGCAGCGGCCAAAAAGCTCAGGCTGGCCAGCGCGGCCGTGCGGCGGCCTTTGAGCAAAAATGAAATCAGCAGCACCGCAGCGATGACGATCAGGCTGCCCGTCCCCATGGGGCCGACCGTTTGGCCAAGCAAAACGTAGCTGATGTTGCGCACGTGCGGCACAAACTGCCCGCCGCGCAGGAGCGAGGCCAGCGAGCGGTAATCCACAGGATCAACCAGCACGGAAGGCACGTAGGCAAACACCCTTGCGGGGAAGCAGACGGTCAAAAAGGCAAAACCCGCCGCCGCCGGGATGAACGGTGCGCTCAACGTGCCGCCAAAGGGAATTTTCACCACCAAAATGGCGAAGGCCGCGCCCACGACCGCCAGCCAGGGGGGGCTGCCGGCAGGGAGCATACAGGCGACCCAAACGCCCACCACGGCGGCGTTCCAGTCATCCACCGTGCGGCGGCGCAGCACCAACCGCCCGGCCACCGCCTCGCAAATCATCGCCGCCAGGGCGGCAATCACCGCCAAACGCGGCACAGCGGCGCCATAATAATAATAGCCCACCACCAGCAACGGCAGCGTCAGTTCCAGCGAAACCAGGTTCCAGCGCCGCGCCTCGCGGTTATCGCGCAGGAGCTTTTTCCAGCGCGGAAGCGCCTCTTCCATGCCCGCTCACCTCTCATTCTTGGGGAATTCTTGTGGATTTACCAACATTTCAGTATTGCGTACAGCCCGTCCAAACGATATGATAGTAATAAGGAACAGGTATCGAAAGGACGGGGAATGCATGAGAATTGAAGCCATCACCAGGCGCAAAATCGTCGTGGAGCTCAGCGCGGAGGACTTGACCGGGCTGGACATCACATATGACGCGCTTGATTACGCCAGCATTGAAACCCGCCGCGTGATCTGGATCATCCTGGATCGGGTGCGGGAAACCACGGGCTGCGATATGGATCCTTCCGGCCAGCTGTTCATTGACGCTATGCCGCGCCCCACCGGGGGCTGCATCCTGTTCTTCACCCTCCGGGGCGGCTGCGCGGAGCCCTTCAGCAGCGGCGCCCCGCCGGAGCGGGTGCTGCGCAAGCAGGAACAGCTGATGGTGGTGTTCGAGTTCCCCGGGGTGGATGCGCTGCTCGACTGCGCGGGGAGCTATGCGCAAAGCTGCGCGGAAGAACACCGCCGCCTGGTCGCGGCCAGCGAGCTTTACACCAAGCGGGATAAATACCGGCTCCTGCTCTGCCCCGCGCAGGAACTGACGAAGGTGCAGCAGTTCTTTTCGGAATTCGGCGCCTTTTGCGGGGAAGAAAGCTATGCCGCCGACGCTACACGGGAGCATTGGGAGCGCCTGGGGGATGAAAACGCCTTCCAAAAACTGGGCGGCCAGGCGACGGGCTGCAAGCAAAGCAGCGGCTGCGCCGAACTTTTTCGCCCCGGGAATGTGTTCATACGCGTTTAACCCGCCGGTTCGGCGGCGCGGCGCAGGGCGGCTATCGCGGCAGCGGAATCGGGCGCGTTGAAGACGGCGCTGCCCGCCACAAAGGAATCCGCCCCGGCCGCACAGGCCGCCGCGATGGTGCTTTCGCTGATCCCGCCATCCACCTGCAACTGCACCTTCAAGCCCCTGCGGGTGATTTCACTGCGCAGGGCTTTGATTTTGGGCAGCATATCCGCCATAAAGGCCTGGCCGCCAAAGCCGGGTTCCACCGTCATCACCAGCGCCATATCCAGCTGCTCCAAATAAGGGAACAGCGCCCGCGCCGGGGTACCCGGCTTGATGCTCAGCGCCGCCCTGGCTCCCGCTGCGCGGATGCGTTGCAGGTTCCCCGGTAGCGCGTCTGCGTCACAGGCTTCCAGGTGCATGGTGATTCCGTCCGCACCGGCCTTGCGGTGGTCTTCCAGCCAGCGCTCCGGCTGCGCAATCATCAGGTGAACGTCAAAAAACAACGCCGTGTGCGGGCGCAGCGCGGCGATCACCGGCGCACCAAAGGTCAGGTTCGGCACAAAGCAGCCGTCCATCACATCCAGGTGGAGCCAGTCGGCTCCGCTTTGTTCCATGCGCCGCACCTCTGCCCCCAGGCAAGCAAAATCCCCCGAAAGCAACGACGGCGCTATGATCACAGGCATATAACACACGCCCCCCAACTCTAAGTTTAGTATAGCACATTTAAAAGCGCTTTAAGCATACAGGTATTCCGTCTGCGCCGCCGTCAGGGTGTCAATCGCGCAGCCCAGGCTGGCGAGCTTGCGGGCGGCGACCGCTTTGTCGATTTCTTCCGGCACCGCCAGCAGCTTTTGCGCGTAATATTCGCCCCGGTGGTCGGCCAGCCAGCGGGCGCTCATCGCCTGGATGGCAAAGCTCATGTCCATGATCTCCGCCGGGTGGCCGTCCCCTGCGGCAAGGTTGACCAGGCGGCCTTCGGCCAGCAGATGCACCCAACGGCCGTTGGGCAGATGATAGCCCATGATTTTATCGCGCTGCGGCTGCTTTTCGGTCGCCATAGCTTCCAGGCCTGCCACGTCGATTTCCACATTGAAATGCCCGGCGTTGGCCAGCAGCGCGCCCTCCTTCATCAGCAGAAAGTGCTGCGGCGTGATCACATCCCGGCAGCCGGTGACGGTTATGAAGAAATCACCCAGCGGGGCGGCCTGTTCCATGGGCGCCACTGCAAAGCCGTCCATCACAGCTTCAATGGCCTTGACGGGGTCGATTTCGGTGACGACCACCCGTGCGCCCAAGCCCTTGGCACGCATCGCCGCGCCCTTGCCGCACCAGCCGTAACCCGCGACGACCACGGTCTTGCCCGCAACAATCAGGTTCGTGGTGCGGTTGATGCCGTCAAAAACGCTCTGGCCGGTGCCGTAGCGGTTATCGAACAGATGCTTGCAATCGGCGTCGTTGACCCTGACCATCGGGAAGGGCAGCTTGCCCGCCCGTTCCAGCGCACGCAAACGCAAAATGCCGGTGGTGGTTTCCTCGCATCCGCCAATCACACCGGGGATGTGCTGCGGGAAATCCGTCAGCATCGCCGCGACCAGGTCGCCGCCGTCATCAATGATGATGTGCGGGCCGGGCGCAAGCACTGCGCGGGTGTGCCGCGCATAGTCCTCCGCCGCCGCGCCGTGGGCGCCAAACACCCGCAACCCGCCCTGCACCAGCGCAGCCGCCACATCATCCTGGGTGGAAAGCGGGTTGCTGCCGGTGATCCACATTGCAGCGCCCCCGGCGGCCAGCACCCGGCAAAGGTATGCCGTTTTGGCTTCCAGATGCACCGAAAGTGCGACGCGCAGCCCCGCGAAGGGCTGCGCCGCCCGGAACGCCTCTTCCAGACCGCGCAGCAGCGGCATGTTCCGCCGCACCCATGCGATTTTCTGCTCCCCGGCGGGAGCCAAGGCAATGTCTTTGATTTCGCTCATATAATCCCCATTCAATGCTTGCAAATTCGATCCGAGATGCGCTGCACCTCATAGCGGATGCGTTCTTCATCCAGTCGGGTGAACGCGCCGTCTTCCAGCAGGATTTCGCCGTCCACCAGCACGGTTTCCACCTCGCTGCCCTGCGCGCCGTAGCAAAGCGCCGCCAGCAGGTTGGAATGCGGATACCAGTGGCTCTGCCGGATATTGAGAATGGCCAAATCGGCCTTTTTGCCGGGTTCGATGCTGCCGGTTTGTTCCCCCAGCCCCAGCGCCGCCGCGCCGCCCAGGGTCGCAATGTGCAGCCCCTGCGCCGCCGTGACGCTCTGCGCATCCTCCTGGTTCCCCTTGTGCAGCAAGCAGAGGAAGTTCAGTTCCCGGAACATGTTCAGCGCATTGTTGCTCGCCGCGCCATCCGTCCCCAGCGCGACGTTGACCCCCGCCGCCAGCAGCTGCGGCACCGGCGCAAAGCCGTTGGCCAGCTTCAGGTTGCTCACGGGGTTGGTGGCCACGCACATGCCGGTGCGTGCCGCAATGGCAATGTCTTCCTGCGTCATATAGACGCAGTGCGCCGCCACCGTCGGCAGCGCCAACAGACCTGTGCTTTCCACCAGTGCAAAGGGCGTTTTGCCGTATTTTTCTTGCAGCCCGGCGATTTCCGCCCGGCTTTCGCCCAGGTGGATATGAATGCCCACGTCCAGTTCCCGCGCAGTCTCGGCGATCCATTCCAAATAGGCCGGGGCGCAGGTATAGGGCGCATGGGGCGCCAAACAGAAGGAGATCCGCCCATCCCCCGCCCCCCGGTAGGCCTTGATTTCGTCGCTGGCCTGGCGCAAGCGATCCACCCCGCCGGGGTCGCTCCGGCTTTCGCCCACCAGCCCGCGCGAAAGCACCGCACGCATCCCGCTTTCCACGGCGGCGCGGGCGTTTTCATCGGTGCTGATGTACATATCATTGTAGCAGGTGGTGCCGCCGCGCAGCATCTCGCAGGCCGCCAGCAGCGCCCCCCAATAGCTATCCCCGCTTTGGAGCCGGTCTTCCATGGGCAGAATATTTTCAAAGAGCCATTGGTTGAACGGCAGGTCGTCCGCCCGGTTGCGGAAGATCGTCATATAGGCGTGCGTGTGGGCGTTGACCAGGCCGGGGATCACCAGCCGCCCTTCCCCCAGGATGGTCTTATCCGGCGCAAAGCCCGGCGGCGTTTGCCCCACAAACGCAATTTTGTCGCCCTCCACGCCGACGGAGCATTCCCGCACGGCAAGCGTGCCGTCTTCCGGCAGCAGGGCTTTGATGTTTTGCAGCAGCAATTTCATGGCACACTTCCCCTTTTCCCCTTTGTGGGCTTCTATTGTAACACAAAGCGGCGGGGAATTCAAGAGCGGAATTCTGCACGGCGCACGCGCCCTATTCCCCTTGCCGGTATACCTGCACAATTTCGCCGATGTACATTCGGTGGTAATCCCCGCCCGGGTAGTTCTTTTCGATTGCGGGGTCGAGGAAACCTGCGGGGTTCAGATCCTGGGCGGCGGCTTTGTGGCAGAGCAGCACAAGTTTTGCTTCCGCCGGCCAGATTGCGCCGCCTTCGTTGCGGGCGTGCAACCCCGCCCGGGCGATCTTATCGCCTTCGCGGCCGCTGATCTTGCCGCAGAGCTGGAGCGTCGCCCGCGGCAAGCCAAAGCTCAGGGTGAAAAAGTCGCTCTGCTCCAGCAGACCATAGGTGTAGCGCTGCGGGCGGACGAAGACGAACGCCGCATCAAAGCCCCAGATTTCGCCCACGCCGCCCCAACTGACGGTCATGGTGTTCCAATGCGCAGGCGTACCGGCGCTGAGCAGCGCCCAGTCTTCGGCGATGCATTTCACCGGGTTTTCGCGCAGTTCACGTATGCTGACGGGTTCCAATGGCATAGGGATTGCCCTCCTCTTGTGATGAATTCGCAGCAAAATCCTGCTGCACTAAGAAGAGTATGCCAGAAGGCTGCAAAAAAGTCAAGGGGCAACCAACACTTGACTGCAAAAACAATTTGTGTTACTATTTTCACAGACGATGGATCGCTTATAGTATCTTGTGCAGTTGCGTACCTGGACACGGCACGCCGTGTCCCTACAAAGGCACATAAAAATGCAAACGTGCATCGGGCGTTCATCTCGGTGTGTAGGGACACGGCGTGCCGTGTCCAGGTGCGTTAAGCGCACAAGATGAAACAAAAGATGAGTTTAGAACAACATCCAGAGCCAGCCGAAGC
>JAITNG010000163.1 GCA_031290595.1 Oscillospiraceae bacterium
GAGCAAAAATGCACCGCCGCGCAGCAGACATATGCGCCAATGCTTCCAGGATTTATCGTGCAACGCCTCCAAAAGCAGCGAAACCAGGATGGCCAGCACGCAAATGATCCCCATAGGTCACCGACGCGACGATTATGCAAGCCGCGAGTTCAACACGAAACGCAATTAAATCAAGGGATCCAGTGATGGCTTCCACCAAAAAGGGGAAGAATTATCACTTCGGAATGAAAGCGCATACCGGCGTTGACGCGGGCAGCGGCGCGGTTGTAAACACGAGTTATACGTCCGCAAATGAACATGATATTACACAAGCTGTTGAAAATCAGAGAAGCATAACTACCCGCTGAATTGGGAAAAAATCATCGAAGCCCGCAAATCCGCAATCCGCTGGAAAGTCGAGTATCCATTATTACATCGTAAAACGCATTTTTGGTTGCAACCGCGCCATTTATCGCGGCATCGAAAAGAATGCCGCACGCTTCAATATGGCCTTCGCCAGCGCAAATCTTTACATGTTTCGGCACCGATTGCGACCAAAATTGGCCTGATCCTGGGCGAGGCCTGTCCAAAAGCGCCAAACGAGGCGCTGTAAAGCTCGTTTTGAGTGGTTTTGGGGGCATTCTGGGGTGCGTTTGTGGGCATTTCGAGAATATTATGCGCCTGGTTACTTCTTTAGGATGGTTGATCTGCGGCTGGTTATTTGATGTAGGCTCACGCTACTTCTTCTTCGCGTATTTCTGCACATACACCAGCCGCATGATTGCTGCATCCAGCAGACCGATGGGCTTGGCTTTGGCGAACAGGTCGGCGGAAAGCGACACGCCGCAATTCTTTTCGGCCACGGTTTCCACTGCGCGGGCTTCTTCCAGGTTGCTGCCGATGCACAGCGCGCCGTTGCCTTCGAGCAACACGGCACTGCGCCCTTTGAGCGCTTTGTTCACCAGCTTTGCGCTTTCGAGCTGGTCGTTGGGGTTGAAGCGGGCAACGCGCAGGTTGACGCCCGCAATCTGGGCAAAATCATCCAGATAGGGCAACAGCTTCTTTGCGCCGCTGTGCGACGTCCGCTGAATATCCGGCGCTGCGGAATGCACAATCGCGTTGACCTTGCTGTTTTTGCGGTAGATTGCCCGGTGCAGCTCCAGGGTTTCCGGCTCCTGCGGGTCGTCTTTTTCGTTCAGGATTTTCCCGTCGCTCAAGCTGACGTCAACATATTCACCGGCGATGGCTTCGGGCTTCATGCTGAACGCGTCGCCGCTGCGGAAGCTCGTGTAACCCACCAGCGTCGGCGCCGGGTCGGCGGGCGCGGGAGCGTTCTCCGCACGGCGCTTGGCGATCAACGCATGGATGCCGTCGATGGTTTCCGCCAAATCGCCGGTGCGTTCCAGCAGACGGCGGGCGAGATAATTCTGGCTGGCCTGTTCCAGCGCGTCGGCCGCTTTAAAGGCTTCTTCTGCCGTTTGCCCCACGCAGAGCGCCCCGTGGTGCGCCATCAGCACGGCCTTTGCGCCGGGGTGTTTTTTGAGCGCGGCGGTCACGCCCTTGCGCAGCTTCCCCGTCCCCGGCAAGCCGTAGGCGGCCAGGGGAACCGTTTCGCCCAGCACATCCGCCCACCAGCCGGTGTTGCCGTTGAGCGGCAGGTCACCGCCCGTCACGCTGACGATGGAAGCGTTCTTCTGGTGGGTATGGATCACGAAACCGACCTCAGGCCGCAGGGCATACGCCTGGGCATGGATGCCTTTTTCGCTGGAGGGCTTCACGTCCCCCGCATAACTCAAATCTTTGATTTTGACCAGAACGACGTCGTCCGGCGTAAGCCCTTCATAGGCCTTACCGGAAGGCGTGATGACAAAGCTCTCGTCATCCACGCGGGCGCTGACGTTGCCCCAGGTGCGGGCGATCAGCCCGGTTTCCAGCAGCTTCAACCCCGCTGCAATGACGGCTTGCTTGGCTTCCAAGATGTCCATGTTAGCCTCCTAGATGTTAGATATTAGATATTAGATATTAGATACCTGCCAGGCGCACGGCGCGTTTGTGCGCCAGCGCCAAAATTTCTGCGGGGGAAAGAGCTTCGTGACCCTGCTTTCCCACGCTTCATTTTCATGTGCCTGGACACGGCACGCCGTGTCCCTACAAACCGAGATAAAACGCCAACGTACCTCTGATTTTTCATGCACATTTGTAGGGACACGGCGTGCCGTGTCCAGGTGCCTGCGATAATGCATTGCTTTTTAAAGCGGAACAGTATAAATGATTTGCGTGGATAAATATTCTTTCAGTTGATCAAATTCCTTTTCATTCCGTCTTCCCCTGGCGCAATGCCTTGTAGTCATAGCCTTCTTCAAATTGAATCGCACCCTTTAGCTGTGATAAATCTTTTCTGCTGCGTTTTTGCACAAATTCCAGCATGGCTTTTTCAACAACCTCCCGCTTGGTTCTTAGGCCTGAAATCTCCATGGCAGCCGCCATAAGCGCGTCATCAATAACAATGTTCGTTCGCATAGCATTACACCTCCTTATACACATTGTAGCACCAACCGTGTTCTTTGTCAACCACCGTGGGGAAACCCGAAGCCCTCACTCCCCGGCCGGCACCCTTTCGCAGTTGGCGAATACGCGCTCAAAGCGGTTCAGGGCGTCCTGGATCAGTTCCGGCGTGTAGGCCGCGCTGGTGTATAGGCGGCTGCCCGCCAGGCTGACGATGCCTTCGGCCATGTAGGCTGCGCCCATGTGTTCCATCTCTTTTTTGCGCACGCCCGTGGCCTTGAGCACGCCGGGGATGCCCCAGGGCTTGCCCCAATCGATGGCGTAGTGCATGGTGCCTGCGTTATCCAGGTGGCAGATGCTGCCGGTGTTGAACACCACGAAGGGCAAATTGTATTTTTTGATCCGTTCTTTCAGCCCTGCGCAGAGCAGGTCGCCCATCTCCCCTGCCTTGACGCAGGCGTTGGTGCGCTCAATTTCTTCCAGGGTATAATAGCCCGCCACGCAGCTGATGGGCGTCGCCGCCATCGTGCCGCCGATGAGCGCCTTTTTGATCTTGGTGGAACCGTCCAGCCCCGCGCCCAGGTACTTCATGTATTCCTTTTTGCCGCCGATGCCGCCCGCGCCCGGGTAGCCGCCCGCGACGACCTTGCCGAAGATAGTCAAATCGGGCGAAACGCCAAAGAAGCCCTGCGCACCCGCCATGCCGATGCGGAAGCCCGTCACCACTTCATCAAAGACCAGCAATGCGCCGTATTTGCGGCAGAGCTTTTCAACGCCCTTGTTGAAGTCGAAATCCAGCGGGCGGGTGCCGCTTTCGGGGCCGACGGGTTCGATGAACACCGCCGCCGTGCCGCCGTTGAAGCGGTTCATGAACAGCACCTTTTCCAGGGAATCCAGGTCGTTGGGGAAGAATTCCTGCGTATGCTTAAACAGATAGAGCGGCACGCCGCTGGCCTGGGTGAACTTGCTCCCCGGCACGCGGATGCCGTAGGCCAGCTGATCGCTCCAGCCATGGTATGCGCCGCCCATCTTGACGATGTTCTTCTTTTTGGTGGCCAGGCGCGCCACGCGCACCGCCGCCATGCAGGCCTCGGAACCCGAACCCAGCATACGGAACATATCGACGGTTTCGACGCTGTCGGCAATCTTTTTGGCCAGCTTATACTCAAATTCGTGGAACAGCCCCGTGGAAGGGCCGCAGGTATCCAGCAGGTGCTTCACCTGTTCGCGCACGGCGGGGGGGTTGGAACCCAGCACCGTGGGGCCGCCCGCTTGCAGGAAGTCCAGGTACTCGTTGCCGTCCGCATCCACCAGGTAATGATCCTGCGCCTTGGTGAAGACCAGCGGGAAGGGGTAGTTGAAAGCAAGGTTGTGCTGCACCCCGCCGGGGATAATCACGCGGGCTTCGTCGATCATCGCCTTGGATTTTGTGCATTTTTTGCCGTAGTATTCCGCCTCATATTCGGCGAGCTTCTCTTTTTTGACGGAATAGATCGGCTTTTGGATCAGGTCGTCGAGTTCCTTTGTGACCGCCTGTGCGTCCAGATATTCTTTGATTGCGAAACGGTTATCCATCTTCTTTTGCCCCTTTTTCGGTTGGATTTTTCGAAAAGTGAACCGCGATTCACTTTTGTTCAAAAGTATTGTACCACAGCGCAGCAAAAAGTGCAAGGGCTTTTTCTTTTGTTACAGAACGTTCACATTATAATTCGAAATTAGAATCAAAGTGCCAAAAAGCTATGCTATAATGCTTAAATAAAAGAATATGAAATGAGGGATCACTTTGGCAAAAAAAACGGTGTTCTTAACGGGATCTTCGGGCAACATGGGCTGGCACGGCTTCCAGGAGCTTTATAAGCGCAAGGATAAGTTCGACATCGTGCTGCTCAACCGCGACAGCGACAAGAACCGGCAAAAATTTGCAGCCTACGCCAACGACCCCAGCGTGAAGTTCCTTTGGGGCGACCTGCGCAAATACGAAGACGTTCTGGCGGGCGTCACCGGGGCGGATTACGTGCTGCACGTGGGCGGCATGGTCAGCCCTGCGGCGGATTATGATCCGCGCGGGACGATCAAAACCAACACCACTGCGGCGCGCAACATCGTCAACGCCGTGAAGGCGCAGCCCAATGCCGACGAAATCGGCACGGTCTACATCGGCACCGTGGCCGAAACCGGCGAGCGCGACGACCCGATCCACTGGGGGCGCTGCGGCGACCCGATCAAAGTGAGCGTCTATGACCACTACGCCATCAGCAAAACCATCGCCGAAAGCATTTTTGCCGAATCCGGGCTGAAGCGCTGGGTTTCGCTGCGGCAAAGCGGCATCCTCTATGCCAACATCATCAAGAACTACGACCCCATCATGTTCCACGTGCCCATCAACGGCGTGCTGGAATGGGCCACCGTGGAAGACAGCGGCCGTATGCTGGCCAACGTGTGCGAAGACTGGGTTTCGGAAGATTTCTGGCGCAACTTCTACAACATCGGTTCCGGCGCGGATTACCGCATCACGAATTTTGAGTTTGAAGAATACCTGCTGGGCGCACTGGGCTTGGGTTCCACCAAAAAGCTGTTTGACGCCAACTGGTACACCCTGCGCAACTTCCACGGCCAGTGGTATGCGGATTCCGACAAGCTGGAGGAGTACCTGCACTTCCGCGAAAACAAACCCATCAAGCAATATTTTGCCGAGATTGCCGCCGACCTGCCTTTCTATTTTAAGATGGCGAAGATCGCACCGAAGGGCATCGTGAAAGCGCTGGGCATGAAGCGCCTGACCAAGACGCCCGTCTACGGCACCATGAACTGGTTCCAGACCAACAACGAAGCGCGGATCAACGCCTACTTTGGCAGCCGCAAGGCCTGGGAGGAAATCGGCACCTGGAAGAACTTCAAGATCTGGCTGCCCCCCGTGGCGGAGCGCAAAACCACCTACGGCAACACGCTCAACCTGAAGCATGGCTATGACGAAAGCAAAGCACTGAGCGAACTGACGGTTGCAGACCTCCAAAAGGCGGCGGAATTCCGCGGCGGCGCACTGGTGAGCAAAAGCTACAGCGGCGACCCCTACGAAAAGCTGACCTGGCGCAGCGCCCACGGCTCTACCTTCGAGATGAGCGTCAACCTGGTCCTCAAGGGCGGCCACTGGTCCCCGGATGATTTGCCCGGTCCCAACGACGGCGACTTCAACAACCCCTTCACCCCCTGGAACTTCGACGAAGAAGCCAAAGTCAACCCCTTCTTCGCCCAGGTGTGGTATCCGCTGCACAGCAAAGACGAACACAACGTCTATGGCGAAGAAATCTTCAAAGGCATGAAGGGCTACGAAGAAGCGTAGCTCATCCCCCATACCATAATAAACAGCCCGCCGGTTTGCACCGGCGGGCGCTTTTTTGGCAAAATAATCCTTGCTTTTCCCCGGCACGTGTGCTATACTTTTGCTGCACAAACGTGCAAATATATATCGGAAAAGGGAGAAGAGAAACATGAGTAAAAAATCAAACGCCGGGAAGATCATTCTCGCTATTGTTTTGGTCGTATGCGTGGCTATCGCAGCCAGCGCCTGCGGAACGGGTGCGACGAATCAGAGTAAGAAAACCACTGCTGCGAATCAGAGCGAGGAAACCACTGCTGCAAAAAAAGAGGAAGCGAAGTTCCGGCTGACGGAAGACAACCTTTATGGGTCTGACGGATCTCATAAAGAGCATGCCACATTTGCGTATGATGCCAACGGCAATCAATCAGAACTTGTAGCCTATTATTCTGATGGAAGTGTTAGAACTTATTACACATATGAGTACGACGCCAACGGCAATCAAACAAAAGAGGAATCCCATGATTCTGACGGAAGCCTTGAAAGCTATAGAATATGGGAGTATGATGCCGCTGGCAATCATGTAAAATCAAGAAACGGAGACTATAACGCTGACGGAACTGTTTATTTTGAAGAGGTATCAACATATGAGTATGATGCCAACGGCAATAAAACAAAATATATACATTATAATGCTGACGGAACCATTGCAAGTTATTACACATATGAGTATGATACCAACGGCAATCAAACAAAAGAAGTAAGCTATAATTCTGATGGAACTATTGTTGAAAGTTATTCCACATATGAGTATGACACCAACGGCAATCAAATAAAAGGTGTAAGCTATACTGCTGACGGAACTGTAGAAAGTTATTCAATAACCGAGTATGACACCAACGGCCATAAAACGAAACATATAGGCTATAATTCTGATGGAACCGTTACCTTACATTGGACATATGAGTATGATGCCAATGGCAATTGCACAAAAGACACAGAGTATACTTCTGACGGAACTGTAGAAAGTTATGACGTATATGAGTATGATGCCGATGGGAATAAAATAAAAGATGCAAGCTATAATGCTGACGGAACTTCTGCGGGTTATTCCACTTACGAATACGAGCGCATCCCCGGTTGATGTGACGAGGCTTGGCAGTGCCCGCCGGTTCACCCCGGCGGGCGGTTTATTGTAGGCGCCTGGACGCGGCGCGCCGTGTCCCTACAAAGGTGCATGAAAATCAATGGAGGTAACGCGATGCCCCTGCACTTGATCTCCCCTGCCCTGCGCCACCGGCGGCTTTGGTATCGCTAC
Organism: Oscillospiraceae bacterium; assembly: GCA_031290595.1. Taxonomy (GTDB): domain Bacteria; phylum Bacillota; class Clostridia; order Oscillospirales; family Acutalibacteraceae; genus WRMQ01. The sequence continues at coordinate 7,119 of JAITNG010000163.1, forward strand.
CGGCAGGAATTTTTCGCAGCTGGCGAAACGCACATCCCGGGGATGTCCGCCAAGGCGAACACCTATGCCGCCTTCCTGCGCCAGCGTCGGCGATATGCTTCCGAAAAGACCGTTCCGCAGCACTATGTGCCGGACGCTCTCTATTTTTTGATGGATGACAGCGAAACGAAAATCCTGGGTGCGGTGAACATCCGCTTTTATCTTAACGAAAACCTGCTGAATCGTGGCGGGCATATCGGGTATGCCGTCGCACCGTCGGAGCGCCGCAAAGGCTACGCCACGGAGCAGCTGCGCCTGGCGCTGGCAAAGTGCAGCGAACTTGGCGTCGGGGAAGCCAACCGTGTGCTGGTCACCTGCAACAAAGCCAACACCGCTTCGGCGCGAACGATCCAAAAAACCGGCGGCGTTTTGGAGGATGAACGAACCGACTGCAACGCAATGGTGATCCAGCGGTACTGGATTGCACTGGATGGGGGGACGCACGCATGACACACAAAGGCACTGTCACACTCGAAACGGAACGGCTGATTTTGCGGCGCTTTGCATTGCGTGATGCGGCGGACGCATATCAAAATTGGTTCAGCGACCCGGAAGTCGCCATGTATATGCGCTGGGATGCACACGGCAGCGTTGTGCAAACGGAGGCATTCATGGAACACTTTGTTGCGACCTATGAAAAGCCCAATTTCTACCGCTGGGCGATTGCGCTGAAAACGGACAACAGGGCAATCGGCGCAATTGGCTTTCACGTGGAGGACGACAACGACGCCGTTGCGGATGCCGCGTACTCGCTTGGCAAGGCCTTTTGGAACCGGGGAATTGCATCAGAAGCGCTGCAAGCCGTTTTGCGCTTTGCGTTCGTTGCGGTCGGCGTCAACCGCATGGAAGCGTTCCACGCCGTCAATAACCCTGCATCCGGGAAGGTGATGCAAAAAGCGGGAATGCAATTTGAAGGGCGTTCCCGGCAAAAATTCAAAAGCCACAAGGGCTTTGAAGATTGCGATACATACGCCATCCTCGCAGAGGATTATTTGAGCAAAACGCAGCAAGCACAACCCACGTTTCGCCCCGCGCAGAAGCAGGATTTGGATACCGTCGCCGCGCTTTCCGCACGTTGGGCGGCAGAGGGCATCACTTGGGGCGTTGTGCCTACAAATCAGAAGGATTTTGCAAAAAAAGAGCTGTGGCTCTGCTGCCTTGGGGGCGAAATCATTGGTTACGCCGCAGGTTGCGTGCAGGACAAGGCGCATCTTGCAGTGTTCCCGGGCAAAGCAAGCTGTTTTGAGCTGGAAGAACTCTACCTTGCGCCGGAACAGCGCGGGTGCGGAATCGGCGGGGCGTTCTTCCGGTACCTGGAAGCGCAGCTGCGCCAGCAGGGCGTCACCCGGCTGACACTCAGCACTGCCACAAAGGATAGCGAACGCATCCTGCGCTTTTACCGCACGCAAGGTATGGGGATTTGGACAACGGTACTGTTTAAAGAGCTAAGCTGATTGGATACATCCTTTATCCATTACTCCCCCACCGGCACGCCGAACACCGCCTCCAGCACCCCGGACGCCCGCACCTGCGCCGGTGCGCCGGTGGCTGCCAGGCGGCCTTCGTGCAGCACGGCCAGGGTATCCGCACAGGCAAAGGCCAGGTGGAGGTCGTGCATCACCACGGCCACGGCGCGGCCTTCGCTCCTGAGCAGCCGCAGCAGCTCCGCCAGTTCCAGCTGCCGGGCGGGGTCAAGGTAGGTCGTCGGCTCATCGAGCAGCACCGTTTGGGCGTTTTGCGCCAGCAGCAGCGCAAGGTATGCCTTTTGCCGCTCGCCGCCGGAAAGCGCCGCCAGAAGCTCGTTTTGCTTGTGCAAAATCCCGGCGCGTTGCATGGCCTGTTCGGCAATGGCGCGGTCTTCCGCACGGTATACCCTGGGGTAGCCCAGCCAGGGAAAGCGCCCGTGCAGCGCCAGTGCGCCGACTGTAATATCCGGCACAGCGCGGCTTTGGGGCAAATAGGCCACGTGCCGGGCAAGCGCTTCCCGGCGTAGCGTTTCCATGGGCTGCCCGTCCACCAAAATATCCCCCGCAAAGGGTTTTAGATGGCTCGCCGCCAGCTTTAATAGCGTGCTTTTTCCGCAGCCGTTTGGACCTAGGATTGCGGTGATTTTTCCGTCTTCCAGGCGCAACGAAAGGCCGTGCAGCACCTCTTTTTTGTGGTAGCCGCCGGTGAGTTCCCGCACTTCAAGCATGGTGACGCCTCCTTTCGCGCAGGAGCAGCCACAGGAAGAACGGTGCGCCCAGGATGCTCACGGGGATGCCCACAGGGAGTTCGTGGGGCGCAAAGGCGGTGCGCGCCAGGGTATCGCACAGGATCAAAAACGCCGCGCCCAGCAGCGCCGCGTTGAGCGCTTTCGCGCCGCCGCACCGCGCGATAAGGGCCTTGCCGTCCACAATCGTCAGGCGGCTTACGCGCGCCCGCAAATACGCCAATATGGCCGCCGGGTCGTACCCGTCCCCCGAAAGCGCGCCGCTCGCCGGGCGTATCGCGCGGTCAAGCACAAGCATATCGCCGTCGTCCGCCAAAAAAGGATAAA
>JAITNG010000035.1 GCA_031290595.1 Oscillospiraceae bacterium
TCAACAATTACCCTCGTAGGCTTCTCGGTTACAAGTCCGCCAACGAGATGGCTGCCTGATTCTTTCCCATTTATGAACTGGTTGTTAATCTTGGGCAATTTAACTTGCAATTTGCACCCTGTGGCCGGGCAGGAAAGATTTTCTTGACTTTTACGCTCGGATTCTATATAATACGTATTGCCTGATATATGTATAAACAAGTGAAGAGAGGTTGAATTTTATGGCAGTTCGTTCCAGAAAAATTGCGAAGATTCTTGTAGCCCTGTTGCTTGCAGGTCTGCTGCCGTTGCTGCTCTTTGGCTGCGGCGCTGCGGAAGAGGAAACGACAAGCACATCCGCAAACACAACAGAAAATACATCCACAAACATAACGGAGGATAAAACCATGCCCCAAAACACAGATGCAACCCAGAACCCCGTCGTCACTTTCACCCTGGCCGACGGCAAAACAATCGTCGCCGAGCTTTACCCCGATATGGCGCCCAATACCGTCAACAATTTTATCTACCTGATCAAGAAGGGCTATTATGACGGCAAGGTGTTCCACCGCGCGGTGCCGGGCTTCATGATCCAGGGCGGTTCGCCGGATGGCTCCAGTGCGTCCACCGGCTTCCCCTATGCGATCAAGGGCGAATTTGCCAACAACGGCTTCACGCAGAACACGCTGAAGCATACGCCCGGCGTGCTTTCCATGGCGCGGGTACAGAACATGAACGATTCGGCCTCCTGCCAGTTTTTCATCATGCACGGCACGTCATCGTTCCTGGATAACGACTATGCCGCTTTCGGCAAGGTGACGCAGGGTCTGGATGTGGTGGATACAATCGCCAACAGCCCGGCGAGCAGCGAACTCTTGCTCACCAAGGTGGTCATCCAAACGGTCACGGTGGAAACGTTTGGCAAGACCTACCCGGATCCGGAGATCCTACAGCCGGTCGGTTGATTTTGGCTGCCAATTGAACGATAACAGGGCGGAATTGTAAAAATTCTGCCCTTGGTTTTTGTGGGGGGGAAAACGCCTATGACCTACCCGGAAGCGCTGGAATACATCCATGCGCTCGAACGCTTCGGCATCAAGCCGGGGCTGGAACGCATCCGCGCCCTCTGCGCCGCGCTGGGGGAGCCGCAGCAGCGGCTGCCCTGCATCCACGTGGCGGGGACGAACGGCAAGGGTTCCACCTGCGCAATGCTGGCGGGGATCTGCCGCGCGGCAGGTTTGCGCACGGGGCTTTATACTTCCCCCTATGTGCTTGACTTCCGCGAGCGGATGCAGGTGGAAGGGGAGATGATCCCCGCGCAGGACCTTGCCCGTTGGGTGGAGCGCCTGCGCCCCTTGGCCGAAGCCCTGCCCGCGCCGCCGACGGAGTTTGAGTTCATCACCGCGCTGGCCTTCGCCTGGTTTGCGGAGCAGCGCTGCGATGTTGTGATCCTCGAAACCGGGCTGGGCGGCCGCTGGGACGCCACCAACGTGATTGCGCAGCCCCTGTGCAGCGTGATCACGAAAATTTCGCTGGATCACACGCAGATCCTCGGCGATACCATCGAAAAGATCGCCGCCGAAAAATGCGGCATCCTCAAACCCGGCTGCCTGGCGGTCAGCTGCTGTGAGCAGCCCCCGGCGGCCTACAATGTCATCCAGGCAACGGCGGCGCGGCTGGGCTGCCCGCTCGAAATCCCCAATGCCGGTGAATGCGAAGCGCTTTCCTTAGGCCTGGGGGGCGGCGAAGCGCGGTTGGCCGGGCTGCCGGTGCGGGTGCCATTTGCGGGGGAACACATGTGCCGCAACGCATTGACCGCCGTCGTTGCCGCACGGCTGCTGCGCCGCACAGGGCGGCTTGCCCTGCCGGAAGCCGCCATTGCCGCCGGGGTCGCCGCCGCCCGCTTGCCCGCGCGGATGGAACTGCTCTGCGCCGACCCGCTGCTGCTTTTGGATGGCGGACACAACCCCGATGCAGGTCAGGCGCTCGCCGCAGCAATCGACCGCTTTTTGCAAGGCCGCCCGCTGATCGCCCTTTGCGGCATGATGGCCGATAAGGACGTGGGTGCGTATTTGGCCTATATTGTGCCGCGTGTGGCGCAGTTCATCGCCTGTTGCCCCGCAAACCCCCGCGCAATGCCCGCACAGGCCTTGGCAACGGAAGCCAGCCTCCTTGCTGCCCGAGACGAAAAAACGGAAATTAAGGCCATTTCTGACCCTCTGGAGGCATTGCAAGAGGCAAAGCAACAGCAGAGCCGCACAAAAGGCGCAGCTCTGCTGATCTGTGGTTCCTTCTACCTAGCCGGTGAAATCAAGCAGCACTTAATTTGAAAGCGCCACAGGCGGCAAGCCGCACCGCAGGTGCCCGCAGGCGCTATTCTTCGCTGGAAGAGGAGGCGACGACTGCGTTTTCTTCGGGAGCGGGTTCTTCTTCTTCGGGTTCGCTGCTCTCTTGCAGGGCGCGGATCGAAAGGCTGACGCGGCGCTTCTCAAAATCAACGCCGACGATTTTGACCGTCACCGTCTGGCCGATTTGCAGTTCATCCTGGGGCTTTTCGACGCGGTGGTCGGAGATCTGCGAAATATGGATCAAGCCGTCCACACCGGGGAGGATGCGGGCGAAAGCGCCGAAGGCGGTGAAACTCACCACCTGCGCTTCCACGATGGAATCGACGGGGTGCTGCTGGCGCAGCACTTCCCAGGGGTTATCCTCCGCTTTGCGGTAGCCCAGGGAAATCTTGTGCTTTTCGGGGTCAAGGGATTTGATGTAGACCTCGACTTCGTCGCCGATCTTGACCACTTCCGAAGGATCCTTGATGCGCCCCCACGAAAGCTCAGAGATATGTACCATGCCATCCAGGCCGCCAATATCCACAAACGCGCCGTAGCTGACGATGGATTTGACTTTGCCCTGGTAGACCTGGCCGACTTCTGCCTGGCTCCAGAAGGCTTCCTCTGCGCCCTTGCGGGCTTCCTGCTGCACGGCGCGGATGGAACCCACGGCGCGGCGGCGGGGCTTATTGACTTCGATGACGCGGAACTGGACGGTTTGGTTCTGTAGGCCGTCGAGCGTCTGGCTGCGGGGCAGACCGGTCAGGGAACCGGGGATGAACACGCGCGCGCCGTTGGAAATCACCAACACGCCGCCCTTGATCACCTCGATGACCTTGCCTTCAAGTACAGTGCCTTCTTCTTCGGACTTGATAATATCGTTCCACGCCTTGCCGGCGTCAAAACGCTTTTTAGAAAGCTGCACTGTGCCTTCGGCGTCGTTGGTTTTGAGGATGATCAAATCCAACACGTCGCCGATTGCCAGTTCCTTGGAAGGATCGGCATTGGGGTCGTTGCTGTATTCGCTCGCCGCGACGTAGCCCGTCTGCTTCCGGCCAATATCGACCTGGATTTCAGAGGGGTTGACGGCGGTGACGATCCCTTTCACCTTTTGGTCGCTGTTCATGCTCTTGAGGGATTCTTCCAGCTGTGCGCTGAATTCGTCTTCCTCGGTTGCGTAGGTTTCGATTGCGGCTGCCTCCTCAGCAGGGGTGGCGAGGGTCTGGGGTTCCTCCGGCAGGGCTTCGTTCACCGGGATGGGTTCGTTGGTCAGTTCGGACATGGTTTTCAGTACCTCCTTTATTGTGCGCGCCGGGGTTGACGCGCCCGCCGTGCAGCCGATGGTGCGGAACGATTGAATCGTTTCGGCCAGTGGGAAAAGATCCGCATACCCTTCAACAAGATAGGAAGGACACAATTCCCCGCACACCGACAGCAGTTTGGCTGTGTTAGAACTCAGCCTGTCGCCAATGATGAGCATGGCGTCGCAGGTGGCGGCAAGCGTTCTTGCCTCTTCCTGCCTAGACTGGGTCGCATTGCATATTGTATCAAATAAAACAGCGTTTGTACAGAGGTTTTTGAGTTTTTTTATACTTTTTTTCCATTCCTCTGCCTTGAAGGTGGTTTGCGCCACCGCCAGCACCGGCATATTTCGCCATTCCGGGTGGTTTTGCAGCAAATTCTCCAATTCTTCGCTGCTTTCCACCGCGAACGATTCCCCCGCCGCATAACTGCGGATGCCGATCACTTCGGGGTGCCGGGGGTCGCCAAGGACGATCAGCGGGACGCCCGGGGCGGAATGTTCCGCAACAATGCGGTGGATTTTTGTGACGAAGGGGCAGGTGGCGTCGCAGCAGCGCAGCCCCAGGCGCGCGATTTCCGCTGCGGTTTCCTTCGGCACGCCGTGGGCGCGGATCACGACCGTGTCGCCCGGCCGCGCCTGTGCGGGCGATGCAACGACCACAGCGCCCTGGGCTTTGAGTTCCCCGGTCACCTGCCGGTTGTGGATCAGTTCCCCTAGCAGCGTGACGGGGATCCCCGCGCTCAAAAGCGCCCGGGTCATTTCCACCGCCCGGCGCACGCCAAAGCAAAACCCGGCGGACTGCGCAAGTATCACTCTTTTGATGGCGCTCACCTTACGTTCTGTGAAAATTGCGTTTTGGGTGGCTGGTTGGGGGTCAATCGTATTTCTTCACCCAAAGCGCTGTGACGGCCTCCATGATTTTCGCCGTCGCCTGGCGGGTCTGGCGGGCGTTGGGCGCGTCGCCCAGCCCAAGCTCTTCAAAGGGGATCAACTCGCCGATGCGGATGGTGATCCGTCTGCGGAATTTCAAATCGCCCGCATGATAGATGGAGCAGGGGAGGATGTCCGATTTTGTTTTGCGTGCGAGCATCGCTACGCCGTTCTTGCCCTCCTGCGGGGAACCATCGGGGGAACGCTGCCCTTCGGGGAAGATCCCCAGGCCATAGGAGCCTTCTTCCAGCGACGCGACGGCGCAATCCAGCGCTTGCCGGTCGATTTTTTCGCGATCCACCGGGATGGCGTTGCAGTGGGTGAAAAACCAGAAGAGAAAGCCCTTTTCAAAGAGTTCCATTTTCGCAATGAAGCGCCAGTGCAATTTGGTGGCAACCCCCAGGATCACCGGGTCAATGGAATGCAGGTGGTTGCTGCAAAGGATGATGCCGGAAGCATCCGCCGGGATGTTTTCCTTCCCGATCACCTTGGGGCGGAAGAGGGTATAGAGCAAAACTCTGCCCACCGGCATCATGACGTCATACCACTTGTATGGCTTGGTTCTCTCGTAGTCAAACGGTTTCATAGAACACCTTTCTGCTTGCGGAAATTGGGTTATACGCCGTGTATCAGCTGCACAATTGCATCCACGACCTGTTCCAGCGTTTTGCCGGTGGAATCGAGCAGTATGCTGCCCGGCGCGGGTTTGAGCGGCGCAATTGCGCGGCCGGAATCCTGTTCATCCCGCCGGATGAGTTCTTCGAGGACTTTTTCGTAGGAATCTGTGTTTCCCTTTTTTTGGAGTTCCGCATGGCGGCGGGCGGCGCGTTCTTCCGGCGAAGCCGTGAGGAAGATTTTGACCTGCGCCCCCGGCAGCACGACGGTGCCAATGTCACGCCCGTCCAGGATGCAGTTTTGCGCTTTGGCCAGCGCACGCTGACGTTCGAGCAGGAAGGCGCGGACGGCGGGCTGGGCGGAAACCGCCGAGGTGGCAAGCGAGGCTTCCGGCGTGCGGATCGCTTCGGAAACATCCTCTTCGCCCAAAAAGACGTGCTGCACGCCTTCCACAAAGCGGAGTTCCAGCGCTACGCGGGGCAGCAGCGCTTCCACGGCGGCAGCGTCTGTTGGCGGCAGACCCGCCCGCAGCGCCGCCAGCGCGAGGCAGCGGTAAAGCGCCCCGGTATCGACATAGAGGAAGCCCAGCTTGGCCGCTGCCAGGCGGGCAGCCGTGCTTTTGCCGGCGCCGGAAGGGCCGTCGATGGCGACGTTGATCACGCGGTTGTTCATGGGCAAAAAAGCTCCTGTATGTTTAGTATGCATTGCTGCACGAAGGGTATTCTTCGTCAGTATTTGCCGGATTTGCCGCGCTCACCCCGGCCAGATGCCCCGTCGAAAAGGCGATTTGCAAATTGTAGCCCCCGGTGTAGGCGTCCACATCCAGCAGTTCCCCGGCAAAAAAGAGGCCGGGCAAGCGACGGGATTCCATGGTGGCGGGGTTCACTTCCTCCACGGCGACGCCGCCGGAAGTGACGATGGCCTCCTCAATGGGGCGAAAGGCGTTGACTGTCAAGGGGAAGCACTTGAGCAGTTCGGCCAGGGCGCGGCGCTGTTCCCGCGTCACCTGGTTTGTGCGCAGCCCTGCGGGGATCCCGCTGCGCTGCACCACCACCGGCACAAGGCTCTTGGGTAGCAAGCCGTTGAGCGCGTTGATGAAATTGCGACCTGCGTTTTCGGTGAAATCCCGGAGGATGCGCGCATCCAGCTGTTCGTGGCCGAGGGCGGGCTTCAAATCCAGCCGGAGGGTGTAGCGCCCCGGTTCCATGCCGCGCAAATGGGCGCTTGCGCTGAGGATCATCGGCCCCGAAACGCCGAAGTGCGTAAAGAGCAACTCGCCAAAATCCCGGAAGATCACCTTTTCGCTTGCGTTGTCCCAGACTTCCAGGGCTGTGTTGCGCAGGCTCAGACCCATCAGGCGGCTACAAAAGCCTTCGTGGCATTCCAGGGGGACGAGCGAGGGCTTGGGCGCAATGACCCGGTGCCCTGCCTGTTCCGCCAGGGCGTAGCCGTCGCCGGTGGAGCCGGTTTTGGGGTAAGAACAGCCGCCCGTGGCCAAAATCACCGCATCGGCGGGGAGCGCTGCGCCGTCTTCGGTGTATACGCCCGCCACGCGGTTTTGCGCCGTCATTAACTTAGTCGCTCGCCCGCGCAAAATTCCTGCCGCATTTTCCCGGGCAAAGTGAATCAATGCTTCGGCGACGTCGTGGGCGCTATCGCTGACCGGGAAAACCCGGCGGCCACGCTCGATTTTCAGCGGCACGCCCAGGCTTTCAAGCAGCTCCATGGTATCCGCCGGGGCGAAGCGCGAAAACGCGCCGTATAAAAAGCGACCGTTGACGGGTACGTTGGCGATCAGGTCTTCCAGCGCGGGGGTGCTGTTGGTCAAGTTGCAGCGCCCCTTGCCGGTGATGCGCAGCTTCAGCCCGGCGCGTTCGTTGCGCTCAAGCAGCGTCACGGCCGCCCCCGCGCGGGCGGCAAAACCCGCCGCCACCAGCCCCGCTGGCCCCGCGCCGACGACCAGCACACGTTTCTGGCTCAAGGCAAGTCCTCCGATTCAGCAAGTTCGGAAGAATCATAAATTTCGTATTTCGTCCAGATTTGTTCCAGCGAATGCAGCGTATCATAGACCTGATCGCCCTGGCTGCGGGCGCAGGCGGCCAGCAGCGCGTTGATCAGGCTCAGGGGCGCCACGAGGGAATCCACAAAGGCCACCGCATCGCACGAAGCCACCAGCACCTGCTGCGCAAGCTCCGCAATGGGGGAACGGTAGCTATCCGTGATGGCGATGGCGCACGCGCCGCGGTCCCGCGCAAAGCGCAGCGCCGTGATCGTCCGCTTGGAATAGCGGGGGAAGCTGATGGCGATGCACACGTCTTTTTCGTTGATGCGCAGCAGCTGCTCATAGATTTGGCTGGCGCTGAAGGCATCAACACACACCACGCCGGGGTGCAAAATATTCAAATAGAGCGAGAGGAAGTTCGCCAGCGCAGCCGAAGAGCGCGTCCCCTGGATGTAGATATGCTCGGCGCCATTGATCGCTTCCACCGCGCTGCGGAAGGCTTCGCGCGAGGTCTGTTCCAGCGTGCGGCGGATCATCTCAGCATCCGCACCCATGGCGTTTTCCAGAATTTTATCGTCGCTCAACCGTGTATCCGAAACATGCATCCGCTGGATGCTGGTCAGGCGGCTGCGGATCATATCCTGCAAGTATCGCTGCAAATCAGGGTAGCCGTCGTAGCCATTTTCAGCGGCGAAGCGCACGACGGTCGATTCGCTCACCCCCACGGCAGCACCCAACACCGCCGCCGTCATGAACGCCGCTTTGTCATATTCCCGGAGGATGTAATCCGCTATTTTTTTGTGACCCTTGGAAAGCCGGGGGTAATTCTGCTCAATCCGGCTGAGGAACGGAGGTCGGCTCATAGGCAGGGGATGCTCCTTTCACAGGTTGCATCCATTTTACCCTTTTGGGCGAAAAAATGCAAGAGGTTTTTCGGAATCCTGCAAAAATAATTTTTGAAATGCGATTTTGGGGCGATAGACTCCGAACAACGGCACCGCTTCGGAAAAATCCGAAGCGGTGCAACATTGTATTTAGTGTATTCTGTTACTTAACTGGCGCAGCTGCCCTCAGCCAAACAGCCCGAACAACCCGCGCAGCCACTCCAGCAAAACCTGCAAGAAGCTCTTCTTTGCGGGTGCGGGGTCGACGACGGGCGCGTCCTCGCCCGCTGGCGTTTCTTCGTCGTCCGTAAGCACTTCGCCCTCTGTGGGCAGTTCAGCATCCACCGTGGGGGGATCCCCCACCGCTGCGGGTTCTTCCACCACCGGGGGTTCCGTCACGATGACGCCCTGGCCTTCGCCGCCGCCCGCAGGTGGTGGCGCCACGTCACCCGGCAGCGTCGGGACGGGTACCAGCTCCGTCACTTCGCCCCAGTCACCGTCAATTTTCGCCGCCACAAGCACGTTGCCCGGCACAAAACTGCCTTCCAGCGTCCAAATCTTC
>JAITNG010000037.1 GCA_031290595.1 Oscillospiraceae bacterium
TCAACAATTACCCTCGTAGGCTTCTCGGTTACAAGTCCGCCAACGAGATGGCTGCCTGATTCTTTCCCATTTATGAACTGGTTGTTAATCTTGGGCAATTTAACTTGCAATTTGCACCCCCTGCGCAATTGGTGAAAAATCCTCTTTACAATTCCGGCAAAAGCGGCTATAATATAAGGGATACGAATTGTGGGCGGTTGCCTAACGAACGATAGCGACGGAGAGTTTGATATGCGTTACCAAAACGAGAGCTGCGGCATTTGCGGGCTTGCCTTCGCGCCGGAAAATAACGGCGTAGAAGAGATTGTTGTTTGCCCGGATTGCGGCGCACCGCTGCACCGTGCCTGTTGGGTGGAACACGGCGGTTGCCCCTTTGCGGCGCAGCACGGCGATGATTTCCTCTGGCAGCCGCAGCGTGCGGAGCCGCCGCCCGCCGCCGCCTTTGACCCCAAGCACGAAGCGGGCGTAGTTTGCCCCGTTTGCGGCGAAAATTGCCCGCGCGAAGCCGCGCAATGCCCCAACTGCAACACGCATTTTGCCGAATACGCCAACCGGCAGCGCCTGCAAATGGAACAGCAGTTCCAGTCACGCACGGCGCAGGTTCTTCAGCGGCCGCCCCAGGTGTTCACCGTCAACAACCGGCAGGTGCAGGAAGGCGAGCTGATCGGCCCGGATCCCGCCGAAACCGCAAGCGGCGGCGGCACGAGCCGCGTGCTGGTGGAAGAAGCCGCGCTGCACATCCGCGCACCACGCCGCAGCATTGAGCATTACCTTGGCCGGTTTGAGCGCAACCAACGCATCGGCTGGAACTGGGCGGCGTTCGTCTTTGGCCCTTACTGGTATTTTTTCCGCAAGCTCTATAAAGCGGGCATCGCCTTTGCGGGCGTGCTGCTGGCGCTGCACTTTGCGCTGCTGGTTTCCCCCGCCAGCGCAAACTTCCAAAAGCGTATGGATTCCGCCGTAACGGCCATCGAGGTCACCAGCCAGGCCGCGATGGAAGCCGCTAGCAACAACGATGCGGACGCTGCGATGACGGCTTCCAAAAACAGCCTCTTCATCCTGGGGCAGGCGCTGCGGAGCAGCAAAGGCTACCTTGCCGCCAACGCCGCCATCTTTTTCGGGATCCGCATTGCGGCGGCGCTGCTGGCCGACCGTCTGCTGCGCCGGAAGGTTTGGGGCGACATCGCCATTGCCCACGAGGATTCGGGCGGCGAAACGCCGGAGCAAAAGCTGATCCGGCAGCGGATTTTGGTGCGGCGGGGTGGCATGTCACTCCTTGCGCCGGTCATATTCTATTGGGCAAACACCTATTTGCCAAGCCTTTTGATGCAGATCATCGAACGGCTGACGACCTGATCAAATTTACAAACTATCTGTTATGGAGGTAAAACATGAAGGTACGCAAGGCGATTATCCCGGCAGCGGGGTTGGGGACGCGGGTTCTGCCCGCCTCCAAAGCGGTACCCAAAGAGATGCTTAACATCGTTGATAAGCCCGCGATTCAATATATCGTAGAAGAAGCGGTGGCGGCGGGGATTGAGGATATTCTGATCATCACCAACCGGGGCAAGGGGGTCATTGAGGATCATTTTGACCATGCCTTTGAACTGGAAACCCAGCTGGCCGCCAACCCCGCCAAGGCGGGCATCCTCACCCAGGTGCTGGAATCTTCCAATGTGGGGGCGAACATCTATTTTTTGCGCCAGAAGATCACCAAAGGCCTTGGCCATGCGGTGCTTTGCGGCAAGAGCTTTGTGGGCAACGAACCCTTCGCGGTGCTCTATGGCGATGATGTGATCCTTTCAGACGACCCGGTGACCGCCCAGCTGGCGCGGGTGAGCGAAGAATTCGGCTGTGGCGTGGTGGGCGTGAATGCGGTCACCACCAAAAATTTGCCCAAGTATTGTTCCGTGGGCGCAGACCCCGTGGAAGGGCATGAGCGGGTATTCCGCGTGCCGTATATTATCGAAAAGCCGACCCCGGCGCAGATCGAAAAGGAAAAACTTTCCCACTATTCCATCCTGGGGCGCGTGATTTTGCCGCCGGAAATCTTCGGGATGCTCGAAGAAGGCTGCGCCGCCGTGGCCGCCGGGGAAGAATACTACCTCACCGATGCAATGGCCGACCTTGGCCGCCAGGGCAAGCTGATGGCGGTGGATTTCATCGGCAAGCGCTACGACATGGGCAACAAGCTGGGCATCCTCCAGGCCAACTGCGAGGTTGCGCTCAACCACCCCGAAATCGGCGCGGATTTCAAGGCATATTTGCGCCAGTTGGCGGGTTCCATTGTTTAGAAATTAGAAAGGGGTTGTACCTATGGAAAAAATATTTGCGTGGCTGCTGGCCTGTTTGATGAGCTGGGGCGTTTCGGCGCCGACGCAGGCGGGCGAAGCTACGCCGCCGCCGCAGGAACTAACCGTGATGAGCTTCAACGTCTGGACGGATAAAAATACCCTGCAAGCGCGCACAAACGGTGTGATGCAAACCATCCTGAAGGAAATGCCTGACAGCGTAGGTTTGCAGGAAGCCCACGCGCGCTGGCGGCTCACGTTTGCATGGGAACTGCGCGAAAGGTATGGCATGGCTTGCTGGATCGGGCGCGATTTCGCCTTTGATGAAGGCGTGCCGATCCTTTATAACAAAGAAAAATACCGGCTGCTGCGCCAGGGCGTGTTCTGGCTTTCGGAAACGCCGGACGTCGTTTCGGGCGGATGGGATACGGTGCACAACCGCATTGCGGGCTACGCGGTGCTGCAAGATAAGCAGACCGGCTTCACCTACGTCCACTTCAACACGCACTTTGATAATCTCAGCGCCCTTGCGCGGGAAAATAGCGCGACGCTGCTGTTGGAACGAATCCAGGAATTCGGCGATTTGCCGGTCGTGATCACAGGCGACCTGAACACGACATCCACGCAGCCACCGGTGCAAACCCTGCTGACAGGCGGTTTGCGGGATACCCGCGAGCTTGCGACGGTTACAGACACCGGCGCGACGATGAACATTGAAGGCGCAACGCCCATCGACTTTGTGTTGGTGGACGACTACACGCAGAGCGTGCAGGAATTCAAGGTGATCCGGGAGCAATACGACGGGCGCTATCCGTCGGATCACTATGCCGTGTGTGCAACCTTCACGCTATCTATGACAGCAAAGGAGTCCTGATTATGGAAATTTCCACCATCCTGATCATGGTGCAGGAAATTTTCGCCCTGATCGGCGAAAGCATCGGCAATGCCATCAGCGGCGGGTTTTGGCAGGTTATCAGCGATATTTTATCCCCCATCATCGCAGGCAGCGTGTGAGGAATTTCGCTGGCTTGAACGACTAAAGACTGAAACCCTTGCGCAAGATTTGTAAGAAAGGAGTGTTAGGCATGTTGGATTTAGGGCAGTATTACAACGATATTTTCGGCTTTATCAACCCCATTTTCGATTGGATCACCGATTTTATCAACACCTACGTAGCCGGCGGATTTGATCTTCTGCTGACGTTCATCCTCGGCATGGGTCTTTAAATGACCCGCCCCCCGGCACAGCAAAATGCAAATCGGCGCGGCCAACTGCGGTTGGCTGCGCCGATTTGGTTGGGGCGCTTGTGAAGCCCAGCAAGGAACATTTGCAGTAAGAATGCCAGGCAGGCAAAAAGCAAGGAACCCGCCAAAACAGCGGGTTCCTTTGGAGCTCTTATCCGGATTCGAACCGGAGACCTCATCCTTACCAAGGATGCGCTCTACCAACTGAGCTATAAGAGCATAGCGATGCAACGCCACAACATAAGGCATTATAGCACAGCTCCGCGCAAATTGCAAGCCCTAAATCGTATTTTTTTTGCGAAATCCTGCACTTTTGCGCTGCGCAGGTCTTGCTTTTTTGCGCGTGGGGGTGTATACTGTTGCAGAATAGTCTGGCAAGCGTATCTTTGCCTAAAGGAAGAGAGAGGTGTGGTCAAAAATGTCATTTAAATTTGTGCATTCCAATCGCAACGTAGCAGATCTTGAAAAAAGCGTCGCCTTCTATCAGGAAGCGCTGGGGCTGAAGGAGGTTCGCCGCAAGGAAGCGGAGGACGGTAGCTTCACCCTGGTGTTCCTGGAAGCATCAAAATCCGGGAAGTTTCAGCTGGAACTGACCTGGCTGCGGGATTGGAAAGGCCCTTATGATCTGGGCGACAACGAACTGCACCTGGCCGTCACCACGGCGGATATTGAAAAAGCCCGCCAGCGCCACGAAGCCATGGGCTGCGTTTGTTACGATAATCCGGGCATGGGCGTCTATTTCATCAGCGACCCGGATGGCTACTGGACGGAAATCATCCCCGAAAAGTAATACACAAGAAGGCGAAAAAACGCATGAAGTATATTTTGGCTTCGGCCTCACCTCGGCGCAAGGAGCTACTTGCACTGGCGGGGTTGAATTTTTGCGTGTGTTCCCCCCAGACGGAGGAAGTTCTGCTGCCCGCCGAACCTGCTGCGGCGGCGGCCATGCGCCTGGCGGCGCAAAAGGCGGCCGCTGTGGCCGCGCAAAACCCGGAAGCCTGCATCATTGCAGCGGATACCATCGTGGCCGCGCCAAACGGCGAACTGCTGGGCAAACCGCTGGATTCCGCAGACGCCGTGCGGATGCTGCGGCTGCTTTCCGGCCGGGAACACCGGGTGATCACGGGCGTTTGCCTGCGCAGCGGGGGGCAGACGCACACCTTTGCGCAGGAAACCGCCGTCCGCTTTTATGCGCTGACGGAACAGGAAATCGAAAGCTACATCCACAGCGGCGAACCGATGGATAAGGCGGGCGCCTACGGCATCCAGGGCAGGGGCGGCTTGCTGGTGGAAAGCATCTGCGGGGATTATTTCAACGTAGTCGGCCTACCGGTGGGCAGGCTCTTGCGCGAACTTGCTTTGATGAACGACTAGGGGGGGAACCCATGTATCTGCACCTCGGCTGCGAAGCGCTGGTGCGCAGCAGCGAAATTGTTGGCCTGTTTGATCTGGATACCACGACGGTTTCCGGGGTGAGCCGGGCATTTTTACATGCCGCGCAGGAGCGCGGGGAGATTCGCCCACTGGGCAATGAGCTGCCCAAGAGCTTTGTGCTGGCCGAAAAAGGCGGCGCAACCCGGGTTTTCCTTTCCCCCCTGGCCGTAGCCACCCTGTTGAAGCGCACCGAAACAGAGCTATATTGAACGGCAATCCACAACTTGAATCCCAAAAGGAGAATCTGCTATGCTATATGCGCCCTTTCGCTTTTCAAAAAAGTCGGTGATCCCCTATGCTGCGGGGGCGGTGATGGCTGCTTATGTTGTTTATGAGCTTGCCTCCAAGTTCGGCCATGTGTATTGGCTGCCCGCGCCGGTGCTGTTTGTGTGCTTTGCGTTTGCGCTGGCCAAACGGTTCCCAATCTTGCTGGCCGTGCCGCTGGGCTTTGAGGCAACGCAATATTTTTGGAATGGCGTGTTCGCCCTACTCTATCACGAGTCGTTGCCTCCCGTGCCGGTGATAGCAATGACGCTTCCCTTCACGCTGCTGCTTGCGGCCATGTTGGCGCTGTATTGCCTTGCTGTGACAGGTAAGCGCAAAAGCAAAACGGCGTTGCTGGCGACTGCGGCACTCTATATTGTCCTATATCTAATACTCGTTTTCGTTTCCATGCGGAGCATCTCTGGCGGGGATGCTTCCCAACTTATGCTGCATAGCATCCTCTCCGGCTTCCTGCGAACGGCTTCCTATTTCATACTCTTTCTGGGGCTACGCAGGGACATGGCGGAAAACAGCACAGGCAGCTAATACACGCCTGATTTACAGGAATAATTTTGAGGAGGAACACAATGCAGTATCGCATACCGCAAAAATCCATTCACCCCACCATAGCGATCATAATGGTGGCGCTGGGAACCATCAGAAATCTGGTGGCAGTCGCCCAAATGATTGCCGCACGGTCGGCCAACACATCCGTGAACTGGAGTGTTGTGGGTTTTACGGCGCTGATTGGCTTGGTGCCCGTCGCGCTGTTGCTCTACGCATTTTTTGTTGTTAAACGCAAGCCCCACACGTTTGCCAAGCTATTGAAGTTCATCGTTGCTATCAACATATTTGCGCTTGCAATTGGCCTTTTGGCAACCGTCGGGCAACTGTTGCAAGGCGTTGCGCTGACGGGGCTTTCTGGTACCATCAGCACTTTGTTCACCCTGCCGCTGGCAATCGCCATGCTTTCACTTTACCGCAAAGCAATTGATGGCCGGTTGCCTGATAAAAAACCCCTACTGATTGTTTCGCTGCTGTATGCCATTGTTGGCGTCATCTTCTCAGCCATCACCAACATTTCAAAAGAGCAGTCAATCCTGCTCATGGTAACCGGTATTTTGGCGACCGCTCTTGCATCCGCCGCTTATTTCGTGCTGTTTTTAGGGCTGGAGCAGGAAGAACCCTAAAATACAGGCACATATTTTGCGGAAGCCGCCGCACATTCCTGCATGTAGCCGTTCTTTAGGCCTATGGCAAAAAAATGTTCCACCACGCTTTGGTATTCAAACTGCGTCAGGCGGCGGTTGAGTTGCGGAACCTCTTTTGCGCGGTGCAGCGGCGTGTATTGCGCCAGCAAGCTGACCCATGCGCCCGGTAGGTTTTGCGCAATCCAATCCAGCACGCGCATCGAATCGCGGCGGCAACCCGGCAGCACCATGTGGCGGATCAGCAGCCCCCGTTGGAGCAAACCGCCCGCCCCCAGCTGCGGGTTGCCCACCTGGCGGTGCATTTCGGCAATGGCCGCCGTGGCAACGGCAAAATAATTCGGCGCGGCGGAATAGCGCAGCGCGAGCGCGTCGTCGGCATATTTCAAATCGGGCAAATAAATATCCATCAGGCCATCCAGCGTTTGGATGGCCTTTGCGCTTTCGTAGCCGCTGGAATTCCACAGCAGCGGCAGGGGGAAGCCCCCGGCCTTGGCAAGCGCCGCCGCACGGCGCACGGCGGGCAAATACTGCCCCGGGGTCACAAGGTCAATGTTGTGCGCCCCCTGGGCATGGAGTTCCCAAAAGATCTCGCAAAGCCGTTCGGGCGAAACCGCTTCGCCCACCGGCGGCTTTTGCTGGCTGATGGCTGCATTCTGGCAAAAAAGGCAGTGCAGGGGGCAGCCCGCAAAAAAGACCGCGCCCGCCCCGCCAGCGGCAGCTGTGCCGCTGATCGGCGGCTCTTCCCAGTGATGCAGCATGGTTTTGGCGACGATAGCCGTTGGCTGTGGCATAGCAAGCCCTCCAAGAATTGGGAATATTAACGAAAAAGCAGTTGACTTTCCTGCGGCAAACACGTATAATAGAGTTGCAAAGAGAAACGATATTGCAAAGACGGAGTGCGCCCAAGCTATGGACAATGCAACGGTACGTGCGTGGTATACGGCGCAAATAAAGGGTATCCCAAATCAAATTGACCCGGCTGCATCGCTGGAAGACCGGGCGCGGAAGGCGTTTGACTTGCGCAACCTCTACCGCATACAGGCGCGTGAGTTGATGTCTGACGTCAAAGCGCGGGCGCAACTGGATAGAGAGCGCCCAAATCCCGGTTTTGAAGAACTCGTAAAAAAGAAAATGCAACGAAAATCCATGACGCGTGCGCAGGCACTCATGGATATTCTTGAAACAGCAAGCAAGTCAAATTCTGGAATTGACCGTGAACTTGGACTTTAAGGAGGCCTATCATGAAAACAGATTATAAATTCGATACCATGATTTGCAACCAAGCGGACGAAGATGTTTTTCGTCGGCAGTGCCTTGCGTTGGAAAAAGCGCTTCCTAACTTGACGAAGGGTCAGCTTCTACAGGATGTTGACGGCTCGGATTTTCAAGAGTATGCAATGAACGGTTACGCAATCTTGGTTGAAAGCGATACGCAAGTAAATGGCGTTTTTGTCCGCTCCGATGTTGATTTACGCCCTTACTTTCCAAAAAAGAAGCCGTCCGCAACCAAACAGGCCGTCCCCGCCCCTGCCCGCGTATCGCCGGTCAACTGAGCGGCATTTTTCCAATAACCCCAGGCACCCTTTTACCGGGGTGCCTTTGTTATACCCCACAACCAAACCCGCCCAGCGGAAAATCCGGCTGGGCGGGCATTTTGATGTGTTGTGCGAACGTCAATTAGAAAGCGCCACAGGCGGTAAGCCGCGCCGCAAGCACCTTATGCCTTGTTGACTGCGATTACCACGCCGGAACCCACCGTGCGGCCACCTTCGCGGATGGCGAAGCGCAGACCTTCTTCGATGGCGATCGGGGTGATCAGTTCCACGTCCATTTCGACGTTGTCGCCCGGAACGCACATCTCGATGCCTTCAGGCAGGGTGATGACGCCGGTCACATCGGTGGTGCGGAAGTAGAACTGCGGGCGGTAGTTGTTGAAGAACGGGGTGTGACGGCCGCCTTCATCCTTGGTCAGGACGTAGACCTGACCGCGGAACTTGGAGTGCGGAAGGATGGAGTTGGGCTTTGCAAGCACCTGGCCGCGCTCAATTTCCTTGCGCTGCACGCCGCGCAGCAATGCGCCGGCGTTGTCGCCCGCTTCGGCATAATCAAGGCTCTTGTGGAACATTTCAAGCCCGGTGACGACCACTTTGCGGCGTTCTTCGGTCAGGCCGACGATTTCGACTTCTTCGCCAACCTTGATCTGGCCACGCTCCACGCGCCCGGTGGCAACGGTGCCGCGCCCGGTGATGGTGAAGACGTCTTCAACGCTCATCAGGAAGGGCTGATCCGCCTTGCGGTCGGGGGTCTTGATATAGGAGTCAACGGCTTCCATCAGTTCCCAGATGGAGGCAATCTCGGGGGCTTCGGTATCCGTGCCGCTGTAGTTGAGGGCTTCGAGGGCGGAACCGCGGATGATCGGGATTTCGTCGCCCGGGAACTCTTTTTCATCCAGCGCTTCGCGGATCTCCATCTCAACCAGATCCAGCAGTTCGGGGTCGTCCACCTGGTCAACCTTATTCATGTAAACCACGATATAAGGCACGCCGACCTGGCGGGCAAGCAGCAAATGCTCTTTGGTCTGCGCCATCGGGCCGTCGGTGGCGGCGATGACGATGATTGCGCCGTCCATCTGCGCCGCGCCGGTGATCATGTTCTTGATGTAATCGGCGTGGCCGGGGCAATCAACGTGGGCATAGTGGCGGCTGTCGGTTTCATATTCCACGTGCGCGGTGTTGATCGTGATGCCGCGCTCGCGCTCTTCCGGTGCCTTATCGATGTTGGCGTAATCGACGAAAGAGGCCTGCCCCTTCATGGCCAGGGTCTTGGTGATCGCGGCGGTCAGCGTGGTTTTGCCATGGTCCACGTGGCCGATGGTGCCGATGTTGACGTGGGGTTTGGTGCGTTCAAATTTTGCCTTTCCCATGGGAATTCCTCCTTGTGTAAATACATCTGATTACAGTGATTCTATTTTAGCAGGGAATGAAAGAAATAGCAAGTCTTTTTTGCAAAAAAACTGAATTATTCTTTCCCCTTCCCTTTTTCGCTGACGATACCCTCGGCGATGCTTTTGGGTACCTGGGTGTAATGGCTGGGTTCCATCACATATTGGCCGCGCCCCTGGGTGCGCGAACGCAGCGTGGTGGCATAGCCAAACATGTTGGAAAGCGGAATCTGCGCATTGATCTGCACAGCGCCGGTGCGGGCTTCGGTGCCCTGGATCATGCCGCGCCGTGCGTTGACGTCGCCAATCACGTCGCCCATGTAATCATCCGGCACCGTGATGGAAACCTTCATGATCGGTTCCATCAGGACGGGGGCAGCCTTGCGCATCGCCTCTTTGAAGGCCATGGAACCGGCAATCTTGAAGGCCATTTCGCTCGAATCCACTTCGTGGTAGGAACCGTCGTAAAGCGTGACCTTGACGTCAACCACATTGTAGCCCGCCAGCACGCCACTGAGCATGGCGCCCTTGATGCCCGCTTCCACCGCCGGAATATATTCCTTTGGCACAACGCCGCCAACGATGGCATTGACGAATTCGTAGCCTTTTTCGGGGTTCGGCTCCAGGCGGATCTTGACGTGACCGTATTGCCCGCGCCCGCCGGATTGACGTGCGTATTTGCAATCGACGTCGGATTCCCTGGTGACGGTTTCGCGGTACGCCACCTGCGGCTTGCCGACGTTGGCTTCCACCTTGAATTCGCGCAGCATACGGTCAACAATGATTTCCAGGTGTAGCTCGCCCATGCCCGCGATGATGGTCTGGCCGGTTTCTTCATCGGTGTAGCACTTGAAGGTGGGGTCTTCTTCGGCCAGCTTTTGCAGCGCGATGCCCATCTTCTCCTGCCCTGCCTTGGTCTTTGGCTCAATCGCCACGCGGATCACGGGTTCCGGGAAGTCCATGGATTCCAGGATCACCGGGTGCGCCGCATCGCAGAGCGTATCGCCCGTGGTGGTGTTCTTTAAACCGATGGCGGCGGCAATATCGCCTGCGTAAACGCATTCAATATCCTGCCGGTGGTTGGAATGCATCTGCAAAATACGACCGATGCGCTCGTTGTTGCTCTTGGTGGAATTGAACACGCCGGAGCCGGATTCCACCTTGCCGGAATACACGCGGAAGAAGCAGAGCTTCCCAACGAAGGGGTCGGTCGCAATCTTGAATGCCAGCGCCGAAAACGGCTCTTCATCCGATGAACGGCGCACTTCGTCCTCTTCCGTCCGCGGGTTAATGCCGGTGATGGCGGGGACGTCCGTGGGGGCGGGCATGTAATCCACAACGGCGTCAAGCAGAATCTGCACGCCCTTGTTGCGGTAAGAGGTGCCGCAGGTGACGGGGACCATGGCGTTGGCAAGCGTAGCCTTGCGGATGCAAACCTTGATCTCCTCCACATCGACTTCTTCGCCTTCCAGAACCTTCTCCATCAGGGTGTCATCCTGGTCTGCAACGGCTTCAAGCAGTTCCAGGTGATAAATTTCGGCTTGCTCGCGCAGATCCGCCGGGATCTCTTCCTCGCGGACGTCCAGCCCCAGGTCATCGTAATAGATGACGGCCTTCATCTCCACCAGGTCAATGATCCCGCGGAAGTCCGCTTCCGCGCCGATGGGCAGTTGGATCGGCACCGCATTGCACTTGAGCCGCTCGCGCAGCATTTGCAATACGTTGAAAAAGTCCGCGCCCATGATGTCCATCTTGTTGACATACACCATGCGGGGAACCTGGTACTTATCCGCCTGCCGCCACACGGTTTCGCTCTGGGGTTCCACGCCGCCTTTGGCGCAAAGCACCGTCACGGAGCCATCCAGCACCCGCAAGCTGCGCTCCACCTCCACCGTGAAATCCACGTGGCCGGGGGTATCAATAATATTGATGCGGTGATCCTTCCAGAAGCAAGTCGTCGCCGCCGATGTGATCGTGATGCCGCGCTCCTGCTCCTGCTCCATCCAGTCCATGGTCGCCGCGCCGTCATGCACCTCGCCGATTTTGTGCGTCTTGCCCGTGTAGAACAGGATGCGCTCGGTGGTGGTGGTTTTGCCGGCGTCGATGTGTGCCATGATACCGATATTTCGTGTTTTTTCAAGTGAAACTTGCCGGGGCATGAAATTTTCCTCCGGAATATAGATTTTAGAGTATAGACATTAGACTCATGCGTCCAACACCTGATGGCCAAACGGACGCAGATGGTCGGTCAACACCGTCTAACATCTAACGTCTAGCATCTACCATCTAAAGTGCGCAAACGCCTTGTTTGCGTCCGCCATCTTGTGCGTGTCTTCGCGCTTCTTGTACGCGGAGCCGGTCTGGTTCAGCGCATCCACGATTTCGTTCGCCAGGCGCTCTTTCATCGTGCGCTCTGAACGGCTGCGTGCATACAGTGTGATCCAGCGCAAGCCCAAAGTCTGGCGGCGTTCGGGGCGGACGTCGATTGGCACCTGATAGGTGGCGCCACCCACGCGCCGGGCTTTGACTTCCAGCAGCGGCATGACGTTTTCCATCGCCGCTTCAAAGGCTTCCAGGGGATCTTTGCCGGTTTTGGTGCGGATGATCTCGAAAGCATCATAGACGATATGCTGTGCAACGCCCTTTTTGCCGTCGTGCATCACGCTGTTGATTAGGCGGGTGACCAGCTTTGATCCGTAAAGCGGATCCGGCAGGACATCCCGTTTCGCGATTTGGCCTCTTCTTGGCACTTCGCTTCCCTCCTTCATAAGAATGAATTCATCGGTACTCGAGAGTAATTTTCCCGTGCGCGCCGCCAGAGGCAATATTACACCGGGGAACGAACGAAGTATTCATTCGCCGGGATTTCGTATCCTCTGTTGGTTGCCTGGGGTGCAGCCTTACTTCTTTTTGACTGCTTTTTCGGGCTTTGCGCCGTACTTGGAACGCGCCTGCTTGCGCTTTTGCACGCCCTGGGTATCCAGCGTTCCGCGGATCACGTGGTAACGCACGCCCGGCAGATCCCGCACGCGGCCGCCGCGGATCAGAACAACGGAGTGTTCCTGTAGGTTATGCCCGACGCCGGGGATGTAAGCCGTCACTTCGATGCCGTTGGAAAGACGCACGCGGGCAATCTTGCGCAAGGCCGAGTTCGGCTTTTTGGGGGTGGTGGTTTTGACGGCGGTGCAAACGCCGCGCTTCTGGGGGGAATCAAGATCCGTCTGGACGTTCCTGCGGGAATTGAGCCCCTTGCGCAGAGCAGGCGCCTTCGACTTTTTCACCGAGCTTTCGCGTCCGCTGCGAACCAGCTGATTAAAGGTAGGCAATGTCGCATCTCCTTTCATGAAAATTTGTATTCACGGCAAACGCCGGAATAACCATAGAATTATAGCACTATTCGGGGAAGATTGTCAAGAAAAATTTTTTAAGCATCACCGCGGTTCCTATAGTGCCTTCTCGTATTGCTGGCCAGCCTCGAACGCAAGGAGCATCAACTCCAACGCTTGTGCATCGCACTTGCGGTAGCGAAGATGATACCACAGCGTATGAAAGAAAAATTCCGTTTCTTTGACCGTGTGTGGTGATGGCTTACCCTCATCCGGAAGTAGCTGCACGAGGTAAAAATACACGAACTCTTCGTTTACATACACCAACGCTTCATCTTCCAATAGCGCTTGCAGAGGTTTGCGACGCAAAAACCAATAAGCGATATACGCATGGATTTTGACTTTGTTGATATATTTGTTGTCGTGAAAATCTTTCAGACGGGCAACATCCGCAAAGTAATCCAGTATCATTGACTCAAGCATTTTTTGATTCAGTAAAACCTGGGCACTTGTATAGCCATAGGTAATAAGAAACCGCTCAATAATGGTATGCAGATGCTCGGCACGGGATTCAATTTTCTCTTTACCCTTTTCGTAATTCCCCTGCCCAATCTTTTCACAAAGTGCGTCAAACGTCCTGGCTTGACGCGTAATCTTTTGCAAATCTGCGCGAACTTCATTATTCACCGTGCGTCACCTCGCGCAACTTCTTGATATTTTCCTCTTGCGCAAGGAAATCGTCTATCCCCTGCCGCTCTTTTTCTTCTTCGCCACTGTTGAAGGGCTTTGCGTTATTGGCTAGCATTTCTTCCTGAAAAGCACCGTCAAATAGCGGCTCACGCATCAAACTCTTTTTCTTTTTGCATAGAAAAACCAAAAAAAAGACAAGGCAAGCCGTTACATTGATTGCAAGAAAACCGCACAAAATTTGGATGTTCATTCTTTGGCTTCCCTTCCGTTGGCAGATAAAATAGAATAGTTGATGACACACAAAACAAGCGTTGAACACAAAAAAGCAATATTGATGAGCTTTGCCTGCGCCATATCATCCATCGTCAATACAATGCCATATATCACTATATCCAGCACCAAAACACCAACCTGCCAAAGGATTATATGCTGGAAATATGGACGTTGGCGTAACTCCCCTAAAAAATCCGTAATGGTTAGCAATACCAACATAACACAAACGTATACAACATCCTTATGCCCAAACAATAACAAAAAACTCCCGAACACATCTTTGCCTAGCTGCATAAGAATCGGAATGAATGAAAAAAACGTACTCAGTAACAGCAAGGAGATGTAACTCCCAAAGCGCTTCTTGTAGGCAGTAGACCATCCTTTTTTTGCAACAGCCTTTTGGGATGAACCCTGGATAGGCTTTGTCAGAGCCAACAACTGCTTGATTTCATCCTCTGTCAAATCCAACACTCCTCATTCCCCGCTGATGGCTTCCAGATACTTCTGCGCAAATGCGCCTTGGGTGGAAAACAGGCTCACGTCGCCGTAGCACTTCATGCCGGTGCCGGAAGGCAGGAGCTTGCCGATGATCACGTTTTCTTTCAGCCCCAGCAGCGGGTCAACCTTGCCCTTGATGGCGGCGTCGGTCAACACGCGCGTGGTTTCCTGGAAGGAGGCGGCGGAAAGGAAGGATTCCGTGGCCAGCGAAGCCTTGGTGATGCCCATGAGTACCGGGGTGCATTGGGCGGCGACCGCTTCTTCGCCTTTTTCGGCCACGGCAGCGGCGTTTGCGCGGGCAAACTCGCGCTTATCCAGCACCGTGCCGGGGAGGTACCCCGCGTCGCCGGGTTCGGTGATCTTCACCTTGCGCATCATTTGCCGGATGATCACTTCAATGTGCTTGTCGCTAATATCCACGCCCTGCATCCGATAGGTGCGCTGCACTTCCTGGATCAAATAGTCATGCACGTCGTGCATCCCCAGCACGGCCAGAATATCATGCGGGTTGCGTGCGCCTTCGGTGATATTTTCGCCCTTGCGCACGTGCTGCCCGTCCGCCACCTTGATGATCTGATCATACGGGATGGGGTAGGCGCGCTCTTCGGCGTTTTCGGGGTCGTCGCTGGTGATAATGACGTTTTTGCTCTTCTTGATTTCCCGGAAGGAAACATGGCCGCTAATTTCGCTGATGATGGCCAGCAGCTTCGGCTTGCGGGCTTCAAAGAGTTCTTCGACGCGGGGCAAACCCTGCGTGATGTCGCTTTGATCCTTCGCGCCGCCTGTGTGGAAGGTACGCATCGTCAACTGCGTGCCGGGTTCGCCGATGGATTGGGCGGCGATGATGCCCACCGCTTCGCCCACAGTGACGGGTTCGCCCGTGGCCAGGTTGGAACCGTAGCACTTGATGCACACGCCGTATTCCGCTTCGCAGGTCAGCAGCGAACGGATGGCGATGGTGGCGCGTGCGCCGGCCGCAGTGTTTTTGCGCACGAATTCCGCCACGCGGACGGTGTCTTCTTCGCTCATCATGGCGTCCTTGCTCTGCACAATGCCGCCGTCGGCATCCACCAGGTCGTGGAGCAGGAAGCGCCCCATCAGGCGTTCTTCCAGGTTGACAATCTTGCGGCCGTCGGCAAAAATATCGTAGACCTCGGAACCTTCCTTGCAGCCGCAGTCATGCTCGCGGATGATCACATCCTGCGAAACATCGACCAGGCGGCGGGTGAGGTAGCCGGAGTCGGCGGTCCGCAGCGCGGTATCCGCAACGCCTTTACGCGCGCCGCGGCAGGATATGAAGTATTCCAGAATATTCAGGCCTTCGCGGTAGTTGGCGCGGATAGGAACCTCAATCGTCTTACCGGCGGTGTTGGCGATCAGACCGCGCATCCCCGCCATCTGGCGGAGCTGGCTATCGGTGCCGCGTGCGCCGGAACGCAGCATCATGTTGATGGGGTTGTATTCATCAAAATTTTCTTTGAGGGCGTCGGCCACCTGGCGGGTGCAGACCTCCCATGCCGAAATCGTGCGCTGGGCGCGTTCATCATTGGAGAAAAAGCCCCGGTTGAACTGCTTGGTGATGGCCAGGATCTTCTCTTCCGTCGCGGCGATGAGGGCGGCCTTTTGCGGCGGGATCATTGCATCGCTGACCGCCACGGTGATGCCCGAACGGGTGGAGAAGCGGTAGCCCTGCGACTTGATTTTATCCAGCATTTCCGCCGCAAGGGATGTGCCGTGCACGCGGATGCAGCGGTCAATCAGTTTGCCAAGCATGGATTTGTTGACCAGGAAGTCCACTTCAAGCGCGAAGTGGTTGGCCGGGTCGCTGCGATCCACAAAGCCAAGGTTTTGGGGGATTGGCTCGTTGAAGGTGATGCGCCCCAGGGAGGTTTTCACCAGACCCGTGATGATTTTGCCGTCCACTTCCTCCGTCATGCGGATAATCGCTTCCGCATGCAGGTCGAGGTCGCCTTCATCATAGGCCATCTGCGCTTCGTTGATGCTGGAAAACACCTTGCCCTCGCCCGTTGCGCCGGGGCGGATGTAGGTCAGGTAGTAGCTGCCAAGCACCATATCCTGTGTCGGCACGGTGACGGGGCGGCCATCGGAAGGTTTTAGCAGGTTATTGGCGGCCAGCATCAACAATCTCGCTTCGGCCTGCGCTTCTGCTGAAAGCGGCACGTGCACCGCCATCTGATCGCCGTCAAAATCCGCATTGAACGCCGTACACACCAGCGGGTGGAGCTTGATTGCGCGGCCTTCGACCAGCACGGGTTCAAATGCCTGGATGCCCAGGCGGTGCAGGGTCGGCGCGCGGTTCAGCAACACCGGGTGTTCCTTTACCACCTCGTCGAGGATGGCGTAGACCTCCGGCGTCTCCTGCTCCACGAGCATCTT
>JAITNG010000057.1 GCA_031290595.1 Oscillospiraceae bacterium
AAAACTTTTGGGGGTTAATACCCCTAAAACTTACGGAAAGTTTCGCGCGGCGCCCCCACCCCGTTGCGCAAACCCTTGAGTCACAAGGGTTTCACGCCCCCCTAGGTTGACTCGAACCCTAAATGTTCATAGTTCGCTCACAATTGCAATCCGCAGAAACTTTTGCATACTTTTCAAAACTTTTATCCCCACCGGCTGCCGTCCCGCGCATGGTGGGCGCTGTGGCAGCTGTCGCAGAGAGCGCACAAATTGCGCACAGCATTCGTGCCGCCGTCAGCCAGCGGCAGCTTGTGATGCACCAGCGCCGCCGGGGTGATCTTCCCATCACGCTCACAAAATTCACACAGCGGGTGACTTGCCAGGTGGGTTAGGAAGCGACCGAAAAGGGAGCTTTCTCCCAGACCGCCCTTAGGCGGTCGCCGCGCGCACTTTCGCCCACGAGCGCCCGTAACGCTTGCGGGTGGCGGGGTCGCGCTGGTAGCGTTCGTAGTGCCGGGCTTCCTGCTTGGTGTGCGCCGGGCAGAAGCGACTGGCAGTCAAAGCCGCGCAGCCGGGGTGGGCGCAGGGGTGCTGGGGTTTGTACGGCATGTGGAATTTCATCTCCTGGTTGACTTTTGCTATCGAAGGGCGTAAAATAGAGAAGCCCTCCAAGCGATAAGGCTTCGAAGGCTTCTGGGTATTTTGCTAGGATAATACTATCACAAACGGCAACTGGGATTCCACTCCTTTTACTGGGGTGTTGCAAATTTTATCGCTGTAAGCGCCTTGCGGTGCAACTCAAAGACGTAGTCCTTGCCGTAGCGCATGGTGGCGGCAACTTCGCTCCAGGTCAAGAAACATAGGTAGCGCAGCTCCAGCAAGGCTTGTAAATCCTCGTCCTCTACGCCTTTGACGGCGCTGACGATGTCGCGCTTCAAATCGACAAGGCGGTCAATGTCGGCGTTGATCTCCGCTTCCAAGTCGATGATCTTCGCAATGATGTCCTCCATCCTATGCGGATTATGGCCGCCGCTGGGCGCATCGGACAAGGTTGCCGTTGCCTTTGTCGCCAGTTCCCGCAGCGAGCGCACCTGCAACAACTTGTTATCAATCATGCGGTCAGCTCGAAACGCGCTGGACAGATAATCTTTCGCAGTCACATCCTCGCCTCCCTTCCAAGTGGGCAGCCGCGCCATGTCACCCGCGACTGCATGTCGCCCGTGGGGCTGACGTTGAGCAACGCCTTGTAGCAATCGCTGCAGGGGTTGCCGCATTCGATAGCCCGCCAGCCCGGCTGGCTGGCTGTGGGGTCGTGCTGTTTGTAGCGGCAGCGGGAACAGCGGATGTGCTGAGTACAACGGGTGTTCCTCATGTGCCACCAACCTTTTCTTGGCTCTCTAGCCGCTCAACCTTCACATACAGCCCAGGCTGCGCTGCCCAAACCTTCCGGATATGCTCATCGCACACAAGCGCGTCATCCAGCCAGAAGCCTAGCGCCGTCATGCAGTCCTTGAGCAATTTGACCATGTTGTCGGTGTCGGGACGGGTGGTTTTCCAGTCGCCATCATGGCGCCCGCGCTTGCAGGGGTAGCTCCAGCGGGTTTCGAGCCGCAGTGCTCCGGTCAGCGGTGCGATGGGCCGGTAGGGCTGCAAATGCGAAATCAACTGTTCCCGTGCCTGCGCCAATTGCGGCGGTTCATAGAACCTCGGCTTACCGCGCACGACGGTCACTTTCTTCATCTGGTGCGTGGCGGTCGGCGGCTCTATTGGCAGAAAAAACTCCATCATTTTACAAAATCCTCCTTTGTGGCTTTCGTTGGCGGTTTTTTTTTTGGTGGTTTGACTGATCTGTTTTGTGTGTATGCAGGGGGGTTACAACCCCTGCAATACACAACATAACAGTCAGTTTGCTAGCTTGTAGCTTAGCTAGAGATATATTTATATATCGCAAGGCACAAGCTAAACGGTTTGAGGGTGTATTAACCCGGTATCTTTTTCGATGAACCAGCCCCTGCTTCCGTTCACACGGCTGGCGGCGCTTTTCCGGGTGCAGCCAAGATACTCCGCCAGCTGTTGCGTGGTGGGCGGCTCCCCAAAGTTGGCCAGCGAGATCGCCTCCGCCAGTTCTTTGCGCTTCACGCTACGCTCAACATCCTGCTTTTCCTTGGCTTTTTGCCAGCGCGGCCCCGGCGTTTCGCCCTCGGGGCACACGCCATCTAACTCGCCGTTGGAGTCGACTTTGTGCAGGGGATAGTCGAACCAGACGTGGAACGGCTTGAAGCTTGGGAATTCGCGCAGGGTGCCCTCCACCCGCCAAGCGGTTTTTGCGCCGTCTTCTTCGGGCAGTTCCAACTCGATCATGTCGATAAGAACGTCGGCGTCGCGGGCGAACACGCCGGAGCCGCTGGCGCGATCCATCGCGCGTTTTCCGCTCTGTGCGCCTTTCGAGTGGTGATGGCAGTAGATCACGGCGCAGCCCAACTCGTTCGACAGCCGATCCAACTGGTTGCAAAACTTCGCCATGTCCGATGCGGAATTTTCATCCCCGGTCAAAATCTTGTACACCGGGTCGAGGATCACGGCGATGTAGCCCTCTTTTTTGGCACGCCGGATGAGTTTCGGCGCAAGCTGATCCAGAGGACAGGAGTACCCGCGCAGGTTCCAAATGTGAATGTTGTCCACATGGCGCTTCTCCCAGCCGAGCACTGTGTAGATGTCCGCAAAGCGATGAAAGCAGCTGGCCCGATCAAGTTCGAGGTTCACATACAAAACTTTGCCCTGTACGCAGTCCCAGCCGAGCCACGTGCGGCCTTCGGCGACCGCGATTGAAAGCTCCATCAGCCCACAGGATTTCCCGGCCTTCGACGGCCCGGTGAACAGCATCTTATTCTTCTGCCGCAGCACATTTTGGATCAACGGCGGCGCCAGCGCGGGTAGATTGTCGATCAGGTCGCTCAAACTCCCGGGGTCGGGCAGGTCATCTGTTTCGCCCTCGTACCAGTCGATCCATTCGGCATAGCTCGCCCGGCCAATGTTCGTGTCCAGCAGATATTGCCGCCGTTCGCTGCGCGTCACGCCCGGCAGGCGCGACAGCCGCGATGGGTTGCGGTTTTGGGCGTCGATCTCCAGCCCGTTTTTCTTACACACGCCGTAGACATAATTGACGCGTTTACGATATTCATCATAGT
This sequence comes from Oscillospiraceae bacterium, assembly GCA_031290595.1. Lineage (GTDB taxonomy): Bacteria > Bacillota > Clostridia > Oscillospirales > Acutalibacteraceae > WRMQ01. Next base: position 3,168 of record JAITNG010000057.1, read on the forward strand.
CCTTCGCATCAATGCGCACAATGGCGTGGAGCGACTTGTTCCCCGAGTGTACCAGCGCCGCGATGGGCAGCTCCAGCTTGCGCAAAATCGCATTTTGCCGCGCAATGTCGCACTTGTCGCTCTCCACGAGGGTGTAGCGGAAGGCCGTGACGTTCTCGTTCTTCACGCCTTTGCCGTCAAGGGGATTGAAGCGAATCCATGCCCCCGCCGCCTGGTTATAGTCGCCCAGCGCTGCACCCAAATCGCCGCAATAATGCGCGAGCGCATCAAGCAGCTCCCGCGCCGTGCGGGTATAGCTGCCCTTGCTGCCGGGTGCGAACCGCCCATCTTTTTCAAAACTTTGCATCACATAGCCGACGTATTCCTGCGGCTCGAAGAGCGTTTGCAGATAGGTCGCAATGTTTGCAGCGGGGTTCCAGTCGGCGGCGGGCGCGTCCAGTTCCAAGTCCTCCAGCCAGCGCGGGTCAACGATTGCGCCGGGCGGCGGGCCGTCCACATCCAGCAGCGCGTCCCAGTCCAGCGCGACGTCGTCACAGTGCGTGGGGCTCCAACCATGCGCCTGCGCCATGTTGAACAGCGTCCCCGCTGTGATGCCCGTCTGCTGAAATGAGTCCCATTTGGCGGCGCATTCGCCAACATGATAGCGTTTGGAGTCCCCGGCGCTCCACACTTCCCAATCCGTGCATGTAAATCCCTCGGCTTTCAGCGCCATGCCAACGTAGAGCCAGTCGTTATAATCCAGTTTTGCAGGGTCAAGCGCCTGCAACGCTTCGGTGATATCCAGCATGAAAGCCTTCCTTTCAAGGCATAAAAGTGGATGGCGTAACGCCATATGGCACCTGCCAGCGGTTGTTGGCAATGCGGTCAATCAGGCGGCTGGCCTGGTCAAATTGCCACAGGCCAACGTGCAAGAAGCCTTTGCCCTCCAAAAAGCGGATTTGCTTTGGTGTGGTCAGGCCGTCATCCTGCCGTTTGTGCAGGCGATCCAGCAACAGCGACGCCTTGCCCGCACACGCAACGTCATCGGTGAAAATGCCGCGACGCTCCAGGGCTTCGAGCTGCTTTTGCGACGGCGGCGCCATCTCCCAGCCGAATGCCGGCACATAGTCCGACAGATCCTCTGCCTGAATCGACATCTCAAACTGTAGCGGGTCAACGAGTTTTTTCTTGCGCTGCCGCATTTCTGCCAGCTGCTTCGCGAGCGCCTTTTCGCGCTCGGCCACGGCGTCGTGTTCCGCTTGCTGCATGGCCTCCTCAATGTCCAGAGAACCATCCGCCTGCGCAATGAGCGCCGTCGCCGCGTCGGCCAAGTCGTCGGTTTCGCTGATGAGATGCGCCGGGCGGCACAGCGCGTGGCGGTTGGTGTGCCACAAAAAATCCAACAGCAGCAGGTGGTCTTTGCCATCGCACAGCCGGGTGCCGCGCCCAACCATCTGGCAATATAAGCTGCGGATTTTCGTGGGCCGTAGCACCACAATGCAGTCCACGGAAGGGCAGTCCCAGCCCTCGGTCAGCAGCATGGAATTGCACAGCACATCGTATTTTCCCGCTTCAAAATCCGCAAGAATTTCAGCGCGGTCAGGGCTGTTGCCGTTCACTTCGGTGGCTAAAAATCCACGGCTGCGCAGAATATCCCGGAAGCGCTGGCTAGTGCTGACCAACGGTAAGAACACCACGGTTTTGCGCCCCCGGCAACGCTGCGCCATCTCGTCTGCAATCTGCGCCAAAAAAGGCTCCAACATGCAGTCCAAATCCGCTGCGCGAAAATCCCCGGCTTGAACGCCAACAGCGTCTAAATCCAATTGCAACGGAATCATCTCTGCCCGGATTTTGCACAGATAGCCGTCACGCACGGCCTGCGGCAAGGTGTACTCATACGCGAGGCTCTCGAAATATTGCCCCAAATCCTGCTTATCGCCCCGATCCGGCGTGGCCGTTACGCCCAGCACTTTTGCCGGTGCAAAGTGCTCCAGCACGCGCTGGTAACTTTCAGAAAGCGCATGGTGCGCCTCATCCACGATGATCGAACCAAAGCGGTCGGGTGCAAATTTGCTGAGCCGGGTTTCCTGCATGAGGGTCTGCACGCTCCCCACTGTGATCTCATGGGGCGACCAAAGGCTTGACTGCTCTGCCTTTTCCGTGGCGCAGCCCAGCCCGGTGACGGTTTGGATTTTGTCCGCCGCCTGTTCCAAAAGCTCGCCTCGGTGCGCCAACACCAGCACGCGTTCCCCGGCCCGCACGCGATCCTGTGCCACTTTGGCGAACACGATCGTCTTGCCCGTGCCCGTGGGCAGGACGAGCAACGTGCGCCGCCGCCCGTCTTCCCACTCGTGGAGAATCGCGTCCCATGCCTCGGTTTGGTAAGGACGCAGTTCCATCAGAATCCCTTGCCTCCCCAACCGCCTGCGGCGGGGCTGGGCGCTGCGCATTTATCATCGCCGGCTCCATCTTTCGCAGGGTAGAATTTTTTGACCTCGTTGTAGGTCTTACCGTCATATTCACGCGCCCCGATTTTGCAGCGGCCGGTGCTGCCGGGCACGGCGTTCCAGTTCATCGTGACGGTTTCACCTGCCCGTTTTTGCCCGATGGCTGTGAAAAATTCCGAAACTTTCCACTTGAGCCGCTCGGTCAAAAACAGGTTGTGCCGCACAGTCACGGTCTCGCCGTCCGGCGCGAGGATGCGCAGCGACAGCACTGCCTTCGGGCAAACGGGCATTTTGGCGCTGCCCTCGTGGCGTTCGCGGTCGAACTTTTCCACGGTGAAATCGTAGTCGCCGTCGGGCAAAATGGGAAACTCTTTTGCGTCCACGTCCAGGTCTGCGTCCCAGTCCAAAGCCCTGTCCTCGGTATAATCAGCCATGTCAATCCTCCTCAAAATGGCAGGTCGTCGCCTGCTTTGTAGCTGTTGATTTTTTCCAGTGTAGTCGCCCAATTACCCAGCAAATACTGAACAAAGTCCGCTGGGTACGCCGCCAAGGGCACGTCTTCCGAGAAAATCCCGGCAGTGCCTACCGTGCCACGCAGCTCTGCCTCGGTCACTTTTGCGGCGGCCAGCTGCTCCCGCAGCAGCGCCAGGGGATCAGGCGGCGGCGCTTCGTCGGGCGTTATAATCTCATCGAAGTCCTGCGCGCGCTGTGCCAGCTTCGCTAACGGATCATCAATGGCTGGCGCGGGTGCGCTGAAAATCTCCACCAAAGGCGCAAAATCCAGGGGCAATTCATCGCGCAATTCGTGACGGTTTTTCGCGTCCCACGCCGGGTGGTGGCTGGTGTACATGACGCGTTTGCCGCCGGTGGCCTTGTTCGCGCCGTTCTGCTGATGGGTCACGAGGGTCTTGTAATTGCAGAACAGCAGCAGGTCGCACCACTCTTTCAACATGGGCGCGGTGCTTTTTGAGAGCTTCATTTCCCAGTGATCGTAAGCGCCCTGCTCGTCAGGCTGCTCGATTTTCCGCAGCCGCGCGTGGGCGGTCATAACCACGTGAATCCCTTTGGCCACAACGCTTTCCAGCAGCGACAGCAGCCGCCCGAACTCCTCTGCCAGATAGGTATAGCCCTTACCGTAGCCGAAATCCTCGATGCCGCCTTTGCCGCCGCCCTTCGTGGCGCAAACATGGTCGGTGCAAAGTTTCTCCGCCCAGTCTGCCGTGTCGATCACCAGGGTTTTGCAGATCAGCGGATGCTCAACGACATAGCGCACCATATCCAGTAGCTGCGACCAGAGCGCCGGGCACTCGAAGCGCCGCACGTCCAGGTGCTTGGTACTGCCCTCCGTGTCGATGAAAATTGGCTCCGGGAACTTCGCCGCAAAGGTCGATTTCCCGATGCCCTCAGGGCCATAAATGACGCACTTCTGCGCGCCGGGGATTTTGCCGGTTGTGATGTTCAATCAAATGCCTCCTCGTTTCAAGATTGAGTGCTGGCCAGCTCCTCTGGGGTTAATCATATACGTAAAAAACGGTTTTGTCCCGGACATGGCGTGTCCGGGTAAATTGCACAACAGATGCTATAATGCGACTTTTTCTTGCAGCGAATTTAACAAACAACGCCTACAATAATTCTATTAGCGAACAATAAGAGTGTAAAACAAGTCGAAAATGCGTACAAAAAGAAAAGCCAACCGGACATGGCGTGTCCGGTTGGCCGCAAAAAAGTTTTTTATTCTATGCCGAGTTGTGGAATTCCCTGTGCTTTCAAACCATCGTTAACCTCATACACAGAAAAACCTTCGTAGTAGGAGCGCGCCAACAAGTCTTGATACGCAACATGTTTCAGGATTGGTCTGAAAATATAACCCGCTTTACTGATGAGTTCAGCGCAGATAATGGGTGGCAGATGCAGTCCAACGCAAAGAGCAATGACCGTTTCCATGCTGGGTTCATAATCCATATCCCGCCGCAATCGCTGAACTGTTTTTGCACTCAAAAGGGACAGTCCCGCCAGTCCTTCTACGGTGACGCCACGCCATTTCATCAGTTCTTTCAACATATCAGGGAAAGCCGAAGGCAAGCGACGCAATAGAGCCGCGATTTTTTCTGGTTTGTCAGTGCTAACCATTTCCCGGATCATAGCATCACCTCCCATCGCCATCCAACAATCCCCAGTTTTTGACAGGCCGCAAAAAGCAAAAAAGACCGGTAGCACCGCATTAACGGTACTCCGGTCTCAGGATGCGCCTATGATGTGCTGGCAAGCAGGGTATGAAAATGACAAAAAGGGGTCAACTTTTACGTCACGCGTCTCTGCGCGTGACGAACACACACTTTCCCATTTCCACTTCGTTTGCTGATTGCGCACAGCGGCGCGTTGACTGACTTCCCAGCCG
>JAITNG010000071.1 GCA_031290595.1 Oscillospiraceae bacterium
AGGGCGCGGCATGGCCACGCCGGGGCTTTAAAATATCCCTTACTCCAAGCAAATACACGATGAAGTGTTTTTATTGCGGAACAGCATCACGCGTCCCCCGCCGCCTGTTTTTGCGCCTCTTCCTTTTGCCCGCTTACGCTGGTGTTGATGGAGTTGCGGTAGACCACGAAGCGGTAGAACAGGAATTCCGTCACGGCGTTGAGCAGCATTGTGCCGACCTGCACCGCCACCTGCACCCAATCCGGCCGGCCTGCGGTCAGCGCGTTGCCCCACCAGATGGAAAGCGGCGTGAAGACGCAGTAATACCCCAGCACCTTGAGCATCGCAACCGGCACATTGGCGATGCTTTTGAAGGTATATTTGCGGTTGAACGTGAAGTTCCACAGCACCGAAAGCGTCAGCGAAATCAAATAGCGCGGCCAATAGGAGTTGCCCAGCGAAGAAAACGTGTTGCATTTGAGCAACAGCAAAAATGAAATTTCCTGGATCGCCCCGGCCGAAGCGGTGAAGCAAAAATACTTCACCGTTTGGAGGGCGTTTTGCTTCCTCGTCAGCTTGACGGGCGTTTGCGGCGCGGGCTGTGGCATGGGGTACCCTCCTGCTCTTTTGTGATGGGCGCTTCGCGTCTTTACAAGCGCAAAAAAGTGTGGTATACTGGGGTTGGAAAAATACAATACAATGGAGGTCTTGCAAAATGCGCTTCCCAAAACCGTTGTTCTACCTCATCCAGTTCACCTGGGCACTGCCGCAGAACCTTGCGGGCGGCGTCGGTTACCTGGCGCTCAGGGGCAAATACCCGCAGGAACGCTTTCACCAGGGCTTCGTTACGTATGTGGCGAAGAAGGGCTTCGGCGGGGTTTCGCTGGGCTGCTTCATCTTCATGAACCCCGGCAGGGGCGCGGAGGCGACCCACGACACCCGCGTGCATGAATTCGGCCACTGCGTGCAATCCCTGCTGCTGGGCGTTCTCTATTGGCCGGTGATCGCTATCCCGTCCTTCCTTTGGTGCAACCTGCCGGTGTGCATCCGCTACCGCAAAGAAAAAGGCGTGAGCTACTACAAGCTCTATACCGAAGGCTGGGCAAACCGCTGGGGAACCAAATGGACAAAGGAACGCTTTTTGACGGACGAATACTATCACGTATAACACCTGATTTTGCAAGCAAAAAAATCTTTACTTGCTCTCAAACCCGCAGCCTTCCCCGAGGCAGCATTTTGCACTTTTCCCCTTCAGGAAGATCGTTTTGCCGCATTGCGGGCAGGTTTCGTCCGTGGGGGTGTTCCAGGTGACGAAATCGCACTTGGGCCAGGCGGCGCAGCCGTAGAACACGCGGCCGCTCTTTTTGGATTTGCGCTGCACAATCTTTTCGCCGCACTTGGGGCAGTTGCCGTTGGTTTCGGCCACCAGGGGCTTGGCGTTCTTGCATTCCGGGTACCCCGGGCAGGCCAAAAAGCGGCCGTAGCGCCCGGTCTTGATCACCATCATGCGCCCGCATTTTTCGCACGGGATGTCGGTCTTGTCTTCCTCCAGCTCAATTTTGACGTCCTTCATGTCCGCCTTGGCCTTGGTGAGCGTGGCTTCCAAATCATCATAAAATTGCCGCAGCAGGGTGATGTAATCCAAATCCCCCTTGCCGACTTCATCCAGGGAATCCTCCATCTGCGCGGTGAACTTGACGTTGACGATTCGCGGGAAGCGTTCCTTGAGCAAATCGGTCAGTGCGCCGCCGAGTTCGGTGGGGCTGAGTAGCTTGCTCTGCCGGGTGATGTAGCCCCGGTGGAGGATGGTGCCAATGATGGAGGCATACGTGCTGGGGCGGCCAACCCCGCTTTCTTCCAGCGCCTTGATCAGCGACGCTTCGGTGAAGCGCGGCGGCGGCTGGGTAAAGTGCTGGGCGGGCAACAGCTCCTTGAGCTGCAAATTTTCGCCCTCCTTCAGTTCCGGGAGCTTGGTTTCGCCTTCGGTTTCCTCTTCGTCGTCCGTGGCTTCCACATAAAGCGCGGTGAAGCCGTCAAAACGCACCGCGTAGCCCGAAGCGCTGAACACCAGATGCCGCCCCTGGCGCTTTTCTTCCGCATTGGCCGCAAGGATCGTCGCCTTGACCGTATCCTGCAAACAGCTGGCCATCTGGCTGGCGAGGAAGCGCTTCCAAATCAAATCATAGAGCTTGAACTGATCGGGACCCAGGCTGGCCTTGAGTTTTTCCGGGGGCAAAGCGGGCATCGTCGGGCGCACAGCCTCATGCCCGTCCTGCGCACTGGCGCGGGATTTATAAATCCTGGGCTGCGCGGGAACATATTGCTTGCCATACGTTTCGGCAATATATTCGTTCGCTTGCGCCCGCGCTTCTTCTGAAATGCGGAGCGAATCGGTACGCATATAGGTGATCAGACCCGTGGTGCCAAGGCCGGGGACTTCCACGCCTTCATAAAGCTCCTGCGCCACGCGCATTGTGCGCTGCGCCTGGAACCCCAGTCTGCGCGAAGCCTCCTGCTGCAAGGTGGAGGTGTTGAACGGCGGCGCGGGGTTTTTGCTGCGCTTGCCCTTTTTGATGCTGCCCACCCAGTATTGCGCGTTTTGCAGCCTTGCCAAGATGCCGTCGGTCTGTTCCTTGGTTTTGAGTTCAATTTTTGCGCTCTGGTCGCCGACGAAGCTCGCCTTCACCGGCTTGTGCGCATCGCCCAGCAGCTTGGCTTCCAGGCTCCAGTATTCTTCGGGGTTGAAGGCCTTGATCTCCTGTTCCCGGTCAACAATGAGCCGCACCGCGACGCTCTGCACCCGCCCGGCGGAAAGCCCGCGGCGGATTTTTTGGCTGACGAACGGGCTGAGCCGGTAGCCCACCAGGCGGTCAAGGATCCGCCGCGCCTGCTGCGCGTTGACCAGATCCAGATCCACCTGCCGCGGGTGCGCCATGCCGCCCAGCACGCCGCTCTGGGTGATTTCGTTGAAGGTGACGCGGTTGGCGTCCTCCAGGTTCAGCCCCAGCAAGCTCGCCAGGTGCCAGCTGATGGCTTCGCCTTCGCGGTCCGGGTCTGTGGCAAGGTAGACCTTGTCGCTGCCCCCGGCCTTTTGCCGCAGCTCGCGCACCAGCTTTTCCTTTTCCTTCATCACCACATAACTGGGCGCAAAATCATGGGCGACGTCCACCGCCAGGCGCGATGCGGGCAGATCCCGCACATGCCCCATGGAAGAGGTCACTTCATAACCCTTGCCCAGGTATTTTTGAATACTCTTCGCCTTTGCGGGCGATTCCACAATCACTAGATTCATTCGTTCGCTACTGCCTCACTTTTCCGTCGCAATTTCATATAGTTTGCCCGGCAACTGCCGCACCAGGCCGTCCATTTCCAGGTTCGTCAGCGCTGTGAACACCGCGCCCAGGCGCTCGCCCGTCGATTTGCAAATCGCGTCCACATGCAAAGCATCCTTTGCCAACAAAGCAACAATCGTCCCTTCCAACCCCTGCGGGGGGCTGGCCGGCTGTGCCGCAGCCGCCGGTTCCTTCTGCTGTGTTTTGCGTGGCGCGGTTGGCCGTCGCTGTCGCTCTTTTGCGGCCGGTTGCGGCGCAAGAATCGGCGCTGCCGATGACCCCAGATGGCGCTCCGCCCGCTTCATATCCAACAGCTCCGGGAAGATCAGTTCGTATTCTTCCAGCACATCCATGGCGGAAAACACGGGCTTTGCGCCGTCACGGATCAGTTTATTCGCGCCGGTGTAGGTGGAGCCGAACGCGTCGCCGGGGACGGCGAACACATCGCGCCCCTGTTCGGCGGCGCATTCCGCCGTGATCAGGGAACCGCTGCGCTCGCCCGCTTCCACCACCACGGTGCCTGCCGCCATGCCGGAAATGATGCGGTTGCGGATGGGGAAGTGGTGCGCCAGCGCCGGTGTGTTGCCAGGGAATTCACTGACCACCGCGCCGGAAGCCGCGATGCTTTCGCGCAGGGCGCTGTTTTCCATCAGGTAATTGAACCGGATGCCGCAGCCCAGCACGGCGACTGTTTGCCCGCCCGGCACGGAAAGCACGCCCCGGTGCGCGGCGCTGTCAATCCCCATGGCGCCGCCGCTGACAATCACGCAGCCCGCCCGCGCCAGCGAAGCGCTCAACCGCCCGGCAATATCGATGCTCTTGCGGTCCGCCCGCCGGGTGCCGACCACCGCAATGCCCAAATGCTGCCGCAAGCAACCCAGCGACCCCTTCGCATACAGCACCAGCGGGTGGTTGACCAATTCCAGAAGACGAAGGGGGTAATCGGCGCTTTGCGGTGTTAGGATATGCATTTGTTGCTGTGCGCATTCTTCGGCGATGCTTTCTGCGGCGGAAAGCTGCGCTTGGTTCAGCCGCGCCAGCTGCCGCCCGGTGAAAACCCCGCTGACCCGCCGGTCATAATCCGTCGCCGCATGGATGCGCTCCGCCGCATTTTCGCCTTTGCCGCCAAACGCGGCAAGAATATCCTGCGTCCGCAGGGAAGAAGAAACGCCAAGCGCACATTGGAGCCACACCCAATAAAGTGCGTCGTCCATGATCCAGCGCCCCTCTCATTTGATTATCAACCGCCCGTCGTCAGCCGCCATAACAATATTGTTGCGGCGGCGGCGGCGTTGAGGGATTCCGCGCGCCCCGGCATGGGGATGGTGATGCGCTCCCCGCAAACCGCCAGAGCCGCTTCGCTCAGGCCGCTGCCCTCGTTGCCGATGGCGATCACCGCGCCGTCGCCAAAATGCACCTGCGTGACGGGCGTCGCAGTGGCGTCCGGCACAGCGGCGTAGGTTTGCAAGCCAAGCGCTTTCGCCTGTTGCAAGCCGTCACAAAAATCCACAGCCGTAAGCACAGGCCAGCGCAAAAGCGCTCCCATGGCCGCCCGTTGGGCTTTGGGGTGATAGGGGTCGCACCCGCCGCTGCACAGCAGGCCGGTCACGCCCAGCGCTTCCGCCGTGCGGGCAATGGCGCCCAGGTTTCCGGGGTCCTGCACCTGTTCCAGGGCGATATAACGCCCGCAAGGCTCCCAAAAATTTTGATGCGCTGCGGGGAAAGCCATCGAAAACACGGCGAAAACGCCCTGGGGGGTTTCTGTTTCGCCCAATTTGGCCGCAAGGCTTTCCGGGATTTCATACCCTTCGGCGGCGGCGGCTTCCAACCCTGTGGTATCATATTTTTGCCGCGCCGCGCTGGTGCAAAACAACTGCACCGGCGCATAGCCGGAAGCCAGCGCATCGGCGCATAGCCGGAAGCCTTCCAGGAAGAAGCGGGATTGCGCCCGGCGCTCCGCAGCGCTTTTGCGCAAAGCCACCGCCTGTTTGATGCAAGGGTTTTCCTTGCTGGTCAGTGTTTTCATGGCAGCGCCCTCATCTTGATTTTTTTCGGGTAAAGCCTTCGCCACAGGCGCAAAAGATGCACCCAACAAGATAGCACAAAATATCGAGCCAGCTAAAGCTGGTGCCCACCACCACCGTGAGGAACGCGCTCTGGCTCAAGCCCAGCAGATCAAGAATATGAATGCCCTGCAAGGCTTCAACGCCACAGGCGAAGGCGAACACATAAAGCGGCAGCAGCCTTGGCCGCAGCGGGAACGCCACGCGCACCGCGCAATGCACCAGGATCACCACCAAAACATCGCCAAGGAACGGCCGCACAAAAGCATCGTGGGCAAACAGGGCGATGCAGACTTCGACCGCAAACAGGAGCGCGGTCAGCAGCGCATACCACAGGCGGCGGCGTTTCATGGCGGCAGATCCCCCTTACGAAATCCGAAAGGCAGTCAATCGAATGACTGCCTCGTTTAAAATTCTTTTAAAGCGCCGCTTTCGCCTGTTCCACAAGCGCGGTGAAAGCAGCCGGGTCTGCAATGGCGATTTCAGAAAGCATCTTGCGGTTGAGGTTGATCTCCGCTTTCTTCAGGCCGTTGATGAAGGTGGAATAGTTCATGCCGTTCTGCTTTGCACCGGCGGAAATGCGGGTGATCCACAGGCGGCGGAAATCACGTTTGCGCTGCTTGCGGCCGATGTAGGCATACTGGCCGGATTTCATCACCGCTTGCTTGGCTGTTTTGAACAAACGGCTTTTCGCGCCGTAATAGCCCTTTGCGAGCTTGAGTACCTTTTTTCTCCGTTTGCGCGTCATCATCGCGCCTTTAACACGAGCCATGGCCAAAATCCTCCGTTATAATTATAAGTAGTTTTTGTTTATTTATAGGGAATCAGACGCTTGATCGCCTTTTGGTTGGTGCTATCCGCCACCAGGGTCTTGCGCAGGTTCCGCTTGCGTTTGGTGGTCTTTTTGGTCAGGATGTGTGATTTGTAGGCATGCCCGCGCACGGCCTTGCCCGACTTGGTCAGCTTGAAGCGCTTTTTCGCGCCCGAGTGGGTTTTGATCTTCGGCATGGGGTGGTTCCTCCTGTTTTTACTGTTTTATTGTTTTATTGCTTGACCTTGGGTGCCAAAAACATCAGCATCTGGCGGCCTTCGAGCTTGGCGGCGCGTTCCACCGATGCGATTTCGGCGCAGGCTGCCGCAAATTCCGCCATGGTGCCGTTGGCCAAATTGGCGTGCGCCATCTCGCGCCCCCGGAAGCGAATGGAAACCTTGACCTTGTGGCCGGCTTCCAAAAACCGCAGGGCATGGTTCGCTTTTGTGTCGAAGTCATGCTTATCAATCCCCACGGAAAGGCGGATTTCCTTGAGTTCCACGGTTTTTTGGTTCTTCCGCGCTTCTTTTTCGCGCCGGGATTGCTCAAAACGGAATTTGCCGAAATCCATGATTTTGCACACGGGCGGCTTGGCCGTCGGCGCAATCTTGACCAGGTCAAGGTTTTGGCTTTCCGCCAGCTGTAGCGCGCGCGTGGCGGGCATAATGCCAAGCTGCTCGCCGCTTTCGGAAACCACACGGACTTCACGGTCGCGAATGGCGTCGTTGATTTGCTGTTGGTCCTTCATGTTGATGGGACAACACCTCCAAAAAAATAAAAATAAAAAAAGCGCGGTTTGCAAACCCGCACCTAAAACCACACCGCAGCCGCACGGGCAAAAGCCCAGCGCATTGGCAATGATTGACCCGCGGCGGACGAAGCCCCGAAGGTGAGGGCAGAAACTGCCCCGCTTGTTTGCCTTAGCAGTATAGCAGGTTTTGCGGTGAATGTCAAGGAAAAGTTTTTGGGGTGCAGGAATTGTTCCCCCCCCCACTTCCCTACACCACCAGCAATTCCTTTGCGGCCTTGGTCAGGTTTTCGTAGCCGTCTTCGGCGATCAGCACCATGTCTTCAATCCGCACGCCGCAGCGGCCGGGGAGGTAGACGCCCGGTTCCACCGTGACAACGTCGCCGGGGGCGAGGGCGCCGCCGCTTTTGAGCGAAAGGTTCGGCGCTTCGTGGATTTCCAGCCCCACGCCGTGACCTGTGCCGTGGCGGAAGTGTTCGCCATAGCCCGCTTCCGTGATCACCGCCCGCGCCGCCGCGTCGGCTTCCTTGCAGGGCAGGCCGGGGCGGACGCACGCCAGCGCCGCCAGCTGCGCCGCCAGCACGGTTTCATAGACCCTGCGCTGCTCTTCGCCCGGTTCGCCCAGGGCGATGGTGCGGGTCATGTCGCTGTGCCAGCCTTCCACCACCGCGCCAAAATCCATCGTCACCAGGTCGCCTGTGCGCAGCGCCCGCTCCCCCGGCACGCCGTGGGGCATGGAACCGTTTTCGCCCGCAACGGCGATGGTTTCAAACGAGAGCGCCTCTGCGCCGCCGCGCAGCATACGGTAATCCAGCGCAAGCGCAAGCGCCCGCTCCGTCATGCCGACGTGCAAATCTTCGGCCAGCACGGCGGCGAGGGCGGCTTCGGCAATGCGCTGCGCCCGGCGGATGCTATCCACTTGCGCCGGGGTTTTGCTGCGCCGCAAGCGGGTCAGCGCGGTATCCACAGCGCTGCTGTTTGCTTCCAAACAAACGCCGGGCAGCCATTTGCGGTAGCTGGCCGCTTGGGCAAGGGTCGTGCGCTTATTTTCCAACAGCAAACGGCGCACATGGCCGCGTCCGCAGAGCTTGCGCAGCTGCTCCGCAGGTGCGGCACTCAGCTCTTCCACCGGGCAAACGGTGATTTGCGCCCGCGCCGCCTCAATGTAGCGGCTATCGGTGAGGAAAACCGCTTCTTCGCGGCTAAGGAAAAGAATCCCGTCGGAGGAGGGGAAGCCCGTCAAAAAGCGGCGGGAAACCGGGTCGGTGATCAACGCCGCCGCATGGCGGGGCAGGATTTTGGCCAGTTCTTCCAGAGGGAGCATAAAAACAGTTCCTCCTTCCATATAAATAAACCACGAAAAAAGGCAGGCGGCGCATGGCCGTCTGCCTTTTCACTTTGCATGTGCAGCGTCAAACGGCACGGGTCACGTTCCCGGAACGCAAGCAACGCGTACAGGCATGCACACGTTTGGGGGAACCGTTGACAACCGCCTTCACGCGCTTGACATTGGGCTTCCAGGTACGGTTGGAGCGGCGGTGAGAGTGGGAAACCTTGATCCCAAACGACACTTCCTTGCCGCAGTAATCACACTTAGCCATGGGGACACCTCCTTTGTTGCTGGAACAATAAACATAACATAACGAGAAGAGTATAACACACACCAAGGCAAAATGCAAGAATTTTTTTTAAAAAGCCAATTTTCCATGGCACGCCGCAGCCTTATGTAAAAATTTTTACGCGCACCCCTTGCCAATGCCGCCTGTTTGCGTTATACTGAATTATCCCAAACAACAGGAGGGCTTTATCAATGGCCATCGGCCTCAGGCGCGGCACAGTGGAGCTTGCCGCCCATGACCCGGCGTGGGAAAGCATCGCTCGTGAAACAATCGGGCGGCTTTGGCATATTTTGGGCAATGCTGCTGCTGATATTCAGCACGTGGGCAGCACGTCGGTTCCCGGCATCAAAGCCAAACCCATTATTGATCTTGCCGTGGCGGCGGATGATTTTGACGCCATCCGCAAGCTGACCCCGGCGCTGGAAGCCGGGGGCTTCCAATACCGCAAAATGGAGCGCGGCACGCAGCTGCTCTTTGCCGTCGGCGATTACGCAAGCCCGGGCGGCCTTGTGACCCACTTCCTCCACGTTGTGCAAACCGGCGGCGCAGAGTGGCGCAACTACATCAACTTCCGCGATTATCTGAAAGCCAACGCCGCCGCCGCCAAGGCATATGAAGCCCTAAAGGTGCGCCTGGCCGCCGAAAACCCCAACGACCCCGGCAGGGAAAAATACCTGGCGGGCAAGCACGATTTCATCACGCAAACGCTGGCGGAAGCGCAAATCTGGGCGGAGTTCGGCGGGCGGTTCACCGGCGTCGCGCCCATCGCCAAGGGCTGGTCTGAGGATACGAAATACTGCGTAACACAAGCGGACGGCACAAAGCGCCTGCTGCGCATTACGCCGGTGGTGCGCCACGAAAAGAAGAACGCGCTCTTTCAAATGCTGGAGCGGGTGGCGGCGCTCGGAACCCCCATGTGCCAATTGACGGAGCATGGCGCTTGCGCGGATGGTATTTACGCCCTCTACGATTGGATTGACGGCGAAGATGTAGAAACCGCTCTGCCGCATTTGCCCGCAGCGGAGCAATATGCCCTGGGCGTAAAATCCGGCGAGATTTTGCGCACGATACACACCATCCCCGCGCCGGAAAGCCAGGAAGATTGGGCGGTGCGGTTCAACCGAAAGACAGATCATAAAATCAAAACATACGGCGAATGCGGCCTACGCTTTGCGGGCGACGCAGCCGTGATTGCTTACATTGAACAAAACCGGCAGCTGCTTGAGGGCCGCCCGCAGTGCTTCCAGCACGGGGATTATCATACGGGCAATATGATGCTTGAAGACGGCGCGTTGCGCATCATTGACTTTGACCGCTACGACTTTGGCGACCCATGGGAAGAGTTCAACCGCATCGTCTGGAGCGCGGCGGCCAGCCCGCATTTTGCAACAGGGCAACTGCGCGGCTACTTCGGCGGCGAACCGCCATTGGCGTTTTTTCAACTGCTTGCATTTTATATCGCCAGCAATACGCTTTCGTCCATCTATTGGGCAATCCCCTTTGGGCAGGCTGAAATTGACACCATGATGCAGCAGACGCAGTCTGTTTTGGCCTGGTACGACGATTTTCGCCGCGTTATCCCGACCTGGTATTTGCAGGATTTTTGCGTTTAGCGCCAATTTGCATTTGGGGGCTTGCATTTACGCCCCATACATGCTATACTTTATGCGTAAACTATTTACAAATAAATTATTGGAGGTTCTACGCATGAACGCTATCCTGGAATTCCTGAAGAACATGTACAGCGCATTCGACACCAGCAAGATGGAATGGTTCACGGCTATCCCCGAATGGATCATCATGGACGTTATCGTCCTGCTCCTTGGCGTGTTTACCGTCGGGTTCATCCTCAAGCATGAAGAGCATCCGAAATCGGTGCTGCTGGAAATCTTTTGCTTCATTTTCCTCTATGCATCCATCTATGAAAACATGGCGCAGGTCATGGGCTGGTATGGGTTCGGCAAATCCCTTGTGATGGTGTTCAACGTCCCCATCACCGTGCCGCTGATTGAGGCGCTGTTCACCTATGCAAGCATCCGTTTTGCCTCGCAGCTGAAAATCCCCAAATGGGGCGTCGTGGTTTTGGCCGGCGCCTTCGGTGTGCTGGGCGATTTGACCCTCGACCCCTTGGCGTTGGCGCAGGAACACGGCGGCATTGGCCGCTGGTCCTGGTTTATTGCGCAAGGGGACGTCAATATCTTCGGTGCGCCCGTTTATAATTATATGGGCTGGTTCTTGCTCTGCGGATATGCCGCCACCTTCATTCTGCTGGGGCGCAGATGGCACGAAAAGAGCGGCTACAATCGCGTGGTTGGCATTGTTTATCCGCCCGTTTGCTTCCTTGGCGCACTCGCCGCCATGTGTTCGCCGATTTCCTCCTTCCTGCTGTGGCTGGGGCCGTGGTTTTCCAAAGGCGGCAAGATCGAGTACGTGATGTTGGGGCTTTCCTTTGCTGCGTTTGCCGTCGTACTCCTCCTTTGGCGCGGCAGAATGAAGGAAACATGGAGCGTAAAATCCACCGCGATTTTCCCCGTCGTGTTCGGCGTGTTTTATGCATCAAACCTCCTTTTCGATTGCATTGCAGGGCGGTTTGATATTCTGCTGTTCAGTCTGCCGTGGATTGTGATACACGGCGGCGTATATCTCTGGGCGTACCTTGCCGGGAAAAAGAAAAAGCGGGTGCCGCTCCATGCGTGATTATCAGTTCCAAGGCAACTTCCTCTACTATGTCCGCATGATCAAGCGCCTGTATGAAGCGACGCTAAACGAAGCTGCAAACCAATGCGGCATGACCTTGCCCGAAGCGGATGTTCTGTCCTTCCTGCGGGAAAACCCGGAGTTCGATACTTCCCGCGATGTTGCTTTATACCGTGAGGTTTCGCGGGCATACGTCAGCAAGGCCGTTGAATTGCTGGTTGGCCGCGGCTATTTGGAAACCGTACAGGATCCAAACGACCGCCGCTTGCAGCATTTGCACATCACGGCAAACGCCAAAGAGGCCGCCGATACGCTCCATAAGGCGCAAATCGCCTTTTACGGAAAAGTGACGCAAGGCCTTTCCAACGCCGAAATCCTCGCCATGCTTTCGGCAATACAAAAGTGCGCACAAAATTTGACGGACTAATGCTGTTCCGCATCT
>JAITNG010000077.1 GCA_031290595.1 Oscillospiraceae bacterium
CGCGTCGTCACCGGGCGCATGGCCACCGAAGAACTCCGGGCGCTGGCCAAGGCACGCGGGCTTTCCGTCACGGAATACCTGACGGCGGTCTATTTTTACGCGCTCTATGTCAACGCGCCAAAGCCTTTGCGCAAGCCCATTGTGGTGGATATACCCGTTTCGCTGCGCGGCAAATACCCAAGCGAAACCCTGCGCAACTTTTCGCTCTTCACCAATGTCGGCTTCCTCCCCGCGCAAAACAAACGCTATTCTTTTGAAGACGTTGCGCAAGAACTGCGGGGGAAGATCAAAGAAGGGACAACCCGCGATAAGCTCCAGCGCCTGCTCAACCAAAACACCGCCCTTGCCAACTCGAAGGCGCTGCACTTTGTCCCCTTTGCGCTGAAAAAGCCGCTCATGCGCATCGGCTTCCAGCTGCTCGGCCAAAAATCCTTCACCTGCACGCTGACCAACCTGGGTTCGGTGAACCTTCCGCCCTCCATGCAGCCGCATGTGGCGCAAACGGAACTCGTGATCAGCTGTATGCCAAAGAAGCATCACATCTGCGCCCTGGTTTCTGATCAAACCGAAACAAGCATCATCTTCACGATGGATCACGATGAAACGGCAATCGAAACCAGCTTCCTGCAAACCCTGGCGGCGCACGGCGCAAACCTCAGCGTCACCAGCGAGGTGGATCGCATAAAAACAAAGCTGGCAATATGAACAACGTGCGGGGTACCATTCGGTACCCCGCACGTTGTTTTTATTTTGCCGGTCAATCCAAAAAGTCCTTGAGCCGCTTGCTGCGGCTGGGGTGGCGGAGCTTGCGCAGCGCCTTGGCTTCAATTTGCCGGATGCGCTCGCGGGTGACGTTGAATTCCTTGCCCACCTCTTCCAGGGTGTGGGGGTGGCCGTCTTCCAGGCCAAAGCGCATGGCAAGCACCTTTTCTTCCCGCGTGGTCAGGGTTTTCAGCACGTCGCCAAGCTGTTCTTTGAGCAGCAGCATGGAGGCTTTATCCGCCGGGGCGGGCGCATCTTCATCGGGGATGAAATCGCCCAGGAGGCTGTCTTCCTCTTCGCCGATGGGCGTTTCGAGGCTGACGGGTTCCTGCGCCACGCGGAGGATTTCGCGCACACGCGTCACTTCCATCTCCAAATGCGCGGCGATTTCTTCCACCGTCGGGTCGCGGCCGTTTTCGTGCAGCAGCTGGGAATTCGCCTTTTTGACCTTGTTGATGGTTTCCACCATATGGACGGGGATGCGGATCGTGCGCGCCTGGTCGGCTATCGCCCGGGTGATGGCCTGGCGGATCCACCAGGTGGCGTAGGTGGAAAATTTGAAGCCCTTGGTGTAATCAAACTTATCCACCGCCTTGATCAGCCCCAGGTTCCCTTCCTGGATCAAGTCGAGGAACTGCATCCCGCGGCCAACGTAGCGCTTGGCGATGCTCACCACCAGGCGAAGGTTCGCTTCGGCAAGGCGCTTTTTGGCGTAGCTATCGTCGTCGCCGATGCGGATCGCCAGCTCAATTTCCTCTTCCGGGGTCAGCAGCGGCACCCGGCCAATCTCCTTGAGGTAGACCTTCACCGGGTCGTCGAGCAGCTGGTTCTTGTCGTCCAGCGGTAGGCCGAGTTCGGTTTCCTTCGGCGGCTCCAGGTCAAAATCCAGCGTCAGATCGGCAAAGTCGTCAATGATTTCAACGCCCTGCTTTTCCAGTGTTTCATAGAGCCTGTCCAGTTCCTCAATATCCAGCCCCTGTTCCACAATCACCGCGTCGATTTCCTGCGTGGTCAGCTTGCCGGTGCCGGCGCCTTTTTCAATCAGCGCCTTCACGGAATTCTTTTTCTCTTCCATATGGGGTCCCCTCTCCAAACAATAAACTTTTACTGGCCCGTGCGTAAACCCTCAAACAGGGCAAGGTATGTGTCGTTATCCACCGCCGCCGGATTCCCCGGTTTTCCTGCATCCGCTTTTTCTGCCAGCAGCCGCTGTGCGCTATCCAGGCATTCCTGGAGCGGGTTTTCCAGCGCCGCCTGGTGCTGCCGCATCCGCATGGCCTCGCTGAGTTCGGCCTGGTTCATGCAGCCGGATAGCAGCTCCGGCTCGATTCCCCTGCCCTCTTCCAGTCGGCCAAACAGGATTTCCGCCATCCGCCGATTGAAGGGGGTCACAAAATCCTCCGCCTGTAGTGTTTCCCGCAGCCTGGCATAAAAATCCGGGTGCAACTGGAGCAGCCCCAACAGACGTTCTTCAGCTGCTGCCGCTGCGGGGTGCAGCCCCCGCTGCGGATCCAGCTTGACCACGGCTTCCGGCTGCAAGCGCATCATGTGGCTGAACTTTTGCAGCGTTTCCTTCCGCTCGTCCCGCTTTGCGGCTTGCTTCACCTGCAACAGGATGGCGTTTTTATCGACCGAAAGCTCTTCGCCCAGGCGGGAAGCGTAAATATCCTGCTCCATCGCCCCCGCATAGGCCGCCAGGAGCTTCACCGCCTCTTTGAGGTAAGCGGCCTTGCCGTCCGGCGATTCCAGGTCGAGCGCGCCCCGCGCGGTCAGCAAGCGGTATTCCAGGCTGTTGGCGGAGCCTTCCAGGAGCGAACGGAACTTTTCAGCGCCATAGCTGCGGATGATCTCATCGGGATCCTTGCCGCCGCTCAGGCGCAGCACGCGCAAACGCAGCGTCGTCTGCCCCAGGATCCCCAGCGCCTTGCGCGTAGCCGCTTGCCCCGCCTCGTCCGCGTCATAGGCCAGCACCACCTCTTTGGCGTAGCGGGCGAGCAGCTGCGCCTGTTCCCGCGTCAGCGCAGTGCCAAGGCAAGCCACGGCGTTGACGAACCCTGCCTGGTGCAGCGCAATCACATCCATGTATCCTTCAGCCAAAATCAGCTGTTCGTGCGTGGTGTTCTTGGCCAGGTTCAGGGCGAAAATATCATGCCCCTTTTTGTATGCCAACGTATCGGATGTATTGATATACTTGGGCTTGCTGTCATCCAGAACCCGCCCGCCGAAGGCCACCACGTTGCCGCGCAGATCCAGGATCGGCACCATCACGCGGTTCCAAAAATTATCCGCCAGGAATGCCCGCCCGTTCTTTTCGCCCTTGCGCACCAGGTTGGCCGCCAGCAGCTCGTCCACATCGTAGCCCTTGCCGCGCATGTGGTCAAGCAAGCAGCCAAAGCCGTTGGGCGCGTAGCCCAGGCCAAAGCGCTGGATGGTTTTGGGGCTGAGGCCGCGCCCCTGCCAGTATTCCAGCCCCGCCCTGCCCTGGGGCTGACTGAGCTGCGCGTGATAAAACCGGGCGGCCTCGCGGTTGGCGGCAAGGATGCGCTGGCGGCGCTTGGCCAGGCTGTCGTCATATTGATCTTCCGGCAGCTGCATCCCCAGGCGCTGGCTCAGTGTTTTGACCGCCTCTATGTAATCCAGGCGTTCCATGCGCATCAAAAAGGAGATCGCATCGCCCCCCGCGCCGCAGCCAAAGCAGAAGAAGGAATTGGTATCCGGGTAAACGGCAAAAGAGGCCGTGCGCTCATTGTGGAAGGGGCAAAGCCCCATCAGCGCCCGCCCGCTGCGCCGCAGCTGCACATAGGGCGAAATCAACTGCTCAATATCTGCGCGTGCGCGGAGTTCCTCTAAAAAAGAATCAGGAATTTGCAGAACATTCACCTCCCCCCTCGCCTGTGGCGCTTTCAAATTGAACCAGATCAAACTTTTCTGCACTTGCGGCACAGCCGCCTAAATTCTTGCCCAGGCGTGGGGGATGAAGCATTCTTCAAAGGTTTTCACGGCGAAGCGGTCGGTCATGCCCGCGATGTAATCGGCGGCGGCGCGTTCGCAGCCCTCTTCTTCGCGGATGCGCCGGTATTCTTCCGGCAGCTGCTCCGGCTTTGCGGTGAAGTATTGGTAGAGCCAGACCACCATGTCGATGGCTTTGCCTTCCTCGCTCTTGCAGACGGGGTTGGTGTAGACCTGCTCAAACATGAAGCTGTGGAGGAAATCAAAGGCAGCCTTCGTTTCGCCCCCCAGGGTAATCCCCGGTGCAACAGCGCTGCATTCGACGCAGGAAAGCACGAGCGTGTTGATCCGCGCAGATTTTGTGCCGCCCAGCGCCGCGCGGATAGAGGAAGGGATCTCCTCTTCGCGCAGGACGCCCGCGTGCTGCGCGTCGTCAATATCGTGGTTGATGTAAGCGATCTTATCGGCCAAACGGACGATTTGGCCTTCGAGCGTGCAAGCGGGCGCACCGCCGGTGTGGCGCTCGATGCCGTCGCGGGTTTCGTGGGTCAGGTTCAGCCCCCGGCCGTCTTTTTCAAGGCAATCCACCACGCGCAGGCTTTGGGCATAGTGGAAGAAGCCGCCGGGCAGCACCTGCTGGAGCGCCCGTTCCCCCGCATGGCCAAAGGGCGTGTGGCCAAGGTCATGCCCCAGGGCAACGGCTTCGGTCAGGTCTTCGTTGAGCCGCAGCGCACGGGCAATCGTCCGCGCAATCTGCGCAACTTCAAGCGTGTGCGTCAGGCGGGTGCGGTAATGATCCCCAGCGGGCGAAAGGAACACCTGGGTCTTGTGCTTGAGCCGCCGGAAGGACGAGCAGTGCAAAATGCGGTCGCGGTCACGCTGAAAGGCCGTGCGGATGGCGCAGGGCGCTTCCGCACGCAACCTGCCACGCGATTGATCGGCAAACGCCGCCCTTTCGGCAAGGAACCGATGCTCCAATTCTTCCGATGTTTCACGGATTTCCAAAGCGATCCCCCCTTTTCCACCAAGATATACGCAGCCCGGCGCGGAATTCCTGCAAGAAGAACAAAAACTTTTTTGTTTTTTTTGCGCGTGCCGCTGTTCCGGCTTGACAGAATCTGCGATTTCGGGTATTATATAAGATATGAAACCAGAACGGAAGGGGAAAACCATGCTCTTCAGTCTTTTGCACGGCGGCGGTATCAATGCCGGGGATTTTCTGCTGCGCCTGGCGGCGGTGGCGTTTGTGGTGTTCTTGACCATGCCCGTGCATGAGGCGGCGCACGCCTGGATGGCCAAAAAGCTGGGGGACGACACCGGCTGGATGCATGGCCGCCTGACGCTCAACCCGCTCAAGCACATCGACTGGATCGGCGCGCTGCTGATCCTCGTGGTCGGCTTCGGCTACGCCAAGCCCGTGCCGGTCAACGTCCGCAACTTCCGCAAGCCCCAGCGCGATATGGCGCTGACCGCCCTGGCAGGGCCGGTTTCCAACCTCCTGATGGCGACGGTCTGCTCCTTTGCAAAAAACCTGGTTCGTTATATCGCCTATAAGCTGCTGTTTGCCGGGAACCTGAGCGACACGGGTCTGGATGCACTGGGGTTGGTGGCAAACTTCTTTTATTTCGCCGCGTTCATCAACATCAGCCTGGCGGTGTTCAACCTGCTGCCCATCCCGCCGCTGGATGGCTCGCGGCTGTTGACGGCATTTTTGCCCGCCCGCATCTGGTATAAGATCATGCAATACGAAACCTATATCCGCTACGGACTACTTGCGCTGCTGCTGTTCGGCGTCCTCACGGCGCCGCTGCAATGGCTCGCCGGCGGGGTCGAAAGCGGCATCAACTTCCTCACCGGGCTGCCCTTCCGCCCGGATGCTTCCCTGCCGCCCGCCTTCTATCAATAAGGGGGGACGAAATGGAAGCCTTGCAGTTCAAGCTCGCGGCCTTTGAAGGGCCGATGGATCTTTTGCTCCACCTGGTGGGGCAGCACAAGGTCAGCATCCATGATGTTTCTATCTTTTCGCTCATTGAACAATACCTGGTCTGCATCAGGCAGATGCACGATGCGCGGCTTGAAGTCACCGCCGAATTCCTCGAAATGGCCGCCCGGCTGATCTTCATCAAAACAGCGGCGCTGCTGCCCCGGCACGGGGAAGCCGAGGAGCTGGCCGAAGAGTTGCGGCAGGAGCTGCTGGAATACCACGACTGCCAGCGCCTGGCCGGGATCCTGGCCGAACACGCCAACGGCTTCAATTACCTCAGCCGCCCGCCGCTGCCCGTGGAAGCTGACATGCACTACCAGCGCAGCCACCCGGCGGACGTGCTTTACCAGGCCTATCTTGCGGCCATCGGGAAGGGCAAACGGCGCTTGCCGCCCCCGGTCGAGGCCTTTTCGGGGATCCTTGCGCACCACATTGTTTCCGTGGTTTCGCGCTACGCCTTTGTTTTTGACCGCCTGCGCAGTCGCAGGCAAGCCCCCCTGCACACGCTGCTGGAAGAATCCGGCTCCCGATCCGAAATGGTGGCGACCTTTTTGGCGGTGCTTTCGCTGGTCAAGGCCAAGCGCGTGACGGTGTTCGGCGGGGGATCGGCCGCTGTGCTGGAAATGCAGACAAAGGAAGAGGAGTGGCGGGAAATTGAGGATGAATGAACTGGAGGCGGCAGCCGAAGCAATCCTGTTTGCTTCCGGGGAGCCATTGGAATTAACGCGCCTGGCCGAAGCCCTGGGGGTCGATGAAACACAGGCCAACGCGCTGGCGGATGCCCTGGCCACAGGCCTGGAAGAGCGCGGCAGCGGCCTGAGCCTTGTGCGGATGGCGGACATGCTCCAGCTTTGCACGCGCCCGCAGTTTTCCGATTGCATCCGCGCGGCGCTGACGCTCAAAAGCAATACGCCCCTTTCGCCCGCCGCCTTTGAGGTGCTTGCGGTGGTGGCGTACCACCAGCCGGTGACGAAGGCTTACATTGAGCAAGTGCGCGGCGTCGATTGCCACCACATGGTTTCAAGCCTATGCCAAAAGGGATTGATGGAAGAGCGCGGGCGGCTGGATCTGCCCGGCAGACCGCTGATCTACGGCACAACGGAAGAGTTCCTCAAATGCTTCTGCCTGGAATCCCTGGACGACCTCCCGCCCCTGCCGCCGGAAGAACCGGCAGCGGAGGCGCTACCGGCAGAAATCACAGAAAACTAACAGGAGGTGCGCACATGCTGGGCTTGGCAATCTTTTTGGGCGTGATCGCCCTTTTGTGGCTACTGCTGCGCATCCCGGTGGTGGTCACGGCGGATTACAGCGACGGCCTGACCGCACGGGCGCGCTGGCTGTTCCTGCGCTTTGCGCTCTTCCCCCAGCCCGCCAAAAAGCCAAAAAAGAAGAAGAAAAAAAAGGCGGAGCCGGAAAAGAAAGAAGAGGAAAAGCCCAAACAAGAGGTCAAAAAGGAACCGGGCGCAGTTGCGCGGTTCTATGAATACCAGGGCATACAGGGGTTCCTTGCGCTGCTGCGGGAGCTGGCGAACGTGCTGCAAAAGTTCGGCCACGGCGTGGGGCGCTCCATCCGGGTGCGGCGCTTTGATTTGCAGATCGTCGTCACCGGCGGCGAACCCGCCGAACTTGCCGAAAAATACGGAAAAACCAGTGCGGCGGCCTTTTCTTCCCTTGGGTATTTGAGCAGTCACGTGCGCATCAGCAGACGCTGCCGCCACAGGATCGACATTCACCCCGACTTCACCGGGTGGGATAAAAAGCAGGTGCAGTGCGGCGCGACGCTGGCCATCACCCCCAGCACCCTGCTCCTGGCCGTGTTGGCGCTGGCCGTGCGTTTGGTTCTGCGCGTGTTGCTGCGATTCCTGAAGGGCGCAAAACCGCCCAAAGCGAAACCCGCCAAACAAACTTCATCAACCTAATCACAATTCTACATAAGAGGAGAACACGGCAATGAAAGAAAAAACAGCATCGGGCGTCCTGGGTACCTCCATCGAAAAAATGCGGGAGCTGGTGGACGTCAGCACCATCATCGGCGAGCCGATTCAGCTTGGCGAGGTGCTGGTGATCCCCGTTTCCAAAGTCAGCTATGGCTTCGCTTCCGGCGGTTCCGATTTCCCTTCCAAAAACAACCAGGAACTCTTTGGCGGCGGCGGCGGCGCGGGCGTGACGATCAGTCCGGTGGCCTTTTTGGTCGTGCGCGGGGGCGACGTCACAATCAAATACGTCACGGGTTCCGAAACTGCGGCGGAGCGGCTGATTGGCGCTGTGCCGGATCTCGTCACCAAACTGACGGATACCGTGGATAAGCTGATGAGCAAAAAGAAGGGCGAAGAAGACCCGGTTGACGCAGCCGTTGCGGCGGCGCAAGCGGAAATCAACGTGTAAACCTGTAATCTTTTGCCGGACAGGCGCATACCATTGCTTTGTATTGATAGAAAGCAGGTGGTGTGCATGATCCGCAGGAATTTTAGGCGCTGCGCGGCGCTCGTTTTGGCGTTGGCGCTGGCCGCAGGGCTGCGCCCGGCGGGGGCTGCACAAGCGCCGAAAGCGCCGGCAGAACCGGCTGTTTCCGCCCGTCACGCCGTGCTGATTGACGCGGCG
Organism: Oscillospiraceae bacterium; assembly: GCA_031290595.1. Classification (GTDB taxonomy): domain Bacteria; phylum Bacillota; class Clostridia; order Oscillospirales; family Acutalibacteraceae; genus WRMQ01. Next base: position 8,297 of record JAITNG010000077.1, read on the forward strand.
GATGCGGCGCTGCTCTTTGCCAAGGCCGCCGATACCCAGGCGCCGATGGCCAGCACCACCAAGATCATGACGGCGCTGCTGCTGCTTGAAGCGGGCGACCCCGAAGTGCAGCTGACCGCCACGGCGGAGATGGTCACGGTGGAAGGCACATCGATGGGGCTGCGGGCGGGCGACCTGGTGACCCGCTACACCCTGGCTTGCGGGATGCTACTCAGCAGCGGCAACGATGCGGCCAACGCGGCGGCGATTCACCTTGCGGGTTCGCAACAGGCGTTTGCCCTGCGTATGAACGCCCGCGCAACGCAAATCGGCATGACGCGCACAAACTTCATCACCCCTTCGGGGCTGGATACCCAAGGGCATTGCTCCACGGCCTACGACATGGCGCTGCTGGGGCGCGAAGCGTTGCGCAACGCCCTGTTCCGCGGAATCTGCGGGCAAACGCAGATCCGCGTTTCCTACGGCAACCCGCCCTACCCCCGGGTGCTGCACAACCACAACCGGCTCCTAAGCCTGGTGGAAGGCACCGTCGGCCTCAAAACCGGCTACACAAAAAAGAGCGGGCGCTGCCTGGTTTCCGCCTGCACGCGCAGCGGGGTCACGCTGATTGCCGTGACGCTCAACGCGCCCAACGACTGGGAAGACCACCGCAAGCTCTACGACTACGGCTTTGCCTGTTATGAAACCTATCCGCTTGATGAAGCGGGCAGCACCTTTGCCCTCCCAGTCACCGGCGGCAAAACGACGACCGCCCGCCTGGGCTTTTTGATGGCGCCAACCGCACTTTTGCGAGCGTCCCCCAAGAACCTGCGGCGGCAACTGCTCCTGCGCCCCTTCGAGTACGCTCCCCTGCCCCAGGGGCGCGTGGCGGGGACGGTGCGCTACTACGACGGCAACACCCTGCTGGCCGAAGTGCCGCTGACGGTGCTTTCCACAGTGGAAGTGCGCCCCGCCGCCCCAACCCCGGTCAAAAAGGGGCTTTGGGCGAAGATCAGGGAACGACTGAACAAATCATAAACAATAGAACTGAGGTACTTCATGCCGGAATCGGACTCCATTCGGCTGCAAAAGCACATGGCACAGTGCGGCGTAGCTTCCCGCCGGAAGGCGGAGGAAATGATACTCGACGGCCGCGTGGCCATCAACGGCCGCCCGGCCACGTTGGGGCAGAGTGTCCGCCCCAAAAAGGACGCCGTCACCGTGGACGGCCAGCGCCTGGGCGAAACGCGGGAAAAGCTGGTCTACCTACTGCTCCACAAGCCGCGGGGCTTCGTCACCACGATGGACGACCGCCACGCCCGGCGCAGCGTTGCGGAGCTGATCACCGACCGGCCGGAGCGGCTGTTCCCCGTCGGGCGGCTGGATAAGGACTCCGAAGGCCTGTTGCTGATGACCAACGACGGCGCACTGGCCAACGCGCTGACCCACCCTTCCAAGCACATCCCAAAGGTATACCGCGTGACGCTCAAGAACGCGGTGACGCCCGAGCAGCTGGCGGCGCTGGCCGACGGCGTGGTGCTGGATGGGAAACCCACGCTGCCGGTGGAACTGCGGGAACTGACGACAGAGCCGGGGCGCACGGTGCTGGAATTCACGCTGCGCGAAGGCCGCAACCGGCAGATCCGCCGCATGTGCGAAGCGCTGGGGCTGGAAGTTTCCAGGCTCAAGCGCACAGCCATCGGCCCGCTAAAGCTGGGGATGCTCCCGGCAGGGCAATGGCGGGAACTGACGGGCAAAGAAATCACACAAATCAAAGGGGAAGCCGAATAACGGCCTCCCCTTTTTTTTGTGCTGTTTTGCGATTGATGCTATATCTCAATTCATGCGATTCCGCAATTCAAAAACGTACATCTTCATTTGCATTG
>JAITNG010000096.1 GCA_031290595.1 Oscillospiraceae bacterium
CAACCTTCGCGCAGGAAGAAGAACCCGCAGCAGCCCCAACGGAGAACGCCGCACAGCCGGTGAAGGGGGTGCAGGCGATTTTGCAGGAGTTGCAGGAGCGCACGGCTGCGTTGCAGGAAAAAGTGGCGCCGTCTGCGGTTGACGACTGACGGTTTGCATAAAAAACAGGCCTGGGCGCGTGAGAAAGCGCCCAGGCCTTGACTTTTCCCCGGAAATCCGTTATACTAGCCTCCTGATAAAGAACAAACCGAAACGGGGTCGCCTACTTATGCAAAACAAAAATTATACAGTCGGCATCATCGGCCTGGGGCTGATGGGGGCTTCGCTGGCCTATGCGCTGCGGGGGTTCCGGCGGGCTACGCTGCTTGGGGCCGACAGCGATGCGCTTGTTTGCCGCCGTGCGGAATCCGCCGGGGCGGTGCATCGGGCTTTCACCGACCCCGGGGAGGTGATGGCGCAGGCCGATTTGCTTCTGTTTTGCGTCTATGCCCATCACATCCCCGCACTTTTGGCCGAACACGCGCAGCATCTAAAACCCGGCTGCCTGGCGGGGGATATTTGTGGCGTGAAGACCCCGCTGTATCAAAAAATCGAACCCCTGCTGCCGCCCGGCATTGATTATGTGGGCGTGCACCCCATGGCGGGGAAGGAGCGCGACGGCTTTGAAAACGCCGATGCGGCGCTCTACCGCAACTCCGGTTTCATCATCACGCCCCTGCCGCGCAGCAGCGAGGCCGGGGTTGCCACGATGAAGGAGCTGGCTTCCCACATCGGCGCGACGCGGCTGAGCGTCTGCCCGCCCGCTGCGCATGATTCCCTCATTGCCTACACCAGCGATTTGATGCACATTGCCGCCGCAGGGCTTTGCCTGCACCCGCAGCAGGGCATGACCCCCGCCTTCACCGCCGGTGCGTTCCGCGACTGCACCCGCGTGGCCGACATCAACGCCGACGCCTGGACGGAGCTGCTGCTGGATAACTGCGGCTGTACCGCCGCCTGCCTGGGGCAATATATCGACGACCTGAGCGCAATCAAAACCGCCATGGAACAGGGCGATGCGCCGGGGCTGCGGGCGCTGCTGTTTGCAGCGGGGGAAAATAAGCGGGATATGCTGCACAAATAAGCGGAAATAAGATGAAAAAATTGCAGGTTCCTCTTGCTTTTTACTGAAAAAGCTGATAATATTTATAATATCGTTATTTTATGTTCATGCGATCCACAGAAATCAGGGGTATACTAGTAGGCATGAAAGGGGCGTGATCTTGCTGGACAACCTGCGCTATGAGAATAAATATTTCATCAGCACTGCGGGGGAGGCGATGCTCCTGGCGCGGCTGGGGGTGGTTGCCGGGCGGGATTCCCACGCCGGGGCGGACGGCACGTACCACATCCGCAGCCTTTATTTTGACGATTCCTTCCGCACCGCTTTGCGCGACAAGGAGGAAGGCGTTGAAATGCGCGAAAAATTCCGCATCCGCTATTATGACCTTGACCCTTCGCACATTGTGCTGGAAAGCAAGCAGAAGCTGGGGAAGATGACGCGCAAGCTATCCGCCCCGCTGCGCCTGGAACAGGCCGCGCAGATGGGGGCGGGGGATTACATATCCCTGCGCGGCAGCGATGACCCGCTGCTGCACCGCTTCTATACCCAGGCGCAGCTGCGGTTGTTGCGGCCGCGGGTCGTGGTGGATTACACGCGCCGCCCCTTTTTGTTCCGCGACGTCCGCGTCACGATTGACCGCAACCTGCACAGCGGGCTGTATCGCCTGGATTTCCTCAACCCCAAGCTGCCCACCGTCCCCGTGTTCCCCGGCGGCCGCACGATTCTGGAAGTCAAATACGACGAAGCTCTGCCCGATACCGTGCGCCGCGCCCTTGAATGCGCCAGCCTACAGGTCAGCGCGATTTCCAAGTTCCTGCTGTGCCAACGCTTTCTATAATATAAACATATTAAAATTGATTGGAGAACCGACATGCCGCTCATCCAAACCCTTGCCATCAGCGATTTGATCAAGAAAAAGGCGCTTGAACAACTGACCAGCATTTCCGTCGGGAGCATGGCGCTGGCGCTGGTTACCTCGTTCCTCATCGGGCTGTTGATCTTGGTGATCTACCGCATCACCTTCCGGGGGGTCATATTTTCCAAGAGCTTCGCTTTTTCCCTTGTGCTGCTGGGGATGATCACCGCGATGGTGATCGCCACCATCTCTTCCAACCTGGCGCTTTCGCTGGGCATGGTGGGCGCGCTTTCCATCGTGCGCTTCCGCACGGCGGTCAAGGACCCGGTCGATACCATCTTCATGTTCTGGTCCATCGGCGTGGGGATCATGTGCGGCGCGGGGATTTATATGATTGCGGCGGTGGCGACGGTGGTCATGGGCGTGCTGTATTATGTGCTTGGCCTGGTGGTCAAACGCCGCAGCGAACCCTTTTTGCTGGTGATCCGCTACGAAACGGAATACGAGAAGAACGTGACCTGGCTGCTCCAAAAACTGGCAAAATACCGCATCAAATCCAAGACCATGGATGGCACGCAAAGCGAGCTTGCGCTTGAAATTACGCTCAACGAGCGCACCAATGCGACCATCAGCAAAGCCCAGGCGATGGAAGGGATTCACACCATCAGCCTGGTCAGCTACGAGAGCGAATTCGGGTTGGGCTAAGGCTTTTTTGTTGCGCGAACCTGCGGGGGTGGCTTTTGCCGCCCCCGTTTTTTGGTGAAAACCAGAAATTGGATACACTGTCTGTATTTTCCTTCGTCAAAACAGCTAAAAATGGGGTTCGATTTCTGGCAGATTAAACGAAGTATGATTTCTCCATTGACATTGGTTGCAAAATGTAGTATCTTTATACTACAGGAAAGTATGTGCATTGGCCATGCTGTATCCTGCGTTGCTGAAAGCGGCAAAGCGGCGGCAACGATTGAACGGTTGCAAAACGACAAATAAAGCAAAATGAGCAAAATGGAGGTCGATCGGAATGCACGGAGCAAAAATGAGAAGGGGACTTAGCGGGTTTCTTGCAGCCCTGATGGTGTTTTCGGTGCTATCAACGGGGCTGGCGGCGGTTGTTTCCGCCAAAGACTGGGGGTATCCGGGGACAGACGGAACGGACGGATGGGCGATTTCGCGCAAAATAACGGAGGCGCCCAAAACGCGCTTCACTGTGCCGGATCGGATCATGGTGGCGGACGCGAACGGTTACACGTTCGGCACCAACGTGATTCCGCAGGACAATGTGTTCACCTTCCAACTGACGAGTGAGGATCAGGGTTTCACGATCGTCCCGAATTCCGTCAAAATCGTGGCGTCGAACGTTTCCAACGATCATTTGCTGGATTTAAAAATCCGGCAGCACACCACGGTCGGCGACGTCTATAGCTTCGGCTTGGGCGAAGGCGGCATCGCCACTGCGGGCGACGTAGTTCGGTTGAACCTGACCTACAAAACGCAGGATAAAAGCGGCGTCCAACGCAGCTGGACGGTGAGCAACTATTGCTACACCGACAACCGCCGCGGCGAAGCCTTCACCAGCATGATGGTCAACAAGGCGTCATATTATTCGACGTCCGAACACTGGTGCGACACCGTGCTGTGGTTGCCCAACACCTTGGGCGAGCTGACCAACATCCCTTCCATGGCTTACATGAGTGGCGGCACCGACGCCCACGGTGCGTTTTCCTATGGGTTCATGACAAATGGCCTGAAGAACTACACCGACCCGCAAACGCATGAGTATTGCTCGCTTTGGGGGATGAACAGCGGTGACGCGCTGCAATATGACCGCATGTTCGTTGGCGACGGCATCTTCCCGGGTTTTGTGATGCGCGTGGTGGAAAAATGGGCTTCCAACAGTTGGACTGTGGGCAACGGCAGTGATGACCTACCAGCGATTCGCAACGTGTTGGATAACTACATCCCCAAGGGGCATGTTTATTTCGACCAGGATCCCAGCATCACCAATACGCCCATTCAACTGGGGGCGGCGACCAGCGGGAAGAGCGGCTCCGATTCGCAGTATAACGGTTCCAATTGCCCTGTGAGCTTTTCGACTTTGGCTGGCGGCGGCAACGCTACGCTGGGCAACTTTGGCGGCTTCAGCGGCGGCAACACCGGGCTGGGTACGTTTGGCGCTATCGGCGGCCCCACGCAGGTGAACGGCAGCCAGACAACCTTCCGCATTGAACGTAAGCACGCAATGAAATGGACAGGTTTTTGGCAAACGTCGGAACTTGTCACCTTCACCGAAAAGCTCGACCTGGTTGTGCATTTTTACAACAAGCAATATCTGCGCAAGGTTGTGCAGGATATTCAGGCGTTGAATTTGCAGGAAATCTGGATGCTCGACACGGAGCGCGGCGGCTATGACGATGAGTTGGGGCAGCTCAACGAAGCCGGTACGGCCAACGCGAATTACACCCCCTGGAGCGAGTTTGAAGACGCCTACGCCAAGGCAGTGGCGATGCTCAACCGCAGCGACGTCCTGACGGACGACGGCGACCCGGCCGGTATGCAGAGGGAAATTGACCTTGCGACGGCCAACCTGCTCAACAAGATTCAGGAAGCGGCAGGCGACCCCCTCCGTGTGGCCACCCCCACCGGCTTTGCCGCGCAATACGGCTCCAGCGTCAGCGTCGGCGGCACGTATACCCGCACGCCCGCCAAGCTGCTGCTGAAACCTGCCGATTACGGCGGGGTGGATATTTACCTGCTGGGGTTGCCCGCCGAATATTACTACAAAGATGCAGACGGCAACCTGATCAACTACAAATATTGGTCGGATGAAGATTTTGAACGCCTGGATAAAGCGGTGCAGGATGTTTATCTGGATCGCCCGCTCGACGTGCGTTACCAACGCGTGATCGCCGACCAGCGCGCCCGGCTCAAGGCGGCGCTCTTCCCGAACGGCCAGGCGTTGCAGTTCCGCGAATACGATGTAAGTTTTGAAAGTTATGAGGGCGCCTTATGGCCCAATTCGTCACCGCTGAAAGTGCGCGTCTATGAGGAGATCAAAAAACCGGCCACCGACCCCGTCCGCACCAA
>JAITNG010000140.1 GCA_031290595.1 Oscillospiraceae bacterium
CATGCCGCGCCCTACTCCGATGGCGCCGGTGGCGCTATTGTTGCCCTTCCAAGCGCACATTTAGCTGGTTTTGTTGCCAAAACGGCCATTGGCCGCATCCGAGTAGGGCGCGGCACGGCCACGCCGGGGTAGAAGTTAAGAATTTTACCCAACTAGACTGACGAGATTTCATCAAGGAGGCTTCCCCATGAACCAAGGCTACAAAAAGTACATTCCGTTTCAGCCCATTGCCAAGCCTGACCGGCGCTGGCCTGACCGGCGGCTGGAGCATGCGCCCGTTTGGTGCAGCGTCGATTTGCGCGACGGCAACCAGGCGCTGGTCAACCCGATGAACCGCAGCGAAAAGCTGGCGATGTTCAAGCTCCTGTGCGAAATCGGCGTGAAGGAAATCGAGGTCGGGTTCCCTGCGGCCTCCGAAACGGAATATGAGATCCTGCGGGCATTGATCGACGGCGGCCACATCCCGGCGGATGTGACCGTGCAGGTGCTGGTGCAGGCGCGCGAGCATCTGATCCGCCGCACATTTGAAGCCATCGAGGGTGCGCAGAACGTGATCGTCCATTTTTACAATTCCACCTCGGCGCTCCAGCGCAAGGTGGTGTTCCGCAGCGATATGCAGGGCATTGTGGATATTGCGGTGGAGGGCGCGAAGCTGATCAAGCAGCTGGGCGACGCCTACGCCGCACGGACGGGGGCAAACCTGCGCTATGAATACAGCCCGGAAAGTTACATGGGTACCGAGCCGGAAAACGCCGTCTGGGTCTGCCGCCGGGTGATGGAAGAGCTGAACGCCACCGCGCAGAACCCGGTGATCCTCAACCTGCCTTCCACCGTCGAAAATTGCCTGCCCAGCCAGTTTGCCGATTTGATTGAGGATTTTTGCGACCGTCTGCCCAACCGGGGGAGCGCCGTCATCAGCCTGCACCCGCACAACGACCGCGGCAGCGCCACCGCCACGGCGGAGCTGGGTCTGCTGGCCGGTGCGCAACGCCTGGAAGGCACCCTCTTCGGCAACGGGGAACGCACCGGCAACTGCGACATAGTCACCGTGGCGATGAACATGTATACCCAGGCGGTGGATCCGGGCTTGGATTTCAGCGACATCGGGCGCATCCGCCGCTTTTATGAAGAGGTGACGAAGCTGCGCGTCCCCGAACGCCACCCCTATGCGGGGGATTTGGTGTTCACCGCGTTTTCCGGCTCCCACCAGGACGCCATCAACAAAGGCCATGCCTGGATGGCCAAAAACGGCGGCGACCATTGGGAGATCCCCTACCTGCCCATCGACCCTGCGGACGTGGGGCGGCAATATGAGCCGGTGGTGCGCATCAACAGCCAATCCGGCAAGGGCGGCGCGGTCTTTGTGCTGGAACAGAGCTACGGCTATCACCTGCCCAAGGCCATGCACCCGGAATTCGGCGCGGCGGTCAAAGCCTACTGCGATGCGGTTGCGCGTGAAATCTCGCCCGAAGAGGTACTCGCCATCTTCAAGCGCGAATATGCGGAATACAAGGGGCTTTTCACGCTGCTATCCCACCGCTTCACAGAAGTCGCCGACCCGAACGAAGAGAGCTTCGTCCACTTTGAGGGCAAGGTCAAACGCAACGGCGATGCGCCCGTCACCATCAGCGGCGAGGGCAACGGCCCGATCAACGCGGCGTGCAACGCGCTCAACCAGCTGGGGCTGGAAGGCTACCGCTTCATCGATTACGCCGAACACGCGGTTGGCAGCGGCGCGGACGCCACAGGCGTGGCCTACATCCAGGTGCAAGCCCCCACCGGCAAAATGCTCTTCGGCGTGGGGATAAGCCCGAACATCAACACAGCGGCAGTGCTGGGCATCGTCTGCGCGGTGAACCGGGGGGCGGGGGGGTGAGGGCGCGCCTTACTCTTTCAGCAAATTCAAAACGCGCATACAAGCAAACCAAACCAACAGCCAGACAGCAAGCAGGATTGCCAACTTATCTTTTGTGCCATTGTTGATAAAAAGTTGAAGCAATGCAATGCAAATCCAAGTAACCAACTGGCTTGCCAACGAAACACCTGCTTCCAGTACCCCGGTTATTTTCTTCTTTCCACGCAAAACGAAACGCCAAAAGAGAAAACCAATCCCCGCCACGATGATGACATCTACCATCGTAGCGCCAATTTGCTTTATAGTCCCTTCTAGAAAATCGTGTACTTTTAAAAGCGCTAAACCCAGAAGTATCGAAATGCTAACCGTGAGCAAAAATTCCCCGACGGCTACCCCCAACTTCGCCTTTTTCCTAATTATTCCTGTTAGTTCTCCATAAATTTTGCGAACATATTCTATGATGAAAGCAACAATAATTGTTTTTAGAATATCCACTAGTTTTTCATCAAAACTGCTTTTGGTTAATGCTTTTGACCAGCTCATCCCTTGCGAGAGCAATTGAAATGCATATTTTATATCTGATTGGAAGGGCAGCTCCTCCAACCCTGTTATGATTTCTTCCATTATAGGTTCCGACGCCCAATGCCTGAATAGCGCGAAAATAACATAAAGCCCAAAGCCAAAACACACGCACCGCACAAGCAACTTGAGAATACCCATGCCAAAAATGGATTGCAGCAAACGACGCATTTTTATCACCTCATCACCTCAAAAAGTTTATCAGGGCGCGGTCACCCGCGCCCTGACCGTTTTTTCGCCTGTGTTCAGCCGTTTTCGTTGTAATCCTTCGCCAGGCGGTTGACCGCTACGCAGAGCTTGTGTACGTAAATGAACGGGCCGACCACAATCGCAGTACCCAGTACGTTCCACAGCCAAAAGGTGTGGGAACCGAACGTGGACACATGCTCCCTGCGACGCAATTCCTTCCCGACACGCTTGGAGAGCTTGTGATACCACACAAGGTAGCCAATGCCAAGCGTCAGCGGGCCAATCACCAAACTGAGCAGCCAGTAGTTCATGGTTTTTTTGCCGTCATTGCGCCCCGCAATGGTGTTGACATCCGAAGCAATGCCGTTGAAGAAAACGATGTGATAGATGCCAAGGGTGACAATCGTCAGCAAAATATACTTCAGAAAGCCGCGGTGTGTGCTGAGCTGATTGACCGGCCTGTTGGGTGCTGCCTGCGCATTGGTCGTGAATGTTACGGTGGTGGTTTGGTCGGGGTTGTTCATTCGGATTCCTCCTCATTTTTTGTATGCCAGGTAACATCTCCCATTATAAAACACAAATCGAATTTTGTCAACACCTTTTGTGTATTTATTTTCCAAGCGGCACATGCTCCTGTAAAATAGAGGCGGAGGTGAAGCATCATGCTGTTTGGCGATATACTGCGCAGCCTGTTGGAAGAAAACGACCTGACGCAAAAGCAGCTTTCGGAGAATCTGCACATTGCGGCTTCGACGCTGGGCAACTACGTGCAAAATCTGCGGGAACCCGACTTTATGACGTTGAAGCAGCTGGCGGATTATTTCAACGTCAGCATAGATTACCTGCTGGATTACCGGCGCACCAACGCCGCCACCCGCAGCGAGGACGACCTGCTCCGCGTCTTCCGCCAGCTCCCGCCGGAGCAACAGGAAATTTTTCTGGCGCAGGGCAAGGCTGCCGTGCAATGGTGCAGGCGCGGCGGGTGAACAGGCAAATACTCCCCGCCCCGCAAAGGCTCTGTTTCAGCCTTGCGGGGCGGGGTGGGCGATTTATTTTAAGATTATGTATTCAACCCAAAGCCGACGGGCGGTTCTTTGCTTTGCGCGATTTTCTCGGCCAATGCCCGAATGCGCGGCAGGGAAAAGTCAAAAATCAGGCGGGCTTTTTCGATGGCGCCCTTTGCATCTTGCTCGCTAAAGGATTCATCCCCAGGGTACCGCGTCTGGGTTGCATAGTCCGTAAGATCAGACGCGTCATCCAGGATTGCGCTGAATGCGCCGTTGAACTTCATGCAATCCTTGCAAAGCGTCCCCACATTGTGCGTCCATGCAGCGCTTCCATCGCAAAGGGAAAGATAGGCTTTCAAAATCTTTTCTCCGGCTTGCTGCGCATGGTAACAACTGTTTGCGTGCAAGGTTTCGCGCAGCAGAACCTCCGCGCTTCTTATGTCTTCGGATGCTTTTTCGATCCACAGCTCTATCCAATCAAAATTATCCATATAGCAACCGCCCCTCCTGTTCCACCTTGCGTTCCAGTGAATTGAAGCGCTTGGTTTGCTCAAAGCGTGATTTATGCTCCGCCATTACATCTGTCGGCGTCATCAGCGGCGTATGTGCAATCGCCCGGTGAATCTTCTGCGTCGCTTCCAAAGGCCGCATAGAACCATCCGGGATCACCACAAAAAAGTCGTAGTCGCTCTTCTCGTTGGGTTCGCCATAGGCATAGGAACCGAACAGGTAGATGCGCTCCACCGGGACGGTCTGCCGAATCAAATCGGCGATCTGCTGAATTTCTTCCTGGGCTTTTTGTTTATCCATCCTGGCGCACATCCCCTTTCTATACTTTATTATACTCCATTTTCATGCAAAGCGCAAGTCCCTCTTTCCCCTCCCCAAAAATTCTCCGCAAAAGGGGCTTTCTTTTCCCTTTCTGTTCTGTTATACTACTATTATACTTTCGGTAAGTATTTTTGCGCTTTGGAAGATGGGGAGGGTTTTATGATGAAACGCGTGTTGAGTATCCTATTGGCACTGGCGCTGGCGCTTGGGCTGGCTATGCCGGCCGTTCTGGCGGCGGCTCCGGCTGCGCCCTGCGATTGCGGCGTTGTGCCGGAAATCCTCGTCCCCGGCTGGGGACACACGATCTATTTGAATGAAGGCACGCCGGAAGAGCGACCCGCACGCTTCGTCAACACCGACGACGTCGCTTTGGGCGTCGGGGAACTGCTGAAGGACTTCAGCCTGGCGGTGCTGCGCCTGGATTGGAGTTACGTCGCCCAGGGCGTGGGTGCGCTGCTGTATTCGATCTTCAGCGAAACCCGGCTGGATGCCGAAGGCAATTCCGTCCTGCCGATTTCGCACCACTGGCAGGTTGACCCGGCGCAGGATCACAAGGAACAGCCGGAATACTTTTTTGCCTACGACTGGCGGATGGATCCCATGGACGCAGGGCGGCAGCTCAACGACTTCATCCAGGCGGTGAAGGCGCAGACCGGCCACAGCAAGGTGGCGATTTTTGGCGAAAGCCAGGGCGCTTGCATCGCGATGGCCTACCTTGCGCAGTTCGGCGCCGGGGATCTGGAAGCCTTTGTGCTGGGCGTCGGCGCGTTCGGCGGGTTGACGCTGGTCGGCGATCTGTTCCGCGGCAAGGCGCATCTTGAAAGCAAGGCCGTGGCCAATTACCTGGCGGATATGGTGCAGGATGACACCGGGATGTTCGCCTTCTTCCTCAACGCCCTGCAATGCCTGGGCGTGCTGGATGCAGTGATCCGCCCGATTGAATACGGTGTGCTGCCCCACATCCAGCGCCAAATTTTTGATGAAACCCTGCTGCCGCTCTTCGGGTTTTTGCCTGCGATTTGGACGTTCGTCCCGCCGGAGGATTACGCCGAAGCCAAGGCGTACTTTTTCGACGGGCGCGAAGCGGAATACGAAACGCTGATCCGCACAATTGACGATTACCACGATACCGTGCAGGTCAATGCCAACCAGCTGCTGCTGGATGCACAGGCCGACGGGGTCAGGGTCGCCCTGCTGGCGGGTTACAACAAGGCGGCGATGCCTGTTACGCCGCGTTGGGATTACCAGAGCGACGGCCTGATTGACACCGCCCGCTCCTCCGGCGGCGCGACGACCGCGCCCTACGGGCAAACCCTGCCCCGCACCGAGGGCAAGTACCTTTCGCCCGACCGCATGATCGACGCTTCCACCTGCCTGTTGCCGGATACCACCTGGTTCTTTAAGAACAACAGCCACACCACGGAGGCGATGCAGGAACTGCGGCACTGGTTCATCCAGGGCGAAGCCGGGCAAACAGTCTTCAGCGACCCGCGCTACCCGCAGTTCATGCAAAACGTGGATGGCAAAGGCGTGCCGCTGGTGTGATTTTATTTGCAGAAAGGTTCCTGCCATGATCATCGATTTCCATACCCATTGCTTTGCTGAAAAAATTGCCGCCCGCGCCGTGGGGCAGCTTGCGCCCGTCAGCGGGGCGCGTGCGCCTTATTATGACGGCACCGCCGCCGGTCTGCTGGGCGTCATGGAGGCCGAAGGGGTGGATTTGGCCGTTGTGCTGAACATCGCCACCAACCCGCGCCAGCAGCGGGCGGTCAACGATTTTGCCCTTTCGCTGCTCGGCCACCCCCGGCTGGTCGGCTTTGGCTCCGTCCACCCGGATGCGCCCGATGCGCTGGAGGAACTGCAACGGCTCCGCGCGGCGGGGGTGAAGGGGATCAAGCTGCACCCGGATTACCAGGGCTTCTTTGCGGATGACCCGCGGGTGTTCCCCATTTACCGCGAAGCGGCGCGGCTGGGGCTGATCACTGTGTTCCATGCGGGGGTGGATATTGGCCTCCCCGACCCGGTGCATTGCACCCCCGCCGCCCTGGCCGCCGCGCTGCCCCAATTCGAGGGTGCGCCGGTGGTGGCCGCCCACTTTGGCGGCTACTTGCTCTGGGAGGAAGCGCTGCAACAGCTCTGCGGCAAAAATATCTATCTGGATACATCTTATAGTGCGCGTAAACTCCCGCCGCCCTGGGCGAAGCGCATTTTGGCGGCGCACGGGGCGCAGAAAGTGCTTTTGGGGTCCGATCTGCCCTGGGCAAGCCCGGCGGATGAAATATTTTATTTGCAACAGCTGGGGGCTTCCGAAAGCGAACTGGCCGCCATGCTGGGGGGCAACGCCGCGCGGCTGCTGGGGATCCCGCAAGGCGAATAGAATTGGTTGAGATGCACAAAATACGGGCTAAATCTTTGTTGATTTAGCCCGCTTGCCTTTTTACTGCTATTCTGTTACAATAGATTGTATGATAGGATTTTTCTATGCGCAGGGGGAAGCAAGCGCTGGAAGGATTCATCGCCAATAGAGAGGGCGCCCGCCACAGTGGACGCCCGGAAAACGGAGGGTTTATCGCAATGAAAAACAGGAAACATATCCTCAGCCTTTTGGTGACGGGCGCGATGCTTTTGACCTTGATGCCCGCGCAGTTCAGCTTCGCCACGGCACAAAGCATCGCTTCGGCCGTCAGCACGCTGTTGGGGGGCGTCACCGCCCAGGCGGCGGAACCCCAGGCAGCGGAATACCCCGAAGCGGACGTGATCGCGGTGCGCCGCCCTGTGCCGGAAGTGCAGCTCCGGGTGCCGGAAGTTGTGCGCGTGGCCGGTTCCGTCGCCAGCCCCTATGACCTTGCCAGCACCGCCACCGGCGGCGTTATCGTCAAGGCCACGCCTTCCGGCGTGCCGGAAACCCCGGGCGGGCTTGCAAGCACCGCCTATGCGGGCGAAACCCCGGTCACGCCGACCATCACGCTGCAACTCAACAAACGCGCGGCGGACGCCGCCTTCACGGCGGAGTTCACAAGCATCGAAGTCGCCGTGCAGGGCAACGTCACGGGCGGCCGGAACGTCACCACCACGCTGGTGAGCAAAGACCTGGCCACCGGCAGCGCCAGCTGGGCAGTCGGCGGCATCAACGTGCTGGCCGGTTCTTCCATTGAATACCTGTTCACGGTGAAATACAAGTGGCTCAACCCGTGGGTACACATCTGGGTGGAAGACACCTACACGTTCCGCGGCTACTCGTATGCAGAAAACGTGATCTACCCGGCAGGTGTGTGGGCTTTCCCTTCTGTAAACAATAAGAGTGGCGCGACTGCCACCGGCAAAGCCGATGTCCGCGTCGTTACACGTATTTTGGGACGCAACACCTACGGCAGTTCCCTGGGTTCCGGCTATGGTGGTGATGTTGACCATGGCTATGCCAACTTTGCCGCCGCCGGACAGAACAACACCAGCGATAGTTTTGCCGAACGCACCAGCACCAACTTGGTGAAGGTGAACACCACCAACGGCGATATTCGCTCCACGATGATGATTTGGGATCCCTCCGCCATAAACTTTTGGTGGTCAACCGTGACAACTTATAATGGCCTTGCTGTGGGGAACATAGAAAACGGAGCCTTGGGCGCGTTTAATGCCGGCGGCACAACGGTGGACGGCAACCGCCCCAAGGCAATCGTCTATCTGGATCCCAGTACGGAAAACCTTTCGACGCTGGGGCTGCGCATGAGCATCTTCAACAACGCGCTTGGACGCGGGCCTTCCCAGCACGGCGGCAAAACGCTCTATTACCGCGGCACGTTTGTGAAGCCCGGTGCAGTTACCTGGGATAAGGGCATCACCACAGACGCTGCGGCGGCAGGCGAGTTGGGGATCAGCACGGCCTACGTCACAGAAAGCGCCCGCGATAAGGCCGGTGCCGACGGCGCAACCAGGTATAACCATGGCGTTGCCACCGGAGCATCTTTCAACAACGGCTATATAAACTACCACAGCGGCACAAATGCCAATTCTACAGCCTCCGAAGGCACGGCATACAGTGGTATTCGCACCGTCATGAACGCCAGCCCCGTCATGAACTACGTCAACGCTTCCGCGCACATCTTCAACCCGCTGCTTTTCAACGGCAGCGGCGAAGCGGAAAAAGCCAACATGGATGCGCAGGTTCTGCGCGGGGAATACAACTACCCCATCAACGGCAACGTCAACACCAACAAGACGTATACGCTTGT